>NZ_QWKK01000013.1 GCF_009911695.1 Enterorhabdus sp. P55 | reverse complement strand
ACGGCGCCTCCGCAGCCCGGCGCGGACGGCGCCCCGTCGCCCGTCTTGCCGGCATTCCGCGTCGCAGGATCCGCCTCGCGCGCCGCCTGCGCGCCATCCCGGAGCCCCGGCGCCCCGGCCGCCTTCCGCCCCGTCGCCGCCAGACGCCCCTTCCGCTCCTGCGTCTCCTGCCAGCATCCGCGCCCCTTCCGCCTGCCCCTCTGACGGCCTGCGCTGGGCCATCCCCGCGCGACGCCCCCTCTTCTGCTAAACTGTACGATGCTTCTCTCGGGTCTGTAGTTGCGGGGGGCGGATGCGCCTCCTCAGTCCATGGCAGATGCGGTCGAAAGGATCCACGTAAGCGGGCTCGTCCCGTGAGCACGGCGTATCCTAGAGGTAAGCCGCACCGCCCGTTCTACCTTATCCGCGGCACGAGGCCGCGGCGGGCGAGAGGGCCGTTAGCGCAAGCGAAGGCCCCGGTGCGCGAGTGTGGGGTCGAAGACTAGGTCAGCCGGGGGAAGCGCTAGCTGAAGTCCGAAGACGGAGGGTCAAGTTGGGAAAGCGTATCCGGGCCATCGCGGCCCTGGCGACTGCCATGGCGTGCCTCGCGCTCGTCCTGGGCGGCTGCAGCAGCTCTAATTACCAGCCTGCGCTGAAGGATCCCACGGTGGCGTCGCCGGCCATCGGCCAGGCGGGTACCCTGCGCGTGGGGGTGGACACCGCCAACCCGCCGCTGGCGGGCATGGGCTCCGACAAGATCATCGGCATCGACGTGGACATCGCCGCCGCCTTGGCCGACCGCCTGGGCCTGAAGCTGTCCATCGTCGACGTGGGGTCTGACCCGGAGGGCGCGCTTGCTGAGGGCAAGGTCGACCTCGTCATGGGCATCGACCAATCCGAAGGCGGCGACTTCTGGCTCTCGAGCGCCTACCTGCCCACGGGCGTGGCCGCGTTCGCCACCTCGCCCGATGCAGGCGTGCCGACGGCGGGCGGCTCGGCCAAGTTCGCCGCGCAGATATCCTCCAAGAGCGCCTGGGCCGTGACCAACGAGTTCGGCGAGTCGGCGCTCACCTCCACCACTAACCTCACCGATGCCTTTGCCGACCTCACGAGCGGCTCCGACAGCTACGTGGCGGCCGACGCCATCATCGGCTACTACGCGGCGCACGGCCAGGGGGTTGACGTGTCCATCGTCGCCATGCTGCTCGCCCCGAGCGGCTACTGCATCGGCGTGTCCAACGACAACGCCGAGCTGCAGGCTGCCGTGACCCAGGCGGTGACCGACCTCACGAGCGGCGGCGTCATCGACGTCATCGAGCGGAAGTGGCTCGGCACCTCCCTCGACCTCTCCGCCGTCCCCCAGACGGCCGGCGCGCCTGCCGCCACCCAAGCCGAGGACGAAGGCGGCGACGACGACGCGGCGCCCGCCACGGTGGGCGGCAACGCGGTCGGCGCCAGCCCGAACGCGCGCAACTAGCCAAGACGCAGAGGGGGCGGCCGCGGCCGCCCCCTCTGCTTTGTCGCCGGCGCGCGGCAGCCTCAGCTTCCCGCGCGCTCGTGTCGCGCGCTAGTTGAGGAAGTCCTCCAGGATCTCCTGCTCGGCCTCCTCCTCGGTGAGCCCGAGCGTCATGAGCTTCACGATCTGGTCGCCGGCGATCTTGCCGATGGCCGCCTCGTGCACGAGCAGGGCGTCCTCGCTCGCCGCCTCGATGCCGGGGATGGCCTTCACCTTGGCGTTGCCCATGATGATGGCGTCGCACTGGACGTGGCCACGGCAGGCCGCCTCGCCGATGACGAGCGGGTTGAAGACTTGCACCGATTCGTCCTGGGCCACCGAGCGGGAGATCACCTGCACCGACGAGCCCTCGCCCTTGAGCTCCACCTTCATGTTGGACTCGGCCGTCTGACGGTCGTGGGTGAGCAGCTTCTCAATCAGCACGAGCTTGGCGTCGGCGGCCAGCTCGGCGTTGGTGTCGCGCACCGTGGAGGTGACGCCGCGCAGCTGCACCATCTCCATTTCGCAGTAGGCGCCCTCCTCCAGGTAGACGTTGGTGGTCGGGTTGAGGATGCGCTCGCCGGTGCCCTCGCCCTCGCCGTAGTGCTTCTCGACGTAGACGACGCGGCTGTTCTTGCCGCAGTAGAAGCTGTGGATGCCGTCGTGCTCGGAGGCCTCGTCGCTGTGGTTGTGGATGCCGCAACCGGCGACGATCTTCACATCGCAGTCCTCGCCGATGTAGAACGTGTTGTACACCACGTCCTTGAGACCCGACTGCGTGACGATGACGGGGATGTAGACGGTCTCGCCCTTGGTGCCCGGGGCGATCTTGATGTCGATGCCGGGGACGTCGGTCTTGGTGGAAATCTCGATGAACGCCGAGGAGTGGCGCTCGACGAGCTGGCCGTCCTTGCGGATGTTGAAGGCGCCCTTGGGCATGCCGTGGAGGTTCGCTATCTCGGCGAGCAGCCCCTCGTCGATGGGGGAAAGGTCAACAGCCATGGTTGTCTCCTTCTGCGGGGAAACGTGCGCGGGCGTCCGCTAGCACGTGGTGGGGATCTCGGTCAGGTGCAGCTCGGTGGGGGTGGACAGCGGGCAGCCGAAGTCGTCGACGCCCTTCGCCGCGAAGCCCAGCTTGGGCATGAGCTCCTCGGGCGTGCCCGTCTCGGCCACGCGCCCGCTGCGCAGAAGCACGATCTCGTCAGCGAGCTGGATGATGCGCTCCTGGTGGGAGATGATGACGATGGAACGCCCGTCGCGCGCCGCGTGGATGTCGCGGAACGTCTCGGTCAGGCGGTCGAAGCTCCACAGGTCGATGCCGGCCTCGGGCTCGTCGTAGATGGCCAGCTTCGGGTCGCGGGCGAGGATGGTGGCGATCTCGATGCGCTTCACCTCGCCGCCGGAGAGCGACTTGTCCACCTCGCGGGTGAGGTAGCTCGCCGAGCACAGGCCCACCTTCGAGAGGTACTCGTTGCAGGCGAGCATGGGCAGCTTCTTGCCCGCGGAGATGTCGAGCAGCTTCTTCACGGTCATGCCCTTGAAGCGGGCCGGCTGCTGGAAGCCGTAGCCGATGCCGAGGCGCGCGCGCTCGGTGATGGGCAGGTCCGTGATGTCCTGGCCATCGAACAGGATCTGGCCCGAGGTGGGCGTCTCGATGCCCATGATGAGCTTGGCCAGGGTGGACTTGCCGCCGCCGTTGGGGCCGGTGATGACCGTGAAGCGGTCGTCGCCGATGGTGAGCGACAGGTCGTCGATGATGCGCTTCGCGTCCCCCTCGGGGCCGGAGGGCACCTCGAACACGAGGTTCTTCAATTCAAGCATACGGGTAACTCCGATCGTGTCGGCGCGCCGCTGCCTCGTCTCAGGAAAGGAGGCGCCCCCGGGAAGGGGTGCCTCCAAGGTGCGGCGACGCTGAGTCCAGGTTTCCTTGGCTATTGTAGCCGTCCGCGGCGAATTGCCCAAGGGCTTCTAGCCATTCAGCAGATCGACCACGGTGAAGCCGAGGGCGGACTGCTCGATGAGGGCGCGGTTGCCCACGGTGCACATGAGGTGCTCGTCGGTGGCGCGGGTGATGGCCGGCCCGAGCTCGCGCACCTGATCGGGCGTGGCGGCGATGACCTCCGTGCGCACGCGGGCTCGCTGCTCGGGGGTGAAGTGCGAGAAGAACTGCCCGTCCTGGCGCCGCATGAGCTCGCGGGCCTTGAGGGGCACATCGATGCCGGCGATGGTGGACACCACGTAGCCGTCCATCTCGGCCGGTGTGGGGTCGAACGCCGCGATCCAGCTCCCGGCGTCCTCGAAGCGGGCCACCGTCTCGTCGATATGCGGGTCGCGGTAGGAGTAGAAGCGCATCGATCCGGGGCGCGTCATCTGGAAGCCGGCGCCGTAGGCCCCGCCCTTCACGCGCACCTCGTTCCACAGGTAGTCGTAGGAGAGCACCCGGCTGGCCAGCATCCAGATGCCGGTGAACGGGCCGTCGAACAGGCGCCGGTCGTAGCCCATGGCCGTGTAGGTGACATCGCTCGGCACGACGAAGGCCTCGCGGCGCGGCGTGGGCTCGGCGGCGATGAGGCGCGCGGCCACGCCCGCGTCCGAGAGCCCCAGGGTGCCGCCGGCGGCCCAGTAGCGGTCGAGGTCCTCGTCGGTGCCGGCGAAGCTCAGGATGCACCCGTCGTCGGCGAACAGCCGCGCGCTGATGTCGCGCAGCGTGGCCTCGAGCGCATCGGCGCGCTCGTCGAAGCGCTCGATGAGTCCCTTGAGGAAGCGGTAGAAGTCCATGCCCCCCATCTGCTCGCGCACCACGGCGGCCGGCAGGTAGTAGGACGCCACGCGCGCCATGGCCGAGCTGTGGCCGGCGTTGGCGATGCCCTGCTCCATGGTCACGCGTTTCTGGTTGAGGATGTCGAGGATCTTCGCGTGGTCGGAGAAGTCCGTCTCGGCGAGGATCTCGTCGGGAAGCGAGGCGGCGAAGCCCACGTTCTCGGCGAGGGCCGAGGCGCTCGCGACGAACTTGGCCGTGTAGGAGGTGCGTTCCACCGCGTCCTCGTGCACCTCGGTGAAGAACGAGAGGTTGCCGAGGCGCGACTGGGCCAGCGTGTCGAGCTCGGCTGCCGTGTGGCGCGCGGTGGGAAGCTTGCCGAGCACCATGGCGAGCACGGTGGCGTAGGGCAGCTCCTCGAAGGTGAGGCGCGACAGGTCGAAGTAGCGGTAGGCGAACGCGAGCCCGCGGGTGTGCAGGTCGTGGCGCAGGCAGGGGACGGGCGTGTGCTGCGAGGTCATGCCGTAGAAGGGCTCCTCGGGCGCGGCGGCCAGGTCGTCTACGGTGAGGGCCGGCAGGCTCGCCAGGAGCTCCGGCGGGTCGGGCTGCTCCTGGGCGGCGCGCAGCGCGGCCACGGCCGCCTCGATGGCGGCGATGTCGGCGGGCGCGGCGGCCTCCTCCAGCGCGCGCAGCCGCTCGCGCAGGGCACGCTCGCCGGCGCCCTCGCCCTCTACGGGAACGAGCTCCACCGAGGCGCGATGCGGGTTCTCGAGGATGAGCTCGCGCAAAAGCTGCTCGAAGTAGCCCGTGTCCAGCTTGGCGCGCAGCGCGGCGAAGGCCTCCTCGTAGCGCAGGTAGGCGCAGGCGCCGTCCTCGTCGTAGAGCCAGCCGGCCAGGGCCGACATGGCCAGGAGCACGCCGTCGGGGTAGCCGAAGTTGTGCTCGCGCATGACGAACTCCGCATGGGAGAGCGCCGCGTCGATGAGCGCGTGGTCCAGCCCGCCCTCGACGAGGCGCCGGGCCTCGCCCTCGACAAGGGCGCTCAGGCGCTCGAGGGCGCCCTCGTCGCGCAGGCCCTTGAGCTCGATGGCCGCGAAGGGCTGGGCGATGGCGTCGGCGAGGAAGCCCGACGCGTCATCGGCCAGGCCCGCGTCGAGCAGCGCGCGCTTGAGCGGGGCCTCGTTGGAGCCCATGAGGGCGTCGATGAGGATGTCGACGGCGAGCATCCGCTCGCGGTCGGCCGCCGTGCCGGCCACGAAGCCGAGCGCGCAGGCAGCGTTCTCCGGCGCCGTGGCCATGGGACGGCGCACCCCGAGGGCCTCCACGGGCGCCTGGAGGTCGAGCGGGTTAGGCGCGCCGGCCTCCTCCTGGCGCGCGGCGAGCGGCGCCAGGTAGCCCTCGTCGATGAGGCCGAGGAAGGCGTCGAGGCCGAGGTCGCCGTAGAGGGTGATATAGCAGTTGTCGGGCCGGTAGTGGCGCGCGTGGCTGTCGAGGAAGCCCTCGAAGGTGAGGGTGGGGATGGCCTCGGGCGTGCCGCCGGACTCGAAGCGGTAGGTGGTGTCGGGGAACAGCGCGGCGGACAGCGCGTCGTAGAGCACCGAGTCGGGGTCGGACAGCGCTCCCTTCATCTCGTTGAACACCACGCCGTTGTAGGCCAGGCGCGGCCGTGCGCCCGCATCCGCGCCCTCGCCCGGCGCGCCGGCGACCTCCAAGTGCCAGCCTTCCTGCTCGAAGGTGGTGCGCTTGTCGTAGATGGCGGGACGGAACACCGCGTCCAGGTACACGTCGGCGAGGTTCATCAGGTCGCGCTCGTTGGTGGAGGCGACCGGGTACATCGTCTTGTCGGGGAAGGTCATGGCGTTGAGGAACGTCTGCATCGACCCCTTGAGGAGGTTGACGAAGGGCTCCTTCACGGGGAACTTCTCCGACCCGCAGAGGACCGAGTGCTCGAGGATGTGGAACACGCCGGTGTCGTCGGCGGCAGGGGTCTTGAACGAGATGGAGAACGACTTGTTCACGTCGCCGTTGCGCAGGTAGAGCAGGCGCGCGCCCGACGCGTCGTGGCGCAGGGTGAAGGCGGTGCCCTCTATCTCGACGAGCTCCTCCTGGGCGAGGAGGGTGAATCCGTGCTTCTGGGCCGTCGAGGAGACGGCAGGGTCAAAGGGGGTCATGGCGGAACCTTTCGCGCGTTGGCGTCTTGCCGAGCCGGTAGGAGCGGGCGGAGCCAAGACGGCTGGATATGCGGGGTGATGCGGGTGGAGCGGTGACGAGCCAGAGGTGCTCTTCGTACGATGCAGGTGGGCGAGGCTCCGCCCAGGTGTCATGCTTCTCATTCTACTCTTCCATCAGGGTTTATAACACGTGGAGTTCGCTCTAAGTTTGGAAAACGACGCGCGGGTGAAACATACATAACTACGCGCGCGTCCATGAGGGCGGCGCCGTCGCCCCCCGCAGGCCGCCGGGAGCGCCCGGAGCGGGGACATGGGCGCCGTCGAGGGCCCAGGTCGTCGAACGACATGCCGCGGCCCTTGGGGAGGAGCTTCCGGGGCTCCACGTGGTCGCGCCCGCAGCCGCCCCCTCGGCGCGGTCGAGCCCCGCGCCTTCTCCGCCTGTTCCTCCCGGACGCCGGGGTCTCCTTCCGCCCGCGCGGCGGGGCAGGGGCTCCGTGGGGATTCTCTGGGATGGCTGGGCGGGGCGCCGGACGCGCGGTATAATGCGCGGGTTACGAGAAAGGACGGCGATGGCCGAAGCGCAGAGGTTCTCCCATATAAAGGTAAGCGATGCCGATGACGACATCGTCATCCAGGCGGGAGCCGTGAGCACGGTCGCGCCTGAGGAGGCCGCAGCCCCCGCCGAGCGCCCGCAGCCGGTCGAGCCGGCTGCCGCGCCGCCCGCGCCCGCCCGCGAGGACGCCTACCGCGAGACCACCCTCGAAGACCTTGAGTCTTCCACGATGGGCACTGCGCAGAAGGCGGTCATCGTGCTGGCCGTGCTCGGCGTCATCGCCTTCGCCGTCTGGTACTGCCTGCTGAGGTAGGAGCGAGCTGTCGCGCCCGCCTGCGGCGCCCCCGAGAAAAAAGGAACGACCCATGCCCAAACGAACCAGAAACGAAGCCCACGGCACCTCTGACGAGACCTCCCTCGGCCTTACCGAGGCCTTCGACGCCCCCTCCGACGATGCCCTCGTCGACGCCCGCGCGCGTCGGCGCCGCGGCGCGTGCGATGCTCCCGACGGCGCCCCCATGGGGCTGACCGAGGCGTTCTCGCCCGTCGGGGCCTCCTGCGGCACGCCCGAGGAGGACGGCTGGATGCCCGACGACTCCGTGTGGTCTGACGAGGGCGCCGAGGCCCTGCCCCCCGCGCCCGAGGTGGACGACGGGCCGCTCTACGACGAAGAGGGGCGCGTGCGCGAGGCCGCGCACGGACGCCATGGCCGCCATGGCCGGACGGACGCCGCGCCCGCGAAGGGCCGCCGTAAGGGCTCCGAGGAGGAGGTTCCCTCCTACCTGCGCAAGTCGCGCCGCATGCGCCGCATCCTCATCGCCGTGTCCATCGTGCTCGTGCTGCTCCTGGCCGCCGGCGCCTACTTCACCGTGCAGCTGGTGAAGGTGGCCGAGACGTCTGCCTCCCAGCAGGCCCAGACCCACCAAGACCAGCAGCAGGCCGCGACGCTCGATGCCGACAACACAAGCGATGCCTCCACCGCTACGGCCAAGAAGACCTCCGTTCCCAATCTGGTGACGCTGCTCGGCATGGGGCAGGACGAGGCCGTCGAGTACCTGGCCCATGGCGCCCAGGTGTCCAGCACGCGCGAGGTGAACGAGGAAGACAACCCCGTGAAGACCGAGGTGCGCGTGGCGCTCACCGCTGAGCCGGCCGATGCCCGCACGGGCACGCCGACGGTCTATTTGGGCCTCGGCGAGGACGGGCTGATCATCCAGGCGGGCTATTCCACCTCCACCACCTCGCTCGGCTACGGCTCGCTCAGCTTCGCCGACGCGGTGCGCAACGAGGCCATCATCGAGAAGACCCTGGCCGAGGCGGGCGTCGACGTGGCCCAGGGCAGCGTCACGCTGCCCGAGGACAAGACGAGCTACTCCACCTACGATACCGACGGCAAGACCCTCATCAAGGAGTACTGCTCGTTCTCCGACACGGTGGACATCGGGGGCGCCCCCCACGAGTGGTCGGCGGTGCTGTCCTACGACTACACCATGGCCAATGCCACCGGCAACCTGGCCGACACGGTGCGCACCATCTACGTGTACGTGAGCTCCTGGGCCTAGGAGGCGCGCCGCCCGCGCCCTCCATCATTTGAGCGCAATTCACCTCTTGCGCAATGGGGGAGGGGGCGATATACTGTCAAATCGTGTCTTTATGCAGACGATACATGAGTGTCAGACGTAAGTATATAGAAGGAATCGACCATGGACATCATTCGCGCTATCGAGCAGCAGCAGATCAAGCAGGACATCCCTGATTTCAACGTGGGCGACAACGTGAAGGTTCACTATCGCATCACCGAGGGCAACCGCGAGCGCATCCAGGTGTTCCAGGGTGACGTCATCCGCCGTCAGGGCGCGTCGAGCCGTGAGACCTTCACCGTCCGCAAGATCAGCTTCTCCGTGGGCGTCGAGCGCACC
This sequence comes from Enterorhabdus sp. P55, assembly GCF_009911695.1. Taxonomy (GTDB): domain Bacteria; phylum Actinomycetota; class Coriobacteriia; order Coriobacteriales; family Eggerthellaceae; genus Enterorhabdus. The sequence goes on along the minus strand of NZ_QWKK01000013.1, from coordinate 28,634 downwards.
TTCCCCGTGCATTCTCCCAAGATCGAGAAGATCGAGATCGCCCGTCGCGGTGACGTGCGTCGCGCCAAGCTCTACTACCTGCGCGACAAGGTGGGCAAGGCCGCCAAGATCAAGGAGAAGGCGTTCCGCTAGGACGCGGCTTCTCAGCTTCAGAAACCTGCGAAAGGGCCCGCGAGGGCCCTTTCTCGTATGCGGAGGAGGAATGATGGCTCAGACCGTCGCCGAGCTCAAGGGACGACTCCAGGCCGCCGACGAGGACGAGTTCGCCGTGTTGGAGCGCGCCTTGGCCGCCGATGAGCGCAAGGGGGTGCGCGCAGCTGTGGAGACGGCCCGCCGCCGGCTGGTCGCCGAGGCGGCCGAGCGCGAGCGGCTCGCGGGCCTCTACGGCTTCGAGCGGGCACTTGCCGACGCACGGGGGGCGACGGTGGTCGTGGGCCTCGACGAGGTGGGGCGCGGCCCGCTCGCCGGCCCGCTCGCGGTGGGCGCCGTCGTGCTGGGGGAGGGAGAGCCCATCGCGGGCCTCAACGACTCCAAGCAGCTGCGGCCTGAGGCGCGCGAGGCCGTGGCGGCTGTGGTGCGCGAGCGGGCCCTCGCCTGGGCCGTGCGCTACGTCGAGCCGGCGGAGATCGATGCTGCGGGCATGACTGCCTGCCTGGTGACGGCGTTTCGCCGCGCGCTCGCCGCGGTGGAGGAGGTCGTCCGGGCCGATGTGGTGCTCCTCGACGGCAATCCGCTGCACCTCGACACGCGTGAGGTCAACGTCGTCAAGGGCGACGGCCGCTGTGCCTCCATCGCCGCGGCATCGGTGGTGGCTAAGGTGGAGCGCGACCGGCTCATGGAGGCCTATGACGCGGAGTACCCGGGCTACGGCTTCGCCGAGAACAAGGGCTATGCGAGCGCCGCGCACATCGAGGCCATCCGCGAGCGGGGGCTCACGCCCATCCACCGCGCGTCGTTCTGCACCGCGTTCTCCCAGCCGACGCTGTTCTAGCTTCCTGCCGTGACGCGAGCGGGCCCTTCGGGGCCCGTTTTCCTTGCAGGCGAAGAGGGGAGGCGGGCCGGGCGCCGACGGGGCGCCGACCGCAGGGCGCGCGAGCCTGGTCGGGGCGCCGTCGCGGGCGGCTCCCGCAGAGACGGGGCGCGTCTGATGCCCGCCCTGCGTGCGACGGGGCGTCGTGCCGCGGCCGTCGCCCCGCCGCCCCCGATGCGCTCACCCGTCGGCGGGGCCGCCTAGGATTCTCCTCATCGACGACGAGAGGAGGACCGATGACGGCAAGGGAGAAGGCGGCTGACGGAGAGGTGACGCGGGGATCGCGCAACCGTGACCTGGGACGACGCGGGGAGGAGGCCGCCGCTAAGTTCCTGCATCGCCATGGATACGACGTGGTGGAGCGAAATTGGACGTGTGCTGCGGGCGAGGCGGACATCATCGCGCGCGTCGGCGAGGTGCTGGTGTTCGTGGAGGTGAAGACGCGCCGCGGCGTGAGCTACGGCTTTCCGGCTGAGGCCGTGGACGAGGCCAAGCGCGAGCGCTATCGCCGCATCGCGCTTTCCTACCTGGCCGAGCGGCGTCTGGGGGAGGTGCCCCTGCGCTTCGACGTGGTGTCCATCGTGGTGTCTGACCGCCGGGCGGTCGTGCGTCACCACATCAACGCGTTCGAGGCGTCATGACGGCCGCGTGCAGCCGCTGCTCGGTGACGGGGGCGACCCTGCGCGGGGTGGAGGCGCTTCCCGTGGCGGTAGAGGTGGCTGTCTCCGGGGGCATTCCCGGCATGGCGGTGGTGGGGATGCCCGACGCGGCCGTTCAGGAGGCCCGCGAGCGCGTGCGCGCCGCTATCCGCGCCTCCGGCTTCGCCATGCCCAACGAGAAGGTCGTGGTGAACTTGGCGCCGGGCGACCTGCGCAAGACCGGCACCGGATTCGACCTTCCCATAGCGGTGGGCGTGCTGGCGGCCACAGGCCAGCTCGATCCCGCTGCGCTCAGGGGGCGGCTGTTCGTCGGGGAGCTTTCGCTTGAGGGAAGTGTGCGCCCGGCTGCCGGGGCGCTCGCCTTCGGCATCTGCGCGCGCAACCGGGGGCTCGTCCTCGTAGGCAGCGCCGATGCCGCGCGCCTGCCCCTCGGAGAGGTGGAGCAGCTCGGCATCGCGCGCCTCTCTGACCTGCGGCCCGGTGGCCCGGGGCCGCGTCCCTTGGCTGCCGGGCCGCGCGGCACGGCCTTTGTGGAGGATGGCGCGCCGGACTTCAGCGACGTGGCGGGTCATGAGGTGGCGAAGCGGGCGCTTCAGGTGGCGGCTGCCGGCGGCCACGGCGTGCTGCTCGTGGGGCCGCCTGGCAGCGGCAAGACGCTCCTCGCCTCGCGGCTGACCACCATCCTGCCCCCGCTTTCCCAGGACGAGATGCTCGAGGCCGCCGTGGTCCACTCGGTGGCCGGCGAGGACGTAACGCCCATCCTGGCAGGTCGGCGGCCCTTCCGCAGCCCGCATCACAGCGCATCTCAGGCAGGCCTCGTCGGAGGCGGCAGCCCCGTGAGGCCCGGTGAGATATCCCTTGCGCACCAGGGGGTTCTGTTCTTAGACGAGTTGCCGGAGTTCCACGGCTCGACGCTTCAGAGCATGCGCCAGCCCATGGAGTCGGGGGTGGTGCGCATCACCCGGGCCGAGGGCAGCGTGACGTTGCCAGCGCGGTTCATGCTGGCCGCCGCGGCCAATCCGTGCCCCTGCGGCTACTACGGGGCGGCTGACGGCGAGCGAGAGTGCCGCTGCACCGACCAGCAGGTGCGCCAGTACCAGGGGCGCATCGGCGGCCCGCTCATGGACCGCATCGACTTGCAGCTCGACGTCCAGCGCCTGCCGCCGGAGAGCGTGATGGCCACGGGCGGCGGCACGGACTCGGCTACGCTGCGCGAGGGGGTGCTGCGCGCGCGGGCCTATGCGTCCTGGCGCGAGGCGCGCGCAGATGACGGCCCGCCGGGGCCGGCGCAGACGGTGGCCCGCTGCCGCCTGTCTGAGGAGGATCGCGCCTTCCTCGAGTCGATGGCACGCTCCTGGCGCATGAGCGGACGCGGCATCATCCGCACCCTGGGCGTGGCGCGCACCCTGGCGGACATGGATGAGGCGTCCGCCGTGGGACGCGGGCACCTGGCCGAGGCGCTCGGCTTCCGGCTGCGCGAGGGAATGGGGGGATGAGCCGTGGGGGAGCGAGCGATACGCGGCGAGCGCTGCGTGCTGGAGCGGGGGAGGGCGGGCTACCCAGAGCGGCTCGAGGAGGTAGATCGCCCGCCGGCGCGCCTCTACGTGGCAGGAAACCCGCAGGCCCTCCTGCCCGGTCTGGCGGTGGTGGGGGCGCGTAAGGCGACCCCCTACGGGCTCGGCTGCGCACGGCGCTTCGCAGGCATGGCGGCCGAGCGGGGCCTCGCCATCGTGTCCGGGGGAGCGCGAGGCTGCGATGCGGTAGCCCATGAGGCGGCGCTGGCCGCCGGCGCGCCCACCGTCGCCTTCCTGGGCGGCGGCATCGACGAGCCCTACCCGCGCCAGAATCTGGGGCTGTTCCAGCGCATCGTGGACGCCGGCGGGGCGCTTGTGTCCGAGCATGAGTGGAGCTACGCGCCCCTGCCCTTCACCTTCCGCGAACGCAACCGGCTCATCGCGGGGCTGGCCCGGGCGACGCTCATCGTGGAGGCGGGGCTGCCCTCGGGGACGTTCTCGACGGCTGATGCGGCGCTGGCCGCCGGGCGCGAGGTGCTCGTGGTTCCCGGCGCCATCACGTCCGCGGCCTCGCGCGGGGCGAACCGCCTCATCTACCAGGGAGCAGTGCCGATCGTGGACGACGAGGCCTTCGCCGATGCGCTGCTGGCGAGCTTCGGCTGCCTGCGCCAGGAGGCCGCGCCGATCCCGGAGACGGGCGCACCTCCGCCTCCCCGTGGCGCCGAGGCCGCGCTCCTGGCGGCGATCCAGGCGGAGCCCCTGGGGATGGAGGCCCTGCGCGAGCTGGCCCTGCGCCACCGACGGGGCACCGATGCCGTCACCTGGCTCATGGTGTGGCTCGCCGAGGCCCAGCGCGACGGGCTGGTGGCCCGCTACCCCGACGGCCGCTACGGGCCGTGCGTGGGGGTGCGATAGAAAAAGCCAGAAGGTATCCCATAGATACTTATTGAATATACGGAAGGCGCATGATAGGATGAAAACCCGTTTTATCTATAATGTCGCAAAAAGCAGGGCCAACTTGGCCAAGCACGGCATCGACTTCGAGGAGGCCCAGCGGCTCTGGGAGGATCGGCATCGGATCTCGGCATCGCTTGAAAGCCGGGGCGAGGAGCGGGAGATGCTCATCGCCCGCTATGGCGGATGTTGCTGGTCGGCTGTCTTCGTGGAGCGGCTGGGGGCTACCCGCCTCATCTCGGTGCGACGGGCGACGAGGAAGGAGATGAGTTGCTATGACCGAGCGCGAAACGCCGACCGCTAGCGAGCTTGACCGCATGTTCGACGAGGGCGTGGACATGACGCCCTACATGATACCGGGTACGGAGATCTGCGCTGCTACGGCGCGTAAGGTCAACATCACCATGTCCCCCTGGATGATCGAGGAGCTCGACCGCGAGTCCGACCGGCTGTGCATCAGTCGCCAGTCCCTCATCGTCATGTGGCTAGCTCAGCGCCTCGACGAGGAGAAGGAGAAGCGTCTGCGCCTGGCGGAGGGCTAGGGGTCCGTGGTCGTCTTCTGCCCGTCTGCCTGCGGGAGCCGCCTGTTGGCGCGGGTTCTGGTATGCTGGCGCCCATGAAGAAGAACGTCACGGTCATAGGGGGCGGTCTTGCGGGGAGCGAGGCTGCCCTGTCGCTGGCAGCGCGCGGCATCGCCGTGCGGCTGGTGGAGATGCGCCCGGCCACGCCAACGGCGGTGCACCACACCGACGGCCTGGCCGAGCTCGTGTGCTCCAACTCCCTCAAGTCCACCAAGCCCGACAGCGCCGCGGGCATGCTCAAGACCGAGCTTGCCCGGCTGGGCTCGCCGCTCTTCGCCGCGGCGCGCCGCCATCGGGTGGCGGCAGGCGGCGCCCTGGCGGTCGACCGTGCTGCGTTCTCCGCGGACGTGACCGCCCAGGTGGAGACGGCGCCCCTCATCGAGCTCGTCCGCGAGGAAGCCGCAGACGTGGCTGCCGAGGCGGCCCGGGCCGACGCGGTGGTGCTCGCCACCGGCCCGCTCACCTCAGAGGCGCTCTCGGACTCCCTCGCCGCCCTCGCCGGCGCCGATCACCTGGCCTTCTACGATGCTGCCGCGCCGGTGGTCATGGCTGACTCGCTTGACTACGGGCGCCTGTTTCGCCAGAGCCGCTACGAGGAGGGCGCGGGCGACTACCTCAACGCTCCTTTTGACCGCGACGAGTACGAGGCGTTCATCGATGCGCTCCTCGGCGCGCGCCGCGTCATCGACAAGGCCTTCGGGTCGAAGGACCTCTTCCAAGCCTGCCAGCCCATCGAGGAGATCGCCCGCGCTGGGCGGGATGCGCCGCGCTTCGGTACCTTGAAGCCGGTAGGGCTCATCGATCCGCGTACCAGACGGCGCCCCTGGGCGGCCCTGCAGCTGCGGGCCGAGGATGCCTGCGGCCAGAGCTACAACCTGGTGGGATTCCAGACGAACCTGGCCTTTCCCGAGCAGGAGCGGGTCTTTCGGATGGTGCCGGGCCTCGAGCATGCGGAGTTCGCCCGCTATGGCGTGATGCACCGCAACACGTTCATCGACGCGCCGCGCCTGCTCGACGATCACGGGAGGCTCGTGACGGGGGCCGCGCGGCGCCTGCCGGCACCCATCTACGTGGCCGGCCAGCTCGCCGGCACCGAGGGCTATGCCGAGGCCATCCGCTCGGGGCTGCACGCGGCCCTGGCCGTCGCCGCCGACCTGCGCGGCACGGTCCTTCCCGCGCTGCCGCGGCAGACGGCCTACGGGGCGTTGCTCTCCTACGCCACCGACCCTGCGACCGTTGACTACCAGCCCATGCACGTGAACTTCGGCATCATGGAGCCGCTTGATCCGCCGATCCGCAACAAGGGCGCTCGCTACCATGCCTACGCCGAGCGCGGGGCGACGGCGCTTGAGGCCTATGCCCGGGCGCTCGAGGAGGCGGGGCTGCTCGCGCCGGGCGGAGGGACGCCGCCTACTTGGCCGGCCGCGGCCGGGGCGGGAGCCTGCTAGCATGGCAGCCGACCTCTCGCCTGAAGACGAGGCGCTGCCGGGGGTGGATGACCTGGAGGCCTTCTGCGGGGCTCTGCGCGTCGAGCGCGGGCTCTCGCCCCATACGGTTCGCGCCTACCGGATCGACCTTCTCGACTACCTGCGCTGGGCGGCGCGCGTTGGCGTCGATCCCCTCGCCGTCACCCACCGCCAGCTGCGTCGCTACCTGGGCGAGCTCGACCAGGCCCGCTATGCCCGCAGGACGGTCAATCGCCGCCTGTCGGCCGTGCGCGGCTTCTTCCGCTGGCTCAACGTGACCGGGCGCGTGGAGTCTGATCCGGCGAGCGTCCTTCAGGGGCCGAAGGTTCCCGCATCGCTGCCGAAGGTCATCCCCGCCGCCGACATGGCGCGCCTGCTGGCCGTCCACGGAAAGCGGCAGCTGGACGGCACCCCCCGCGTGCAGACCCCTCAGGACATGCGTGACCTGGCCCTCCTCGAGTTCCTCTATGCCTGCGGCGCCCGTATCTCCGAGGCCTCGGGGCTTGCCCTCGACGGCGTGGACTTCGAGCAACGTCAGGTCAAGGTGCTCGGAAAGGGCGCGAAGGAGCGCATCATCCCGCTGCATGAGATGGCCCTCGACGCCATGCGCGGCTATCTGCTGGCGGCGCGTCCTAAGCTGCTGGCCGGAAGGGGGTGTGACCGGTTCTTCGTCTCGTCGCGCGGCAATCCCATGGGAACCGACGCCATGCGCAAGATGTTCAAGGCCACGGTTCGCGCCGCCGGCTTAGACGACAGCCTCTCGCCGCACGACATGCGCCACACCTTCGCGACAGACCTGCTCTCCGGCGGTGCGGACCTGCGCTCGGTGCAGGAGATGCTCGGGCACGTGAGCCTGTCGACCACGCAGATCTACACGCACGTCTCGCCCGAGCGGCTGCGCGCCGTCCACGCGGCGGCCCATCCGCGCGCCTAGGACCGGACAGCGCCTTCCGCGCCGGATTGGCCGTGGTTACCGGCCCATGGCGGCCTGATGACGGTGGCGTGGCAAGGTGACGGGACGGCTCCGGCTGACCTACGCGAGCCCCTCTGAACGTCACCGGTCTTGGGACAGACGGTGCGCGTTCGGCGTGGATCGGCGTGGACGCGGGACAATCGCCTCCAAGAGCTGAAACCCTGCGGCGGGACGCCGCGGGAACCGGCGAAGGGAGGATCCCATGAGTCGCAAGAAGGCAAGGACGCTGTTCTGGGCCGCGCTCGTCGTCTTGGCCTACATCCCCTTCTTCCTCTAGCGCGCCGGGCTGCCGGATCGCGTGCTGCCAATTATGGACACTCTTTGAACAACGAACAAAAGTTCCCGTTCTGCGATTGTCGCCGAGGGTTTTGGGTTAGAATGGGCGCCCTGAGAAAACCTAAGTCCGGCGGCAGGGACGATCCTCGCCGCCGTGCGTGAAGCAGAGGAACGAACCAGTCTATGGGACAAAGCGAAATCGTCATCAAGGGTGCGCGCGAGCACAACCTCAAGAACGTCGACCTTACCATTCCCCGCGATGAACTCGTGGTCATCACGGGTCTTTCCGGCTCGGGCAAGTCGAGTCTGGCCTTCGACACCATGTACGCGGAGGGCCAGCGTCGCTACGTGGAGAGCCTCTCCAGCTATGCGCGCATGTTCCTCGGGCAGATGTCCAAGCCCGACCTCGACTCCATCGACGGTTTGTCGCCGGCCGTCTCCATCGACCAGAAGACCACCTCGAAGAACCCGCGCTCCACGGTGGGCACCACCACGGAGATCTACGACTACCTGCGCCTGCTCTACGCGCGTGTGGGCATCCCCCATTGCCCGGAGTGCGGCCGGGAGATTCGCCGTCAGACCACCGACCAGGTGACTGACGAGATCCTGCGGCTGTCCGCGGGGGAGGAGCGCAAGGCCATCATCATGGCCCCGGTGGTGGCCGGCCGCAAGGGCGAGTTCACCAAGCTGTTCGCCGACCTCCAGAAGGAGGGCTTCTCGCGCGTGCGCGTGGATGGCGAGATCGTGAAGCTCGATGGCGAGGGGCTTACCCTCAACAAGAAGATCAAGCACTTCATCGACGTGGTGGTGGATCGCGTTACCTTGAAGGAGTCGGCCACGAGCCGCATCGCCGAGGCCGTGGAGCTGGCTACCAAGCTCGCCGAGGGACGGGTGCTCGTCCAGGTGATGGGCGCGGACGGCAAGCCCCAGGGCGCGTCGGGCGGCACCTCGTCGGGAGCCACGGGCGGTTTGGGGGCGGGGGAGCACCTGTTCTCGCTGGCGCTCGCCTGCCCTGAGCACGGCCACTCCCTGGACGAGCTCCAGCCGCGTGACTTCTCGTTCAACGCCCCCTACGGCGCCTGCCCGGACTGCCTGGGCATCGGAAGCCGAGATGAGGTGGATCCCTCGCTCGTGGTGCCCGATCCGTCGCTGTCTTTGGAGGAGGGCGTCATCGCGCCGTTCAAGAGCGGCAACTACTACCCGCAGGTGCTGCGCGCCGTGGCCAAGCACGTCGGCGTCGATCCCGCCACTCCCTGGGAAGATCTGCCGGCCAAGGCGCAGAAGGCCATCATGAACGGGCTGGGCAGCGAGAAGATCCGCGTAGACTACGTGACCGTGGACGGTCGGGATACCTACTGGTACCTTGAGTGGGAGGGCGTGCTCGCCGCGGTGCAGCGGCGCTACTCGGAGGCCCAGTCCGACGCCCAGCGCGAGAAGATGTCCGCCTACTTCGCCACCATCCCCTGCGCTACCTGCGGGGGTAAGCGCCTCAAGCCGGAGATCCTCGCCGTCACCGTGAACGGGGAGTCCATCCACGGCGTTACGGAGATGTCGGCGGGGGAGTCGCTCGCCTTCTTCGAGGGGCTCTCCTTCGAGGGGCAGGACGACTACGTTGCCGGGCCCATCGTGAAGGAGATCAAGGCGCGCCTGCGCTTCCTCGTGGACGTGGGCCTGGACTACCTGACGCTTGAGCGCGCCACGGCCACGCTCTCGGGCGGCGAGGCGCAGCGCATTCGCCTGGCCACCCAGATCGGCGCCGGTCTCATGGGCGTGCTCTACATCCTCGACGAGCCCTCCATCGGCCTGCACCAGCGTGACAACGAGCGGCTCATCGCCACGCTGGAGCGCCTGCGCGACCTGGGCAACACCGTCATCGTGGTCGAGCACGACGAGGACACCATCCGCGCGGCGGACTTCGTGGTGGACATGGGACCTGGCGCCGGCGAGCGCGGCGGCGAGGTGGTGGCCGCGGGTACCCCGGAACAGGTCATGGCGGCCGAGGGTTCGCTCACGGCTGATTACCTGTCGGGGCGACGCTCCATCGCGGTGCCCGCTGAGCGCCGCCATCCCAAGCGCGGCTCGCTCAAGATGACGGGCGCCACCGAGAACAACCTGCAGAACGTGACGCTCGAGGTGCCGCTTGGCACGCTTACCGTCATCACCGGCGTGTCGGGCTCGGGCAAGAGCTCGCTGGTGACCGATACCCTGGCGCCGGCCCTGGCCAACCGCCTGAACCACGCCCATCGACGTACGGGGCCCTACCGCAAGATCACGGGCCTTGACAAGCTCGACAAGGTCATCAACATCGACCAGAGCCCCATCGGGCGCACGCCGCGCTCGAACCCCGCCACCTACATCGGGCTGTGGGACGACATTCGCGCCCTGTTCTCCTCGACGACCGAGGCGAAGGCCCGCGGCTACGCCCCGGGACGCTTCTCGTTCAACGTGAGCGGCGGCCGGTGCGAGGCCTGCAAGGGAGATGGCCAGATCAAGATCGAGATGCACTTCCTGCCGGACATCTACGTGCCCTGCGAGGTGTGCGGCGGCCATCGCTACAACCGCGAGACGCTCCAGGTCACCTATCGCGGCAAGAACATCGCCGAGGTGCTCGACATGACGGTGGAGGACGCGCTCTCGTTCTTCGAGAACATTCCCGGCATCAAGCGCAAGCTCCAGACGCTGTTCGACGTGGGGCTGGGCTACATCCGCCTCGGTCAGCCCGCCACCACCCTCTCCGGCGGCGAGGCTCAGCGCGTGAAGCTGGCCAGCGAGCTGCAGAAGCGCTCGTCGGGCAAGACCTTCTACATCCTCGACGAGCCGACCACCGGCCTGCACTTCGAGGACGTGCGCCAGCTCCTGGTGGTGCTCCAGCGCTTGGTTGACGGCGGCAACACGGTGCTCGTCATCGAGCATAACCTGGATGTCATCAAGAGCGCCGACCACATCGTCGACCTGGGCCCTGAGGGCGGCGACCGCGGCGGCCGCATCATCGCGCAGGGCACGCCGGAGCAGGTGGCCCAGGTGCCCGAGAGCCATACGGGCCGCTTCATCGCGCGTATGCTGGGAGACTAGCGCATGGGCCGGGGCGACGCCGGCGGCTGCCCGGCGGCGTCCGAGGAGGCGCGCCGGCCACGCGAGGGCGTGAGGGAGCGCGAGGGGGTTGGAGGATCTGTCTGCGCGGGCGGTGCGAGCGTGGGCGCAGGCGCCCGTCGAGATGACGTCGAGGGGCCTGGGCTTGAGAGGTGGCCGGGGGAGGGCGAGGCGCCCGCGAGGCGCTCGCAGCTGCTTCGCGGGGTGGTGTGCGCGCTTCTCGGCGGCGTGTTCTGGGGCTTCTCGGCCAATTGTGCCGAGGTGCTCATGGGAAGCTACGGGGTGTCGGTGGAGTGGATCACCTGCGTGCGCCTGGCATGCGCGGCGCTGTTCTTCCTCGTGCTGGCCCTCCTGCGGGATCGGCGTCGTGCCGCGTCCGTCCTGCGCGACGGGCCCTCCCTGGCGCGCATCGCCGGCTTCGCCCTGCTCGGCATCTTGCTCACCCAGGTGAGCTACCTGTCAGCCATCGGGTCGGCGGGCGCGGGGACGGCGCTGCTCCTCGAGCAGCTGGGCCTGGCCCTCATCATGCTCTACGCCTGCTTGGCTGCGCGCCGGGCGCCCGTCCGCCGCGAGGCGGCCGGCCTTGCCTGCGCGCTCATCGGCGTCCTGCTCATCGCCACCCAAGGTGATCTGTCGACGCTCGCGGTGCCTGCGGATGGTCTGGCCTGGGGCCTCATATCGGCGGTGTCGCTTGCGTTCTACAACCTCATGCCCGTGCGGCCGCTCGCGCGGTACGGCTCGTTTCTGGTTACAGGCGTCGCCATGGCCATTGCCGGTGCGGTGGCCCTGGCCGTCTTTCGCCCCTGGGAGCAGCCGGTGTCGCTCCCTCCCGAGGGCTGGGCGGTGTTCGCGGCCATCGTGGGCGTGGGAACCATCCTGGCCTACCTGCTGTTCGTCCAGGGCATCAAGGACGCCGGGCCGGTGCGCGCCGGCCTTTTGGGGAGCATCGAGCCCGTCTCGGCCATGGTGATAGCGGCATGCTGGCTGGGGACGCCGGTGACGGCGTGGGATGCTGCGGGCGCTGCGGCCATCGTCGCCATGATCTTCCTTGTGAGCGAGCGCGAGGGGCCCTAAGGCCCGCTAGCCGCCCCGCGCGGCTGCTCCCAGCTGTTTCTGAAGGCCCCTTAAGCGTTGCGGTTTTCCTGTCCGGGCGGGCCGTCGGCCGGGGGTGCCAAGGGACGCGACGGCTGGTCACGCTATAATCCGATCATTATGGATAAGGCCTCACGGGAAAAGATCGCCCTCGTCGTGTTCGCGCTCCTCGTCGTGTTCGCGGGCGTGGTGCTAACCGGCTATTTCTCCACGGCGCGCACGTGGAACGTGGCTGCCTCCTTCGTTGACGACACGGTGGGCCGCATGGACGGCTACACCGTCCTCGTCTACTCGGGCACCGTGAGCCCCGACGAGGCTGTGGCCGACGAGCCCCCCGCCGGCGAGTCCCCTGTCGATCCGGCCACCAACAGCATCGGTCTGGCCACCCTTCCCATCCTCGGCGCCTTCAATACCGTGGAGGACGAGGAGGGTGCCGTCTTCGTCTCCGACGTCCGCGCGATGTACGAGCAGAAGGACGCCGCCGTGCTCTCGATCGACGCCTCCGACCTTGCCCGCTACGTCGAGCCCCAGGTGCTTCGCGCCGGCGGGCGGCGCATCGGCGTCTACTCCCTCGACGCCTACGCGTCGGGCACGCTGCTCGCGCTCTATGAGAAGCGCCTGCGTGAGGAGGGCGCCGAGCTGGTGGTCTGCCTCACTCGGCGAACCGCCCTGATCGGCTCCTTCGACCATGCGGACGTGGTGGTGGTCACCGGGCCTGAGAAGGGGCTTACCACTGGCGGCGAGGATCGCGGCCGCGCCTTCGTGGTGGAGTCTCCCGAGCGCGGATCGGTCGGCGTGGTGGTGGTCACTTCGAGCAACGTGCGCTCGGCGCGGGTGATCGAGGGCTAGGTCAGTCCTTCGGGAAGCGGATGTTGAGGTCGACGGTGCGCCCGATGCCGGCCACCTCGCCTTCGTTGGTGTACTGCCAGATGGAGAACCGTCCGAGGCGGCTCGGGATGGTGGAGCCGTACTCGGCGAACCAGATGCCGTAGTCGGAGAGTTCCTTGAGCGAATAGCGGGCCAGGTCAGCGGCGTTTCCGTAGACCATGGCGGGATAGCCCGCCGCGGCGATGCGGTCGCAGAACGCCTTGGCGTTGGCGGTCATCTGCTCCACCGAGAGGTCGTCAGCGCGGCCCTCGACCCCCTCTACCGGCTCGTGGTCGTAGACGATGGGGTAGGCCAGCTCACGGCCCTTCAGGCGGGCGATCACGAAATCGGCCTCCTCGATCGCCTCCTGCTCGTTGACGGCCTGCGAGAAGAAGTACGCTCCCACGTCGAGCCCGGCCTCGCGTGCGCCGGCCATGTTCTGCGCGAAGAACTCGTCTTCGCGCACCTCGCCCTCGGCCGCGCCGCGCCAGCCGACGCGGATGATGGCGAAGTCGATGCCATCGCCGGCCACGGCCTGCCAGTCTATCTCGCCTTGATGCTCGGACACGTCGATGCCGGCCTGGGAGGCTACGTGGCCATCGACGGTGTAGACCATGCGCCCGTCCTCCTCGTGGAGATCCTCCCAGTTGGGGGCCGAGTGCGACACGAAGTCAGCGGAGGTGGGGCGGTCGCTGTGCGCGGCTGGGGAGCAGGATCCCACGGCCGCGGCGATGCCCCAGGCTATGAGCAGGATGATGACGACGGCCGCGGCGATGCGCGTTCGGGGGGATGCGAGCAGCGTCGAGGCGCGCGCAGGGAGCGAGGAGAGCGCGGTGCGGACGTGCTTGAGGAGCTCAGCGGCCGAAGGCGCGTTTGCGGGCTTGCCGGACGGGCGCTCGGCCCGGCGCGACTCCTCGCTGCGCTGGGCCGCGTTGGTCCTGCCGTTCGTCTGGCGGCCGCGTGCGGAGCGCTCTTCTGTCCGAGCGGGGTTATGGCGCGGGGAGCGCCCGCCCTCGGGCCTGCGCCGCGCGCCCGAGGCGTCGCGCCGGGCCTCCGTGCGAGGGGAGAGGCGTCCCGAGGGGCGTTCTCCGCGCGCTTCGTCACCGGAGCGCTGCCGCTCGGAGCGACCGGTTCCCCCGCCTTCCCCGAAGCGGGAGCGGGAGGACGCAGAAGCGGCTCCGCGCCGTGTCCGGCTGGAGCTGCGATCGCTCTTTCGTGGCTGATTTTCCATACTTGAGAGGATACACGAAAAACCGAGAGGGCGCAGGGATTCTCCGTGTCAAGAGGGTGAGATTGCCCATAGGTTGTGCGAAGGCCGTATGCGGGGCGGTACATCTTGTGGGAGGGATGAGGGGCGGCTGGTGGCCGCGGATGCTTTTCGAAGGGTGCAACGCGAAGGGGGCGGGACCTGCGGCCCCGCCCCCTTCGACTACGCGAGCGTGCGATTTTACGAGCAGCGTTCCTAGACGACGCCCTGGGCCATCATGGCCTCGGCGACCTTCTCGAAGCCGGCGATGTTGGCGCCCATGACGTAGTTGCCCTCATGGCCGTAGCGCTTGGCCGCGTCGTCCATGGCGTGGTAGATGGACACCATGATGCCGTTGAGCTTGGCATCCACCTCCTCGAAGGTCCAGGACAGGCGCTCGGAGTTCTGGGACATCTCCAGGCCCGAGGTGGCCACGCCGCCGGCGTTGGCGGCCTTGCCGGGGAAGAACACGACGCCGTTCTCCTGGAGGTACGCGGTGGCGTCGAGCGTGGTGGGCATGTTCGCGCCCTCGGCGAGGATCTTGCAGCCGTTGGCCACGAGCGCCTTCACGTCGTCGATGAGCACCTCGTTCTGGGTGGCGCAGGGCAGCGCGATGTCGCAGGGAGTGACCCACACGCCGCGGCCCTCATGGTAGGTGACGCCCTCGCGGCGGGCGGCGTACTCGGAGATGCGGCCGCGCTCCACCTCCTTGATCTGCTTGACCAGCGCAACGTCGATGCCCGCCGGGTCGTAGATCCAGCCGGTGGAGTCGGACAGGGTGACCACCGTGGCGCCGAGCTGCTGGGCCTTCTGCGTGGCGTAGATGGCCACGTTACCGGAGCCGGAGATGCAGACGGTCTTGCCCTCGAAGCTGTCGCCGGTGCACTTCAGGTGCTCCTCCACCAGGTACACCAGGCCGTAGCCGGTGGCCTCGGTGCGGGCGAGCGAGCCGCCGAAGGCCAGCCCCTTGCCGGTGAGCACGCCCTCGAAGACGTTCCTCAGGCGCTTGTACTGGCCGAACATATAGCCGATCTCGCGGGCTCCCGTGCCGATGTCGCCGGCCGGCACGTCGGTGTCGGCGCCGATGTGGCGCTGGAGCTCGGTCATGAAGGACTGGCAGAAGCGCATGACCTCCCCATCGGACTTGCCCTTCGGGTCGAAGTCGCAGCCGCCCTTGCCGCCGCCCATGGGCAGGGTGGTCAGGCTGTTCTTGAAGATCTGCTCGAAGCCGAGGAACTTGATGATGCCGAGGTTCACCGACGGGTGCAGGCGCAGGCCGCCCTTGTAGGGGCCGATGGCGCTGTTGAACTGCACGCGGAAGCCGCGGTTGACCTGCACCTTGCCGGCGTCGTCCACCCACGGCACGCGGAACATGACCACGCGCTCGGGCTCGACGATGCGCTCGAGGAGGCCGGCGGCCTCGTACTCGGGGTGAGCCTCGATGACCGGCTCCAGGGACTGGAGCACCTCGGTGACGGCTTGGATGAACTCGGGCTGCTCGGCGTTCTTCGCCTTCACCTGCTCGATGACATCGGATACGTAGCTCAAAGCGAACCTCCTCTTGTTAGCGGGGACGGCGCCCCGCGGGGCGCGAGGGCTACCGGGTGTCGGCGCCTCGCTCGCGGACGAGGCCATTATAGAAAGCGCGCTAAAGGGCTTGGGGATTATTTAACGTTCGCGAAACAAAGGGCCGGCGAGGGGCCGTTGCGCCTGGGGGAGGGGAGCCGGGCGTCTCACAAGAGCGTGACGGGCGCCGTCGCGCGGGGGCGGGCGCGGTACAATGGGCGCATCAGATGAGGACGGAGGAAGGACGGCCCATGGCATACTGCCCCCAGTGCGGCGAGGCCCTCGACGAGGGTGCGCGCTTCTGCGCCGAGTGCGGCGCGTCCGTGGCGTCGGCGAAGGCATCGCGCGGTGCGGAGGCCGCGGGCGTCCCTGCCCCGCGCCGGGCGGATGCTTGCTCGGACGAGGCCGCGGAGGAGCGCACCGCGCGCCCGGCTAAGGCCGCGTCGGCGAGCGCTCCCGCGGTGCTGCGGGCGTCAGGCCGGGCACGTTCGGCCGGCGAGGCCCGCCGGGCTCCTGAGGGAACCGCGGTGATGCCGCGTGTTCCCGATGCGGCGGAGCGCGCGGCGGATGCGACGCGGGCGATGGACGCGCTTGCCCCCGCCGGCGGGGTGCGACCGGTGACAGGGCCCGTTGCCGTGGGGTCGGGCGCGAGCCGGCATCGCCCGCCGGTGGCCGTGCCGCAGGCCAGCCCCGTGGGCTCGCGCCGCCCAGTCACCTACTCGGCGCGCAATACCGTCCGAAAGAGCCGTGTTCCCCTCGTTCTCGGCCTCGTCGTGGCGGCCGTGCTCGTCGGCGTGGGCGGGTTCGCCGCCGTTACCGCGGCCAACCGTGCCGACGAGGGGGCCGACGCGCCGGCGACGAGCTTTCTGCCTGGCGACGAGGCGGCTGACGCACCGGCTCCTGCAGCGCCGTCGCCGGAGCCGGAGGCCCCGCGCGAGCCTGCCACGGCGGAGCGGTTGCCGGCCGCCGAGGCCGACCCCCAGGCCGCGGCCTCGCTCACGTCGTTCTACGGCGGGCTGCCCGCGCTCGACGCCAAGGTGGGAGAGGCGGCCCAGGAGTTTAACGGCCTCTACCTCAGCGGGAGCCCGGAGGAGCGCCGCGTGGCGCTTGATCGCTGCGAGGAGCTGCGCGCCGACATCGCCGAGGCGCGCGACGAGGTGCGGGCCCTCGGCATCCCCGACGCTTCGCCCTACCACGGCTGCGCCGAGGACATCGCCGCGCTCTACGAGGACCTCTACCAGCGCATCGACGTCATCATTCGCTCCTGGGAGATCGATGTGGGGTTCGATGATCCTGCCGGTCACTCCGATGAGATATGCGCGCCCATGGCGGCCGCCAACGAGGGAGGCGTGAGCCGCTACCTCAGGGACTACCAGGAGCGCTACCCCGGCGCCGATCCCGCCAAGGTGGACGCCTGAGGCTCGCTGCCCGGCGCTCCCGCCGCTGCGCGCGTTGTTTTTTTTTTGGCGCCAGGCCGTTCTGCCGCCTGAATCTGCACAGTTTTGACGACTTTGCGACGGAGGCAGAGGGGTGCCCTTCGGGTTGCTGTGGATAGCGCCTGCTCATCAATATTCTTGAATAGGGATAAATCGCGTTGAACGCAAACGGGGCCCGTCGGGGCTTCCTAGTCGCGGGTGATTTGTCGCAAAATCGTCGAAACTGTGCAGTTTGACGCTGCTGCCGTCACGTCTGGGCGATGATCCTCGGAGAGGCGCCGGGGTCGGCTCGCTCCTGGGCGCACGGAGCTGCTGCCCGCGAAGGCGTCCGTGGCCTTGTTCACCCGGGAGTCGGCTCGCGCCCAGGCGCACGGGGCCGCCGCGCGGTAGAATGGCCTTTCCGAGAGACGAGGGGAAGGGAGGCGCCATGGCGCTGGCGACGATGGAGGAGGCCCGGCAGATCCTGGCCGACCGGTTCGGCTACGACCGCTTCCGCCCGGGGCAGGAGGCCTTGGTGGAGGCGGTGCTCGCTGGCCGCGACGTGCTGGGCGTCATGCCCACGGGCGCGGGCAAGTCGCTCTGCTACCAGGTGCCCGGCGTGGCGGCCCGCGGCCTGGCGCTCGTGGTGAGCCCGCTCGTGTCGCTCATGGGCGACCAGGTGCGCTCGCTTTTGGAGGCGGGCGTGCGCGGGGCCTATCTCAACTCCACCCTCACCCCCGGCCAGCAGGGAACCGTCATGCGCCGCGCCCTGGAGGGCGCCTACGACGTCATGTACGTGGCGCCCGAGCGCCTGGCTGACCCGCGTTTCCTCGACTTCGCCGGCCGGGCGGACATCGCGCTCGTGGCGGTGGACGAGGCCCACTGCGTGTCCCAGTGGGGCCAGGACTTCCGGCCGTCCTACCTGGCCGTGGGGGAGTTCATCGCGTCTCTGCCCGCGCGGCCCCCGGTCTGCGCGCTCACGGCCACCGCCACCGGCCGCGTGCGGGCCGACATCACGCGCCTTCTGGGCTTGCGCGACCCGTTCGTCCTGGTCACCGGCTTCGACCGCCCGAACCTGCGCTTCGACGTGGAGCGGCTCGACCCCAAGCGCAAGATCGCGCGCATCGCCGCCCGGGCCCTCGCGCGGCCGGCGGAGTCGGGCATCGTCTACTGCTCCACGCGCAAGGACGTCGAGAAGGTGCACGAGGCGCTCGTGGAGGCCGGGGTTCCGGCCACCCGCTATCACGCGGGGCTGGCGAAGGGGGAGCGCGCCGCCAACCAGCGGGCCTTCATCGATGATGACGCGCCGGTGATGGTGGCCACCAACGCCTTCGGCATGGGTATCGACAAGTCCAACGTGCGCTACGTGGTGCACCACAACCTGCCCGGCTCCATGGAGGCCTACTACCAGGAGGCGGGCCGCGCCGGGCGCGACGGCGAGCCGGCGGAGTGCCTGCTGCTGTGGAGCGACGGCGACATATCCACCTGCCGGTTCTTCATCGAGCAGGAGTCCGGCAACGAGGAGCTCACGCCCGAGGAGGGCGAGGTCGTGCGCGCGACGCGCCGGCGCATGCTCGAGGCGATGGTGGGCTACTGCTATACCGTCGAGTGCCTGCGCGGCTACATCCTGCGCTACTTCGGCGAAGAGGCGCCGGGGGCCTGCGGCAACTGCGGCACGTGCGAGGGCGGCGTGGAGGCCGTGGACGTGACCGCCGAGGCCCGCGCGGTCATGCGCTGCGTCCATGAGCTGCGCGGGCGCTTCGGGAAGGGGGTCGTCGCCGATGTGCTGCGCGGGCATGCGTCCGACCGCGTGGAGGAGCTGGGGCTCACGGCGGCCGCCTGCTTCGGCGACCTGGGCGAGGGCGCGCCCGCGGGGCCGGCCGGCACGCCGCTGCCGTCCGCCGTGCCGGCAGCGCGCATCCGCGAGGTGGTGGAGCTCCTGGCCGCAGGCGGCTACCTGGTGGTGACCGAGGGGACGTACCCCACCGTGCAGCTGGGCCCGCGCTTCCGTGAGGCAGCCGAGCCCGGGTTCTCCCTGGCCATGAAGTCGGTGCCGCGCAAGGCGACGCGGGCGCGCGGCGCGGCAGTAGCTGGCAGTCGCGCCTTCGGGGCTGCGGGAGGCGCGGCCTCTGGCGACGAGGGGCTCTTCGAGTGCCTGCGGGCGCTGCGCAAGGACATCGCCACGAAGCTGGGCAAGCCGCCCTACGTGGTGTTCTCCGACGCCGCCCTGCGCGATATGTGCGCCCGCCGTCCCGCCACCGACGAGGAGTTCCTGGAGGTGTCGGGCGTGGGCCTCACCAAGCTCAAGCGCTACGGCGAGGACTTCATGGCCGCCATCAGGGATTATGAGGCGGGGTAGGAGCAAAGAGCCGGGGGACACCCCCCGGCGACTTGGAAGAAATTCCTATGCGGAATCTCTCGGCTCGTTTTTAACATGGGAATTTGGTCGTTTCCTATCGAAATCAGAAAAATACGCTATTCCTCCGGAGTCAGCTGAAGGTGCTGTTTGATATAGAACTCTTCCATTGGAGGCATATTCTCGTCGGCAAAGAAGAGAACAGCGTAACCGTCTGCCCATCCAATAACGTAGTCAGCATTGATATTTGCTATTAGGCAGGCGATGGAGAGCTGGGGCGCTCCATCAAGTGTGAAGTTATAGTGGTAGCCAGCCACGTCGATCATGGATTCTCGCGTGGAGATGCTCTCCTCCACTGCCCATCGCCCTTCCCAGCTGGGAGGAAGCTGAAGGGTGAAGAAGCGTGTCTCATAGCGAAGATTGGGACTAAGCTCTTCACCCTCGGCTGTACTGCCCTCGGTTTCGCTTTTAGCTGTGTTGTCCGGGGATGAAGACGGCTTCGTCGAGGGTTGTTGTCCCTGCCTCATCCCCAAGCAGATGCTAGTGGTGGCCGCTATGAGCAGAAGGCTGAGGAGGATGGAGAGGATGATAGGCTTTTTCGAGGGCTTCTGGGCATCCATGTTATTTCACTCGAATAGTGGGCTTGATCTGCTCGTCGAAATAGTCTGCGGAAAAAGAGGCGATAGATGATTCGGTGGGAGCGTTGGCAGCTTCACCATAGGTGAGCTTGTTCCCTGTCTGGAGGCGAATGCACTCGTCCATTACGTCATTCGGCAGCATATATTCGCTAGAGATGTAACCAGTTCGCGCGAGGCTTTGCGCGTTCGAATAGGCGACGTAGGGGTAATTGGTCCTGCAAAACTCAATGCGCTGTCCTCGGCTGTTGTCGCGCCAGTAGATCATGCCGGCGCCTATGTCTCCTCCTATGAGAGGTGTATGCTCGTCTACTACTCCGACGGCGAGAATCACCTGAGACGCGGAGGGGTCGTTCTTGGAGCGGATGTAGATGCTCGTACCGGAATAGATTATGTCCACCTTGCCGATCCAGTACTCGGGGATGTCGAAAGCGACGAACTGGTTTTCCACGTGGGTATCCGTAGCTTTATCGGAGGTGAGTGCGGGAATGATGATGGTGGGGTAGAGCTCCTTGAAGCGGACGTAGGAGCGGTTGTTGCCCGTCTCGTCCTTTGCGCGGTTGAGCGGCTCGAGGATCTCGGCCTCGTGGCTGGCCGGTGATGAGTAGGAGAGGCTTATATCCCAGGCGGCGGTGATAGCCTCTATACGGTTGTTCAGACAGGCGTACAGTTCGATGATGTCTCTCCAAGCTTGGTAGCAGGAGGAGGACACGGGAATGTCGAGGCTGGAGACTTTTCCGTAGGCCTTCTTGATGTCATCGGCGAGCGAATAGGCGTTATCGGCATGAGTTTGACGCGCTGAGGCGCTTCCGAGGTAGTTCTCGTTGAAGCTCGTTGCGGCGCCGCTCACCATCTGGTCATATGAGGCAGCACCTCCAAGAGCGCCTTCGAGCTCCACTATGGTGTCCAACTCGTCAGCATTCGTTGGCTGGTCGGCATCAGGGGAAGACGCCTCGCCCTCTGGCTCGCTCTTCGCCTGGCTGGCCGTAGCCGTGCCTCCGCCTTCCGCGGCCCCTGTATCGGGGAGGACGGAGGGCTCCCAGGGACGCAGCGCGATGACGATGCCGCAGGAAATGAGGACAGCGGCAGCCAGAATTCCAACTGCTGCGAAGCGAACGTTGCGGGAACCTTGGGGTGCTGGAGCATCCGCCTTGATGACTAGCGGCTTGGCGGATGCCCCGTCGTCAGCGTCCTCGACGGGCTTCATGACGAGGGTTGAGTTCGGCTGCCCGCTGAAGACACGGGGGAGCGCGTGCGTGCGGTCGTCGTCGGGAGCGGCGACGGCGGGAAGAACGCAGGTGGCCTCCTCGTCGCCCGGAGGCACAGCGTCAGCCAGCGTCTTGCTCCGTGCGCAGCAGCCGAGGGCGTCGCCCATCTCCTGCGCGGAGGGGAAGCGGTCGGCGGGATCCTTGGCGAGCGCTCGCATGACGACGGACGAGAGCGCCGCGTCGACGGCCGGATTGGCCTCGTGGGCTGCCACGGGGTCGCTGCCCACGTGCTGTATGGCGACGCTGATGGGATCGGGCCCCGAGAACGGGGGCTGCCCGACGGCCGCCTCGTAGAGCACGGCGCCGAGGGAGTAGATGTCGCTCGCTGCGGTGAGCTCCTTTCCCTGAGCCTGCTCGGGGGAGAGGTAGCGGGCGGTGCCGAGGATGGTGGAGGTTTGGGTCATGTCGGAGCCGGCTACCTTGGCGATGCCAAAGTCCATCACCTTCACCGACCCGTCAGGGAGGATCATGATGTTCTGCGGAGCGATGTCCCGGTGGATGATGCCGCGATCGTGGGCGACGGAGAGCGCGGCACATACCTGGAGGCCGATCTCGGCGACCCGTTGCGGGGAAAGAGGCTCGTCGCTGGCCAGGAGGGTTCGCAGGTCGTCTCCGCGCAAGAGCTCCATGACGAGATAGCAGTCCTCGCCATCCTGGCCCCAGTCGTAGATAGTGACGATATGGGAATTCTGCAGGCCGGCTGCGGCCTTCGCCTCTTGGTGAAAGCGCTTGGCGAAGCTGGGTTCGGCAGCGTATTGGGGCAGCATCACCTTTACGGCGACCTCCCGGTCGAGCACGGCGTCGCGGGCCGCATACACTGCGGCCATGCCTCCCATGCCGATGCGCTTGCTGAGTTCGTAGCGCCCGCCTAGGATTCTCCCGTCCATCTCCCACCTCGCTTCGCTGTCGCCCTTGGCCCCTTCCTGAAGGGGTTAGGAGTCATAGGCCGGCTGAAAAAGACCTCTCCCGGAATGGAGGGTAGCATTTTCGGTGGGGGGGGGGTCTACCCTCAGTGACCATGAAATCGCGTCAGGTAGGATATAGATCGGTGGACATCCCGGCCTTGCTGCTGGGTGCCGCCTTGCTGGCTGGGTGCGCGCCGGCCGCCTTGGAGGTGACCTTCCCCGAATCGGCGCCGGTGCCTAGCATGGAAGACGCGGCCCTCGCCACTCTCCGGGAGGCACGAGCGCAGCTAGACGACGCGGATGCTGGGAATAATGCGGCGACGCTGAGGCGCGCCCTCGACATCGAGGAGGACATTCGGCCGGCCCTCGACCATGGTCCCAAGCCGCCTTCGGCCCAACGCTACCTCGTCTTGCATGACACCGAGGGCGACGGCGCGCCCCGCGAGGTGGTCGACTATTGGGATCGTCAGGGGAAGGGCGTCGGGGCTCACTTCGTCATCGGGCGCGATGGCTCGATCGTGCAATGCGTCCCCCTGGATCGCATCGCGCATCATGTGGGCTTCGGCGATGCGGGGCATAACGTTTCCTTCGGCGTGACGGATGAGTCGCGCGATGACCGTCGAGGGTCGGAACCCATCGGGTCGTGGGCGCCGGACTACGGTATGAACTCTTACTCGGTGGGAATAGAGCTCGTCCACATCGGAAACGGAGACGGCTACCCCAAGGCGCAGCTCGAGGCGCTCGACGGGCTCATCGCCTACCTTGATGCGTACTTCGAAGCGCCGAGCACTATTATCGATCACAAGGCCTGGCGGTCAGGGAACTCCGACACGTCCCCCGAGTTTGCCGGGTACCTGGCTAACTACCAGAAGACGAGAACCCATGACGGCAAGAGGCGGGAAGAGGTGCCCGAGGAGGGGTCTGGCGACATGGGGGAGATCGTCGGCAGAAGCAAGCGCGGCTCCTCCGGGGTGTTCGGTCGCGGCGCATAACGAAAAAGCGGCCGGCGGGATTGATCCTGCCGGCCGCTTTTGGGTTCGGGGCGCCTTACGCCCAGACGGCGCGCATGAAGTCGGCGTAGACGTCGTCGATGATGGAGGCGGTGCGGCCCACCAGCTCGGTGAGCACCTCGCCGCCGGTGGGCTCGGAGATGATGGCGTCAGCCTCGGCGATGAGGTCGTTGTCGTCGTCGATGTAGAACTTCACCCAGCGGAAGCGCGTGTTGGCGCTGTTCACGGCCAGGAGCACGGCGGCCGTCTTGTCGGCGGGCACCGAGACGATGGGGGACGTGACCACCTGGGCGCTCTCACCGTCCATGTCGAAGAAGACGTGGATGCGCACGTGGTTGTAGGAGAAGTCGCCGCCGCCGAAGTTGAGGGCCACGAGGGGCTTGTCGCCCTCGGCCACGTCGATGCGGTCGAACTTGAGCCCGTGGGCCTCGAGGGCGCGCTCGAAGTCAAGGGCCTGGGAGTTTGCGTCTGCCATGGTGATCCTTTCGCCGGTTTCTGCTGCCATGCCTATGTTAGCGCTCTTGGGGCGCGACGGCATTCAGAATGTCCTCGCAGGCGCGCAGCTCGCTGACGAACCGCGCCCGCTCCTCGGCGGCTTGGAGCTCCTCGGGGGAGGGGGCGTCCTCGGTCGGCTGCGTCGCGACGGACGCGGGGTCGGCCTCGGGCTCGGCTGAGGCGGCGCCAGCGGACGCCGCCTCAGCAAGGGCGTCCTCGGAGGTCGGCGCGGGCGTCGTGGCTGGGGCGGGCGCGCCTGGCGCCGGCCGCGCGTCAGGCGTCGTCCCCTCGGCGTTCGCGCAGGCCGGCTTGACGCCCCCCGGTGCAGCCTGGCCCTCCTCCGCGGCTTCGCGGGCCTCTTTCACGCCCTTGCCGCCCAGGGCCGCCTTCAAGCTGGCCAGCAGGTCGGATTCTTCAGGCTTGGTGCTCATCGTCGTGCTCCTTGATCGTGCTCTCATCTGTCATGGCCGGGGCGGAGGCCTCCTCGGCGGCAGGGGATTGGTGGCGCTCCCAGAGCGCCGCGATCTCCTCGCCGCGCAGCGTCTGCCCCGCGAGCAGCGCGTCGCGCAGCTTCTCGAAGGCCTCCTGGTTCTCTTCGATGACCGTGCGCGCCCGCTCGAGCGCCGCGGCCAGCAGGTCGTTCATCTGGGCCAGCACGGCGGCTGGCAGCTCGGCGGTCTTGCACGCGTCCGGCCCGCCCGCCGGCGGCACCAGCTGCACGAGGCCCGCCTCAGACATGCCGAAGGTGGCCGCGTAGGAGCGGGCGCAAGCCGTGGCCTGGGCCAGATCGGAGCTGTTGCCGGCCGAGAACGCGCCGCATTCCCGCTCCTCGGCGGCCATGCCCGCCATGAGCATGGCCAGCTCAGCCCGCAGGTCGGCGGCGGTAGGCAGCGGCCGGTCGCGCTTCTTCTCGTGCTGGACGTAGCCGAGGGTGCCCGTGCCCTCCTGCTCGATGGTGATGACCTTGATGTCGGTGCGGCCCGTCTCGGCGAGCCCCACCACGGCGTGTCCCGCCTCGTGGGCCGCCACGCGCCGGCGCGCCTCGGCGTCGGCGGCGTCCACCGGGTCGAGCACCGGGGTGGCCGACAGCTTGCAGAAGTGCTCGACGCCCGGCACGTCGTCGGCCTCGATGACGCGCACGTCGCCGTCCGGCCGCGCGGCGCGGCGTGCGATGACCTGCTGCACCACCTCGTCGGCGAATCGTCCGTTGCCGAAGTTCTCCACGTTGTGGAAGTAGCGCAGCGCCTCAGATGCCCGGGCGAGCGCGCCCTCTCCCAGCACGAACCCGGCGGCTTCCATCTTACGGCGGAACATCTCGGTCAGGTCATCCGGCTCGTAGTCCTCGAAGCGCAGGCGGTAGCCGATGCGCGAGGCGAGCCCCGGGTTCGCGTCCATGAACGCGCGCATGGGGCCGTCGTAGCCGGCGAGCATCACCACGAGCTCGCCCTTGCGATCCTCCATCGCCTTCACGAGCACCGCGAGCGCTTCCTGGCCCGAGGAGCTCTCTACGAGCGCGTAGGCCTCGTCGATGAACAGCACGCCGCCGAGCGCCCGCTCGATGAGCTTGGCGGTCTCCTCCGAGGTGCCGCCCACATACCAGCTGACCAGGTCTTTCGCCTGCACCTCGGTGAAGCGGTCGCCGGGCACGGCTCCGGCTGAGAACAGGATGCGCCCGATGATGCGCGCCACGGTGGTCTTGCCGGTGCCAGCCGGGCCGGTGAGCGCCATGTGCAGGTTCTGCGGCGGCAGAGCGAGGCCCTCGGCGGCAGCACGGGCGCGAAACGCCGTCACGCGCTCGATCTCGCGCACGCGCTCCTTCACCTCGGCGAGGCCCACCAAATCGGCCATGAGCTCGTCGGCGGTGCCGCACGTCCCGTCCACCACGTCCATCATCTCGCGGCGCGTGGGGATGTCGTCGGCCTCGATGACGCGGCTCGCCTCGCATCCGGCGTCGCGGGCGGCCACGGCGTGCTTGATGAGCGCGCGCTGGAGCACCTCGCAGGCGAAGCGTCCGTTGCCGAAGCTCTTGAAGCCGGCGAAGTAGCCGAACAGCTCGTCGAGGCGCGCGTCTACGCCTGGCGCCGCCTCGAAGCCCCCGCGAGCGAGCTCCTTCGAGAACACCTCGGCCAGCTCCTCGCGCGTGAGGTCGGCGAAGTGGAACGTGTAGCCGATGCGGGAGGCGAGCCCGGGGTTCGCGTCGATGAAGTCGGCCATCTCGCGCTCGTAGCCAGCCACGATGACCACCAGGTCGTCGCGGTAGTCCTCCATGAGCTTGACGAGCTCGGCCAGCGCCTCGTAGCCGAAGGAGGCGCCGTGGTGCGCGTCGGGGACGAGCGCGTAGGCCTCGTCGATGAACAGCACGCCGCCGCGAGCCCGCTGCACCACGTCGAACACCTGCTTGTCGGTGTGGCCCACGTAGCGCGCGATGAGATCCTTCGACGTGACCTCCACGCACTTGTTCTGGCTGATGATCCCTATCTTGTAGAGCATGGTGGCGATGATGCGCGCCACGGTGGTCTTGCCGGTGCCGGGGTTGCCCATGAAGGCCATGTGCAGGTTGGTCTTGGGCATGGCCAGCCCGCGTCCCTCCGCCTGCTTGGCGAACAGCGCGTAAGCCTCCAGCTGGCGGATGGTCTCCTTCACCGAGCGCAGGCCGACGATGTCGTCGAGCATCTCGGCGAGCGACGAGGAGCGGTAGCGGCTCGGCGGCAGCGTGAGGGTGCCCCGCGCGTTGGCCGTCTTGGCCAGATAGTCGGCGAGCTCCTTGCCCCTGAAGGGCAAGATGTCCATGTTGAACTCGACAAACGCGATGAACTCGTCGCGGAAGGCATCGTCGGCCTCGGCGCGGAGGGCCTCGTCGAGCTCATCGAGGTAGAGCTCGTAGACGTCGGCGGCGGAAAGCCCCGCCAGCTCGAGGCGGTGCTCGCCGAGGAGCAGCTCGAGGGTGGGGGAGAGCCCGAGGAACCGCGCGAGCTCGCCCTTGGTGCCGGCGAGCACGAGGTAGCGGTGATCCACCACGTGCCCGAAGCGCTCCACCAGGTAGCGGGCGGAGAAGTCGCGCTCGGGATCGCGCTCGAAGAAGTCGTCGAGCCGGTCGACCACGTAGAGGCGCCGCGCTGCGAGGTTCTCGTCACGCGTGGCGTGGAAGGTGGCCTCCACGGGGTTGACCGAGCGCAGGAGCGCGCCGATGTGGCGGCGCTCGAGGGCGTCCTCGTCGATCTTGCCCATCTTCGCGAGGATGTGGGCCAGATCGGCCGTGAACTCGTCGAGGTAGGTATCGTCATCCACCACGAGCACGCCGGCGAAGTCGTCCTCCGAGCGGGCGAGCAGCAGGTTGAGCGCCGTGTCCGAGCGGATGAGGCGCGGGCCCCACGTGCGGCGGAAGCGCGCGATGGCGCGCGACACGTCGAGCGCCTCCGAGTAGAGCGGGATGACGGTGGCGCCCAGGTCGTCAAGGGCGCGGAAGCACGCGGCCAGGGCGAAGGGGCAGAGCGCGCGCGGGCAGGCGTCGCCGCGCGAGCACTTGAGGTCGGCGTGGCCCTGCTTCATGACGGCGCCGCGCGCCCGCGGCAGCGTGCCGTCCAGGAGCGCGCAGGCTCCGGACTCCACGCAGCTCGCGGCCACGGAGGCCGCGGCGGCGGGGTCGGCGAGCTCGAAGCCGATGGCCTGCCCGCCGAGGGCCGCGTCCTCCACCACGGCCACGAGGCCCTCATCGAAGAGGGCGGTTGCGGCGGCGAGGGCGGCGGCGTCCTCGACCGCGAGGTTGTCAAGGACCGACTCGACGTCGGTGCGCGTGTAGGTGAGCGCGCGGCGCATCATGCGGCGCCTCCTTCCTCATCGCGCCCGGCGGGGACGCCTGGCGCGTCTGCTGCTTTTTCGTCGGGCGCGCCGTCCTCTTCCGCCAGGCCGTGGGCGTCGAGGATGGCGCGCAGGTGCGCGGCGTAGGCGCGGGCCAGCGCGGTGGGCTTCTCCACCACCACCGCGTCGCCGAACTGGGCGAGCCAGCCGAAGAGCACGGGGCTTTCCATGGCGGTGACGGCTACGCGCGTCCAGCCCTCGTCGGCTGGCGTGGCCGTCACGTCACGGCCGAACCGGTCGATGACGCCGCTCATCGCGTCATCGCGGACGAGCAGCGTCAGGGGCACCGGATCGCCGCGGTACATCCCGAAGGCGCGGCGCTCATGCTCGGCCACGTCGAAGGAGGCGATGACCTCGTTGCGTGTGGACGGCTCGTCGGTGATCATGAGCGAGGACATGCGGTCGACCCGGTAGGTGGCCAGGTCGGCGTGCTTGTCGTTGTAGGTGATGAGGTAGTAGAAGCCGTCGCTGTACACGAGGTGCACGGGCGTCTCCACGTAGGGCTTGCCGTCGTGCTGGAGCACGCGCTTCTTGCCCGGTCCGTACTTGAAGTACTTGAACGACACCTTGCGCCGTTCGCGCAGGGCCTCGTGGATGCAGTCGACGTGGGAGAAGACGCTCTCGTTCTGCGTCCGCACGCGGCCCTCGACGTGGGTGCGCTTGGCGAGCGAGCGCGCCTGGTGGCGCGAGCCGAGGGTCTTGAGGGAACGCACGAGCGAGTCGGACTTGGCCTGGGTGAGGAAGCGCGAGCCTTGGACGGCGTCGGCGAGGAGCAGCAGCTCGGGCTGGGAGAACGAGCGCTTGACGAGGGCATACTCGACGGGACGGCGCGGCAGCGTGCCGATGTCCAACCCGAAGGAGCGCAGCGCCTCGATGTCGCGGTAGATGGCCTTGCGCTCAGCGGCGATGCCGCGCGCGGCCAGGTACTCGATGATCTGGGGCATGGTGAGCCCGTGGTCGGGGTCGGTCTCCTCGTGGAAGAGGCGAACGAGGTGGAGAAGCTTGAGCTTCTGGTTCTCCTGGGCCATGGGGCTTCCTCCTGATGGCGCGCTGCATCTGCTCCCCGCCGATGGCGAAAGAGCTTAACGAGTCCCAATTATAGTACAGCCCGGCATGATGGGGCGACTAAGATGGCGACATTCGGACAAGCATTCGCGACCGGTGGGTCCCACGGGGCGTGCCGAGGGTCAGGAGGTAGCCATGGAATCGAGGATCATCGCGTTCAGCCAGGCGGGCGCGGATGCGGCTCGCGCGTGCGGAGAGGGGAGCGCTGTGCGGTTCGGGCAGGACGCGGGCGCGGGGCGCCCTGTGCTCGGATGGGCGGGTGGCGCGCAGGCGCCGCGCGGCGCGCAGGCGGCTGGCTGCGCGGGGCGCGACG
>NZ_QWKK01000131.1 GCF_009911695.1 Enterorhabdus sp. P55 | reverse complement strand
GCCCGCGGCCTGCGCCGGCTGCGCACCCGCGCTCGGCGCACACATGCCCGGCGCACCAGCGGCCCCGCACTCGGCCCCGCGCCCAGCGAACTCGCGGCCCCGCGCTCGCGCGAACCCGCCCTCCTGCGCCTCCTACGCGCCCGCGTCCTCGAGCGCGATCTCGTCGATCACCTCGCGCAGCAGCGCGGCGGACTCCTTCAGGCTCTGCTGCTCGGCGTAGTTGAGCGACGGGGGCATGCGGCCCTCGATGCCGGCGCGCCCCACGATGCAGGGGGTGGACAGCGCCACGCCCTCGATGCCGAACTCGCCGTGGAGCATGTTGGACACCGACAGCACCGACTTCTCGTCGCGCACGATGGCCTCGCAGATGCGCTTGACCGACAGCGCGATGCCATAGTAGGTGGCCCGCTTGCGGCGGATGATCTCGTAGGCGGCGTTGCGCACCAGGTCGCTCATCTCGTCGCGGAAGGCGGCATAGGAGCCCTCGGCGCGCATGTTGAAGAAGTCTTCGAGCGGGATGCCGGCCACGTGCGCGCTCGACCAGGCGATGATCTCGCTGTCGCCGTGCTCGCCGAGGATGCGGGCGTGGACGTTGCGCGGGTCAACCTCCAGGCGCTCGCCGATGATCTGCTTGAGCCGCGCGGTGTCGAGCACCGTGCCCGAGCCGATCACCCGATCCTCCGGCATCCCCGACAGGCGGATGGCCGCATAGGTGAGCACGTCGACGGGGTTGGACACCACGAGCAGGATGCCGCCGCAGTCCCGCGCGCGAATCTCGCCCATGATGCCGCGGAACACCTCGACGTTGCGGTGCACGAGGTCGATGCGCGTCTCGCCCGGCTTCTGCCCGACGCCTGCCGTCACCACGATCACGCCGGCGTCGGCGATGTCGTCGTAGGTGCCGGCGTAGATGCTCATGGGGCTCGCGAAGGCCATGCCGTGGCTGATGTCGAGCGCCTCGCCCTCGGCCCTCTCGGCGTCCACGTCGATGAGCACCATCTCCGAGAACAGCCCCGACTCCAGCAGCGCGAAGGCGGACGCCGATCCGACGAACCCGCATCCGATGACGGCTACCTTCCGATCGTTGACCTGGCCCATGATCACCCTTTCTCCCGAGAAATTCCGTCGTCGAAGGGTATCATGATAGGCTCCGCCAGAGGAAGGGGAGCACCGTGCGAGAAAACCGCGAGAATTCTGTTGAAGTGGAGGCCCGGGCCGCCGACGCGGCGGCCGATGCCGCCTCCTCGGCGAAGGGGCGTGATGCGTGGGCGTCGCGCACCGGGTTCATCCTGGCCTGCGTGGGCAGCGCGGTGGGCATGGCCAACATCTGGCTGTTCCCCTATCGCGTGGCCGACTTGGGCGGCGCGGCCTTCCTCATCCCGTACCTGCTGTTCGTGGCCTTGCTCGGGTTCTCCGGCGTCATCGGCGAGATGGCCTTCGGCCGTGCGATGGGCGCCGGTCCGCTCGGCGCCTTCGGCAAGGCCATGGAGCTGCGCGGCGTGGCCCACGGCCGCGTGATCGGCCGTATCATCGGGCTCGTGCCCACCATCGGCCAGCTGGCCCTGGCCGTGGGCTACGCGGTGGTGCTGGGCTGGGCCGTCAACTACCTGGTGGCGTCGCTCGACGGCCAGCTCATCAGCACCGACCAGGTGGGCGCGTTCTTCGGCGCTGTGGCGTCTGAGATGGGCAACGTCGGATTCCACCTGCTGGGGCTGGGCGTCACCTTCGCCATCATGATCCTGGGCATATCCCGCGGCATCGAGCGCATCAACAAGGTGCTCATGCCGGCGTTCTTCGTGCTGTTCGTCATCGTGGGCATCCGCGTGTTCATGATGCCGGGGGCCTTCGAGGGCTACGAGTATTTGCTCGTGCCACGCTGGGAGGCGCTCGCCAACCCCACCACCTGGGTCTACGCGCTCGGCCAGGCGTTCTTCAGCCTGTCGCTGGCGGGCGGCGGCACCCTTGTGTACGGCAGCTACCTGAAGAAGGACGTGGACGTGGTGCGCTCGGCCCGCGACGTGGCCATCTTCGACACGCTGGCGGCGCTGGTGGCGGCGTTCACCGTGGTGCCGGCGCTGTTCGCCTTCGGGCTGGACGTGTCGAGCGGCCCGCCGCTGCTGTTCATCACGCTGCCGGGCGTGTTCCAGGAGATGCCGCTGGGCAACCTCTTCATGATCGTGTTCTTCCTGGCCGTCGTGTTCGCCGCGGTGACGAGCCTCATGAACCTGTTCGAGTCGCCGGTGGAGGCGCTGCAGGACCAGTTCCGCCTGCCGCGCTGGGCGGCTGTGGCCGTGGTGGCGGTCATCGCCGTGGCCGTGGGCCTGCCGCTTGAGAGTGGGGACGCGGTGTCGCTGTGGATGGACGTCATCTCCATCTACGTGATCCCCGTGGGCGCGTTCCTGGCGGCCGTCATGTTCTTCTGGGTGTGCCCGCGCGGGTTTGCCAAGAAGCAGGCTGAGCTGGGCCATGGCCCGATCGGCCGCTGGTTCGACGTGCTCACGCGCTACGGATTCGTGGGCATCACCGCCGTGGTCATCGTGCTCGGCATCTTCTTCGGGGGCATCGGCTAGGAACGCGATCGGCGCGCGGCCGTGGCCGGCGTCGGGACGTCGGAAGGGCGGGGAAGGGGTCGTCGCGCGTGGCGTGGCGGCCCCTTCTCTTGTGAGGGGGCCGGTGGGATGCGGCCGCGCGTCAAGCGGCCGGCACGCGGGGGGAGCGCCGGCCGTGCCGGCCGGGCCCTCCAGGGCGCCCCGCGGATCGCGCGTCGCCCCACCCGGGGGGCTGCCCGCGGCTCGCACGTCGCACGCGACGCGTCCTGCCGGCTAGCGCACCCGCGTCTCCCAGAACGCCACGGCGCTCGCGGCGGCCACGTTGAGCGAGTCCACGCCGTGGGCCATGGG
This sequence comes from Enterorhabdus sp. P55, assembly GCF_009911695.1. Lineage (GTDB taxonomy): Bacteria > Actinomycetota > Coriobacteriia > Coriobacteriales > Eggerthellaceae > Enterorhabdus. The sequence continues at coordinate 2,397 of NZ_QWKK01000131.1, read as the reverse complement.
GATGCGCGCCACCCAGTCGCAGGCGGCGATGGTGGCCGGCGCGAGCCCGTCGCCCTCGGTGCCCAGCACGAGCGCGAGCCGCTCGCAGGCGGCCAGGCGCGCATCGTCGATAGCCAGCGCGTCGTCGGCGAGCGCGAGCGCGCAGGTGGCGAACCCCGCCGCGCGCAGCAGCGCGGGCCAGTCGGCGTCCACCCGCGCCCACGGCACCTGGAACACCGTGCCCATGGACACGCGGGCCGCGCGGCGGTAGAGCGGGTCGTGGCAGCGCTCGGTGAGCAGGAGCGCGTCCATGCCGAGGGCCGCCGCGCTGCGGAAGAGGGCGCCGATGTTGGTGTGGTTGGCTACGTCCTCGAGCACCGCCACGCGTCGCGCCCCGGCCAGCAGGGCCGCGGGATCGGCCGGGGCCGGGCGGCGGAAGGCGGCCAGCGGCCCGCGCGTGCGCTCGTAGCCGGTGACGGCGCGGCGCTCGGCGGCGGTGAGCACGAAGGCGGGGGCCGCGGGGTCGGCGGCGACCATGCGCGCGACCAGGGGCTCGGCTGCTGCGCGCCAACGTTCCTCGGTGATCAGGGCGAACGGGGCCAGGCCCGCGTCGAGCGCCCGCTCGATGACGTTGGCCGACTCGGCGATGAACAGCCCGCCGGCCAGCCGCTCGGGATCGGCCGACGCGTCGAGGGCGCGGGCAAGCCCCACCAGCTGGCGCGGGTCGCGCAGCTCGGCGTCGGTCAGCGACGAGAACACCGCCAGCCGCGGGTCGTCCAGCGTGTCGGGACGGGTGAGCGTCATGGGGCCTCCTGAGGTCGGGGACGGCTGGCGGGCAGGGCGCTGCGCCTGGCTGTCTGGCCTGCCTGCGGAAGGCCGCCTCGGTCGCGGGCGGCGCGGCGGCTGCGACCCCGCGGGCTGCCGGGAGAGGCGCGCGCCTGCCCGCCGCGCAAGACTCGGCGCGGCGCCTACGCCTCCGGCTCGACGATGCCGTCGTAGAACGCGTAGAGCTCGGGCAGGGCGCGCTTGATGCTCACGGGCCGGAAGGTGTCGCGCTCCACCATGCACGCGGTGACGTGACCGCTGACCAGGGGCTTGGCCGTAGCGGGATCGTCGCCTTCGCGGAACACCCGCTGCAGGTAGGTGGTCTTGGTAGGCCGCGACTCCACCACGCGCGTGGCCACGAAGGCGCCCTCGCCATAGCGCAGCGGCTCGCCGTATTGCAGGTCGACGGCGTAGATGGGGCACATATAGCCCGCCTCCTCGATGGAGGCGTAGGGGAAGCCCGCCTTCTCCAGGAAGTCGGTGCGGGCGTCCTCGAAGTACAGCAGGTAGTTGGCGTGGTAGACCACGCCCATCATGTCGGTCTCGGCGTAGCGCACCGCTATGGGGGTGATGACCTCCATCCTAGGCCTCCTTGCTGGGAACGAGCTCGATGGCCTGCTTGCCGGTGAGCTGCTCCACGTCGATGACCACGATGGCCGTGCGACCGATGAGCTTGTCGATCTCCTCGTCCACGCCCTCCTCGAGCCCGGCGCAGTAGCGCAGGGCGAAGGCGCGGCAGAGGGCGCGCTTCTCGGCCTCGTCCTCGACGATGCGCGCGGTGCCGAAGGCGATGGCCGACGTGAACACGTTGGTGTAGATCTCGGGCCGCACCTCGTTGGAGCCCACCACGACGAAGGACACGCGCGGGTCGGCGCGCAGGGCGTCGAGCTTGTGGCCCGCGGGCGCGCAGTGGAAGACGATGCGGCCGTCGAGCCACGCGTAGCTGAGCGGCACGGCGTAGGGGAAGCCGTCGGTGCCGGCGGTGCCGAGCACGCCGTAGGCCCCCTCCTCCATGATGCGGATGGCGTCTTCGGGGGCAAGCTCCTGCTTGCGGCGGCGCATGGCGGGCGGCATGGCGTGGTCCTTTCGGTCGGGCGGCGGGCGGCGCGCGGCTGGCGCGGCGCCCGATGGGCCGGTCGCTGGGCCGGCATTGCGCCATTGTAGGGCTTTCGCCCCCGTCGATGGTGGGAAAGGAGCGCGGGTGGCGCCTTCGCGGACGAGAAAAAGCATGATTTCGTGCAAGAAATGACGGGTTTGCATGGGAAAAGCGCGCGAATCGTCCTCCTTTGCGTTGCGGCTCGGGTGATCGGGAATCCTCGATCGGCAGTGATCTGGGGTTATGCCGAGCGTGTTCGCCGCAGGGGCGCGCCTGGCCTTGCGATTCGATGCAGAGCCGTCATTTCTTGCACGAAATCGTGCGAAACCGCGCCCGAGCGCTCGGAGGGGGAGGGCGGCGTTCGAGACGGCGCGGCCGACGCGGGTGGGCGGCGCGGTCTGCGGAAGGCAGTCGGCTCGGGCTCCCGGCGCGGCCGCGAAGGGCGGCTGGCCCGGGCTCCCGGCGTGCCGGCCCCCGGTGTCAGCGCGCGAGCAGGC
>NZ_QWKK01000130.1 GCF_009911695.1 Enterorhabdus sp. P55 | reverse complement strand
GCGGCCGAGACCCCGGGGGCCGGCGAGGCCCCGGGGGCCGATGCCGAGGGGCGGGCGGCCGCCGCCCAGCGGCTGCTCGCCCGCTTTGCCGCCGAGCACGCCCGGCCCTGGTTCGGCCGAGCCGCCGAGTACGCGGCTCGCGTCGACGACGATTTCTACGCCCGCCTGCTCGCCTTGGCTGCCGAGGCTGTCGAGGCCCTGTAGGCGGGGCGGGGCCGCGCCTTCCCTCCCGCGCGTCGCCCGCAGTCTCTCCGGCTGCGGGCGCGCCCTGCGGGAGCGGGGCGAGTTGACGGAATCCGGCGTGCGTGCGGCTGCAGGCGCCCCCGGGTGGAGCCGGCCGCGCCCCTCGTCGTCTCGCCGGTATTTTCCGCAATTTGTCCTTGCGCTTCGGCGTGCGCACCTATAGAATGTATATCCGCTTCAGGAACCGGCGCCTTGACGCCACGGTTCCGGCGCATCCGGTCGGGTAGCTCAGTTGGTAGAGCAGCGGACTGAAAATCCGCGTGCCGAGGGTTCAAGTCCCCCTCCGACCACCACTTTCAAGAAGGCCTCCGCAAGGGGGCCTTTTTCATATTCGAAACCGCACCTGCCTTGCCATCCGCTGCGGCCCCCGTTCGCCAGCCTCTCTGCCACCGTGCCGTCCTCGCCTTCCTACCAGGCGTCGGCGAGGAGAAAGTCGATGATGTTCCAGTGGCGGCAGCCGTCGCGCGACCAGTGGGCCGTGTCGGCGCTGACGACCAGGCGGGGGAACCCATCGGGGATGCCGTTGAATGCCGAGAACGCGCGTTCGCGCGTGGACTCGAGCTCCAAGAGGTACGCGACCTGGATGTACAGGCGCTCGCCCTCGCGCTCGGCCACGAAGTCTATCTCACGGCTGCCCATCCTCCCGACGTGGACGGCGTACCCGCGGCGGCGCAGCTCGTTGAACACGAGGTTCTCCAAGACAAGATCGACGCGGCTGGCGTTGGTTCCCAGCAGCGCCTCGCGCAGCCCGATGTCGGTGACGTACACCTTCTCGCTGCCGCGCAACAGGGCCTTCCTCTTGATGTCGTAGCGCTTCACGCGGCTGATGAGCAGCGCGTCCTCGGCTGCCTGGAGGTAGTTGTACACCGTGTCGTTCGAGAGGGCTCGCTTCTCCTGCTTGAGCATGTTCACGATGCTATCGACTGAGTAGGCGGTGCCGACCTCGGAAAAAACGACAAAAGCAGCGTATTTGAGTTTTTATCGATTACAGTCGATAAAACTAGTCGCTCACGAAGAGGCGGATGCTCTGTGGCCGATGCGGGCGGGGGCGACGGGGGTTGGTGGGCTAGAATAGCGGGATGACGAAACGCTTGCGGGACGCGCCCGCACGTGCGGGCGCGTGATTGCGGGCGAGCGCCTTCCGACCGCTCCGCGCGGCCGGCGCAGGCGGAACACGACGGCGAGGAGGAGCCATGACGCAGGAAACGCCGCTGGTCGGCATCATCATGGGGTCGAAGTCGGACATGCCGGCCATGGAGCCGTGCACGGAGCAGCTGGACGCATGGGGCATTCCCTACGAGGTGAAGGTGGCCAGCGCCCATCGCAAGCCGGCCGAGGTGCATGACTGGGCATCCGGCGCGCACGAGCGCGGCATGCGCGTCATCGTGGCTGCAGCGGGCAAGGCCGCGCACCTGGGCGGCGTGGTGGCGGCCTACACGCCGCTGCCGGTGATCGCCGTGCCCATGAAGACGAGCGACCTGGGCGGCCTGGACTCCCTGCTGTCCATGGTGCAGATGCCCTCGGGCGTGCCGGTGGCCTGCGTGGCCATCAACGGCGCCAAGAACGCGGCCATCCTGGCGGTGCAGATCATGGGAGCGGGCGACGAGGCCCTGCGCCAGAAGGTCATCGACCTCAAGCGCGAGATGGCCGAGGCGTAGTTTCGCCCCGCGCGGCCGAAAGCGCACAGTTTTTTCGAGTTTGCGACAAACGGGCCCGAAAAAAGCTCCGGTTTCTCCGAAAAACAGCTTTTGTCGCATGCGCCGTATCGGGTGGATCAAAGCTGACCTGGGGTTTTGGCCATCAGCTCGCGGCGAGGGCCCGAGGCCCTGTCGCAAAGTCGAAAAAACTGTGCACTTTGGCCCGACGCGCCCTCTGGCGGGGTGCTGCGCCTTGCTAGGAGGGAGGGCGGGCCGTGATGCCGCAGCCCGTCCCGTGCAATAGGCCGGCGGCCCCGCCGCCTTGGCGAATCGAGGAAGAGCGGGAGAACAGGAGTCACATGAAACAGCTGCTGATGGGAAACGAGGCGTTCGCCCACGCGGCCCTGGAGGCCGGGGTGCGCGTGGTGGCTGGCTATCCGGGCACGCCCTCCTCCGAGCTGGTGGAGACGGTGGCCAGGTGCCACGCCCAGGGCGCCGCCCACGGCGTGCACGTGGAATGGTCTACCAACGAGAAGGCGGCTCTCGAGGTGCTGGCGGGTGCGGCCTACTGCGGCGCACGCACGCTGTTCACCTGCAAGATGGTGGGCCTGAACGTGGCGAGCGACGCGCTGCTCAGCCTCAACTACGTGGGCGTGCGCGGCGGCACGGTGCTGTTCGTGGCGGATGACCCCGGTCCCATATCGTCCCAGACCGAGCAGGACACGCGCCGCTTCGGGGCCTTTGCCAAGGTGCCGGTACTCGACCCGGCCACGCCTGAGCAGGGGTTCGCCATGATGCAGGCCGCGTTCGACCTGTCCGAGCGCTATAGCACGCCGGTCATCGTGCGGCCCACCACGCGCATCTGCCACGCCTCAACGTTCTTCGACGTGGCGGACGAGACCGAGGCGCGCCCCGTGCCTGAGGGTGGCTTTCAGAAGGACCCGCGTTGGGTCATCTTCCCCAAGCGCGCGTGGGAGGCCCACGGCGAGATCAACGAGCGGCTGCGCGCCATGGCCGTCGATTTCGCCGCCGACCCGACCCTCGCCGTGTTCAACCCCGTGACCGAGGGCGGCGCTTCCGGCGACCCGGCGGCTCCGGCCCCGCGTCTGGGCATCGTGGCTGGTGGCGTGTCGGCTGCCTATGCGCGAGAGGCGCTGGCGCTCATCGCCCGGGAGGCCGAGCGCGCCGACGTGGCGATGCCCCCGTGGCGGCTCATGCAGGTGGGCACGCCCTACCCGTTCCCGGATGGGGCGGCCCGCTCCTTCGCGGAGGGCGTTGACGAGATCGTCGTCTTCGAGGAGCTGGACTCGGTGCTCGAGGAGGAGCTGCTGCGCCTGGCCGGCGAAGACCACGCCGCCTGGCGTGTGCGCGGCCGTCTGACCGGCGACGCACGCGACCGCGGCGAGAACGACGTCGAGGATATCGCCCGACGCCTGGCGCGCATCTTCGACGAGCGCGCGGCCCGCGCCAGCGCGTCCGCCGCTGAGCGCTTCGGCGCCATGGAGGAGCTGGCCGCCGCCTACGAGCTGGCGCGCGAAGACGCTGCCGCCCACGGCGCGTTCCCCGCTTCGTCCCTGGCGGCCCTGGTGGAGGCCGCGCTGGCTCCGGTCGGCGCGCCTGCCTACGACGGACCGCTGCCGGTGCGCCCCCCGGTGCTCTGCGCCGGCTGCCCGCATCGGGGCAGCTTCTACGCTGTCAAGCGCGCCCTCGGCCGGCGTCCCGCCGTGCTCTGCGGCGACATCGGCTGCTACACGCTCGGCAACGCCGCGCCCCTCGATGCCGTGGACACGTGCTTGTGCATGGGCGCCGGCATCACCATGGCCCAGGGCTTCTCCGTGGCCGACCCGGAAAAGAAGGCCGTTGCCTTCGTCGGCGACTCCACCTTCTTCGCGAGCGCCCTCACCGGCATCGCCAATGCCGTCTACAACGGCCATGACATCACCGTGGCGGTGCTCGACAACGCCACCACGGCCATGACCGGCTCGCAGCCCCACCCCGGCACGGGCGTCACGCTCATGGGCCCGCGCCGCGAGCCCATCGACATCGAGGGCGTCTTGCGGGCCCTCGGCGTGGGATGCGTGACGGTGGCCGACCCGCTCGACCGCGCCGCGGCCCAGGCCGCCGCGGCCGAGGCCATCGACTTCGACGGCCCTTCCGCCGTCATCTTCCGCTCGCCCTGCATCCAGCTGGCCAAGCCGGCGCCGGCCCTGACGGTCGATGCCGCGCGCTGCACCGGCTGCAAGAAGTGCATCACCGAGATCGGCTGTCCGGGCATCGGTTTCGCGCCCGACGCGGAGGGCCCCAAGAGCGGCACCCGGGGCCAGGCGTTCGTGGACGCCGGCCTGTGCACCGGCTGCGGCCTGTGCGCGCAGGTCTGCCCGTTCGACGCGCTCGTTCTTGACGGCGCCCTGGTGCCGCAGCCGGCGGCGGCCGGCGACGTGACCGAGGCGGAGTCCGCCGGCGTGCTGGGCGATGCCCCCGGCGGCGAGCAGGGGAGCGGCGGTGCGGAAGAGTCGCCTGCGGTGACGAGAGGAGGCTCCCGTGATTAACGTGCTTCTCTGCGGGGTGGGCGGCCAGGGCACGGTGCTGGCCGCGAAGGTGCTGGCCCAGGCGGCCCAGTCCAAGGGCTGGCAGGTACGCACCGCCGAGACCATCGGCATGGCCCAGCGCGGCGGGTCGGTCACGTCCCATGTGCGCATGGGCGATGGGGGAGAGCCGGTGAGCGCCCCGCTCGTGACCTGCGCCTCGGCTGACCTCGTCATCGCCTTCGAGCCTGGCGAGGCGGCCCGCGCGCTGCCCTTCCTGGCGCCTGGCGGCACGCTGGTCACCGCGTCTTCCGCCGTGCAGCCGGTGACGGCCGCGCTCGCGGGCACGGCCTACCGCGCCGCCGACGTGCTGGCCGCCCTTCGGGCCGCCTTCGCAGGCGCCGCTGCGGCGGGTGCCCCCGCCCCCGCTGCGAGCCTCGTCGTGGTGGACGACGCCGCCGTGCTCGATCAGCTTGGCAACCGCCGCGCGCTTAACACGGTGCTGCTGGCGTCAGCCCTGGCAACGGGCTGCGTGCCCCTCACGCTCGACGACTTGCGCGCGGCCATCGGAGCCTGCGTCAAGCCGGCCTTCGTCTCCCTGAACCTGCAGGCCGTCGACTTGGCCGCCGCGAACATCGCGGGCGGCGCGGTCGCCTAGCCTCCGAGGGGGGGGCGTCCCGGCGGCCGGCCCCGCCCCTTCGGCCCTCGCCCCCCCCTCGTCCCTTCGGCCCGCTCCCTCTCCACGGGCCTCGCCGTCTTGGTCGGCTCCCGTCCCGCCCGCCTCGGGCTCGCGCCCGCCGGAGGGGCTGCTCCGCCTCGGGGCCCTTGGCCGGCCGGCCGCCCCATGGGTCCCGCCTCTTCGTCCCGCCCCACGGGTCCCGCCCCCCCCCTCGGC
>NZ_QWKK01000129.1 GCF_009911695.1 Enterorhabdus sp. P55 | reverse complement strand
CGCGCAGGCGGGGGCGAGCGGTGTTGCGCGGTGGGACGGGTGCGCAGGCGGGGGCGAGCGGTGTTGCGCGGTGGGACGGGTGCGCAGGCGAGCGACGTCGCGCGGTGGATCGGGCGCGCGACGGGGCGGCAGGCGGCGGGCCGGGGGGCGCCGGGCGGTGTCGCGAGCGGATCGCGCGATGGGCCGGGAAACGCGAGCGGATCAGAGGGGGATGTCAGCGTGAGGCGCCGTTTTCGCCAAAAAGCGAGGTTGTGCGCCGCGAAGCCCGCCTCCATGGAGTCCCACGAAAGTTATCCGCGGTTTTTCCAGGAAGAACGGCGAGCAACCACGCTGCCGCGCCGCCGCACCCCTTCCCCACCAGCGCACAGCCTCGCTTTTTGGCGAAAACGGCGGCGAAAAACGGATGGCGTAACGGCGCCCCGCCCATTCCGTTGCCGACCGAGTCATCTGGGCGCGCCGCCTCGCACAGCCAGCGTCAAATTCTTCTCACTCGCTCTCCACCTGGGGTTTTGCCGATTTTACCCCGATAGGGTAATAGCCGGGGAGCCACGCGCGGGCGTACAGTCGGGCCAGCGTCTCTCAAGCAAGCGAACAAGGAGGAGAAATGACAGACGAACAGGGAGGAACACCCTCCACGGACGCCGCGACAGGCGCCGCGGCCTCTGGCGCACCGACGCCTGCACCGGCGCCCAAGCGGTCGCGGCGGCGCACGTGGACGGCCGTGGGCATCGTGGCCGCCGTCATCGTGGTGGCGGGCGCGGGCTTCTGGGTGTGGCATGAGCAGCCGAGCTTCTGCAACGCCATCTGCCACAGCCCCATGGACTACTACGTGGAAACCTACGACGCGGGCGACCCGCACCTGGGCATCACCGCCCATGCGGCCGACGGGGTGACCTGCCTCAAGTGCCACGAGGCCGAGTTGACCACGCAGGTCTCCGAGGCCATGGCGTGGGCGTCGGACAACTACCCGATGACCGAGGACGGCACCAAGCTGGCCACCGGGAAGGAGTTCGCCACGGAGCAGTTCTGCGCCAAGAGCGGCTGCCACCACGAGCTGGGCGAGAGCTATGACGAGATCACGGCCAACCTGTGGGGCTTCGCCGGCAACGACGAGAAGTACAACCCCCACGCGAGCCATCAGGACCTGGCCCTGGAATGCGGCGACTGCCACGGCATCCACGAGGCCAACGTGCTCACGTGCAACGAGTGCCACGATCTGAACATGCCCGAGGGATGGGAGGCCCCCAGTGAGCAGTAACGGATTCTCGCGCCGCAGCTTCCTGCAAGGCGCCGGGCTGGCGGCCCTGGGCGCGCTCGGCGCCGGCACGCTGGCCGGCTGCGGAAAGGGCTACGCCGCGCCCGAGCCGGCCAGCCGGCGCACCGGTGACTTCGGCGGGCCGTCCTGGCTAGGCGCGCCGCCCGTCATCGACGAAGCGGACATCGCCGAGACCATCGACACCGAGGTGCTGGTGGTGGGCGTGGGCACCGGCGGCATCCCGGCCATGATATCGGCGGCCGAGAACGGCGCGCGCGTGCTCGGCATCGACCGCCAGGGCGAGCCGAAGAACGTCCGCGAGGACATCGGCGCCATCGACTCGCGCCTGCAGCAGGCCTCCTTCGAGGAGTTCCCGCAGTTCCGCATCGACAAGATGGAGGCGATGGAGGACATCGTCCGCTACGCCAACGGCTTCGTGAACTACGACCTGGTGAAGCTGTGGGCCAACGAGTCCGGCGCCATGGTGGACTGGCTCACCGACATCATCGAGCGTGACGGCAAGATGGTCATGGAGTTCGAGGGCGGCGTGGGCAACATCGACGACCCGGGCCGCGACAAGGCCTTCGCCACCGGCCACAGCCCCCAGCTCACCGCGGCGGGCCAGGCCGACGAGGCGTGGGGCTTCGCCGAGTCCATCCTCGCCTACGCCGCCGAGCAGGGCGCCGAGGTGCGCTGGTACACCGAGTTCGTCAGGTGCGAGCAGGACGCCGGCGGGCGCGTGACCGGCGTCATCGCCCGCGAGGTGAAGGGCGAGCGCCGCTACCTGCGCATCAACGCGTCAAAGGGCGTGATCCTGTCCACCGGCGGCTACGGCAACAACCTGGAGATGATGGAGGATCGCCAGGCCTGGAACCAGAAGATCCGCATCGCGGCCCCCGGCTCCGGCGGCAACCCCACCGGCGACGGCATCAAGGCGGCCCTGTGGCTGGGCGCCACCATGGACCCGCTCGGCGCGGCATGCACCTTCAACCGCGCCTGCGTGAAGCCCGACCAGACCGCCGGCGACGGCGTGGTGGGCCGCTGGTTCTGGTTCGGCGAGCAGCCGTTCCTCAAGCTCAACCTCAAGGGGAAGCGCTTCTGCAACGAGTCCGGCCCCTACGACTACATGCTGCACTCCACCATCATGCAGCCACACCAGACCTACGTGGACATCTGGGACGCCAACCACGCCGCCCAGGCCGAGGCCATGGACGAGGTGGGCTGCTGCCGGCTGTTCCCCTTCGACAACGGGGCGAAGAACAACATCCCCATGAAGGTGGTCGACGGCATGATCGACAAGCTCATCGAGGACGGCTACGTGCAGAAGGCCGACACCATGGAGGAGCTGGCCGAGAAGCTGAACCTGCCCGTGGAGGCCACGGTGGCGTCGTGGACGCGCTACAACGAGATGGCCGCAGCCGGCCGCGACGAGGACTACCACAAGGAGCCCCACCGCCTCATGGCCATCGACACGCCGCCCTTCTACGGCGTGCGCACGGGCGCCTGGTTCCTGGCGACGCTTGACGGCGTGACCATCGACACGAACATGCACCCCTGCGACGAGAACGGCGATCCCATCGAGGGCCTGTACCTGACCGGCAACGACTCGGGCGGCTTCTTCAGCGTGAGCTATCCGAACCTGCTGACCGGCCTGGCCTGCGGGCGCACGATGACCTTCGGGCGGCGCGCAGGCATGCTGGCCGCCACCGGGCAGGCGTAGCCCCGACGGGCAGGCACGCGGCGGACTCGGCCGCGCCAGGCCAGGCCGGCCGCGAGGGGCGGCCTCGGCGTGCACGATGACCCGCGCGCCGAGGCCGCCCCTCGGCGCCCGCCCTCGCGGCATCCCGCGACACAGGCGGACGTCCGCCCCCCCGAGCATCCCGCCACCCCTCCCGGCGGGGCGTTTTTTGCTGCATGCGGAGGGGACGTGTGGCACGCAGCGCGCCCAGGGCGCCGAGGGCGCACCGGGCAGAGGGAGGCACGCTCGCCGGATCGGGCGACGGCCGAGCCGGCGGGGATGCGAGGGGCGCTCACGTGCGAGGGGGGGGGCGATGGCGACGCATCCGACCACCGCCGACGTCGATCCACGACGCCCCTCCGATGACGCGAGGGCCTACAATAGAAGGCAGGCGACGGACAGCGAGAGGAGGCTGGCATGGCGAACGACGAGAAGCGACGCACGGCCGACGGCGATGGCGCAGGCATGAACGAGGCCGTGCTGGCCGCCGCCGCGCTCGCCCTCCTGGTGGCCTCGACCTCCTTCATGAACACGGCGGTGTTTCCGCTGTTCGACCCCATCTTCACCCATGCGCGCGACTTCTCCGTGAGCGCTACGGCCCTAGCGCTCATGGCGCTGGGCTTCGTGGCCTACCGCGCGCCGCGCCTGCTGACGCCCGCGAGCTTCATCGCGGGCACCTTCGCGTTTCTGGCAGCCGGAGCCGGCGTCATGCTGGCGGGCCTGATCTTCTCCCACCCGGCGACGCTCACCCTGGGCGCCTGCCTGGTGGGCGTGGGACGCGCAGGCGCCACGGTGCTGACGGGCCTGGCGCTCGCGCGGCTGAGATTGCGCTTCGTGGCCCTGGGGATCAGCGCGGCCTACGGGCTGCAGCTGGCCACCGGCGTCTTGGCCGGCGCGGTTCCGGCCGCCGTAGGGGTCGGCGCCTTCCTGCTGTGTCCCGTGGCGGCCGCAGCGCTGACCGAGCGGCCGGCGCGCATCGTGCTCGAGCACAGCCACGGCCGGGAGGCGCCGCACGACTTGGCCGTCACCAGGCCTTCGTCGTTTCTGTCCCCCTTCTCCACGCTGTTCGTGTGCCTGCTGCTGTTTCACGTGGCCTTCGGGTTCGCGCTGCGCTTCGACGAGGTAGGCGGCGTGCCCCGCGCAAGCGCCCTGGAGGCGCTCCCGGCGCTGGCCGTGGGTGCCTGGGTGCTGCTGACGCGGCGCCCCTTCCCCGCCGACCTGCTGGCCCAGGTCTCCGCCCTCATCGTGATAGCCGGCTTCTTCCTGGCCTCGGATGGCAGCGCCTCCTTCACGCGCGGGGCCGTCACGCTGCTGTCGGCCGGCAACAGCCTCTTCGACATGACCGCCTGGATGGCGCTTGTGGCCATCGCCGAGCGCAATCCGCTGGGCGCGGCCACTACCATCGCCTGGGGGCGCGGGTTGTCGAGCCTGGGGTCGGTGCTGGGCGCGGCGGCGGGAACCGGCGTGAACCACGCTATCGGGGCCGACGGTCACCTGGTGTTTCTCGTGGTGGGCACGCTCATGCTCGTGTTCGCCGCCTACGCGCTCATCGGGCTCAAGCGCTTCACCTTCACCGGCGCCATCGAGGGCATCCAGCCCGTGGGCGAGCGCGACGCAGCGACTTCCCCCGCCGAGCGACTCGAGACGCGCTGCGGTGAGCTGGCCGCCGAGTTCGGGCTCACGCCGCGCGAGGCCGAGGTGTTCGCCATGCTCGCGCGCGGGCGCAACCGCGAGTACATCGAGGAGGCGCTGGTCGTATCGCGCAACACGGTGAAGGCGCACGTCAAGCACATCTACGCCAAGCTGGGGATCCACTCCCATCAAGAGCTGATCGATCTGGTGGAGGCATAGGACGCGACAAGGCGGCAGGGGCGCGGGCGGGCACCGAGGCCGAGGATCGCGCTGGGGCCACAGGACCCGACTTCGCGAACGAAGCGGGGCAGAGCGAGCCGGATTGCGGTACGCGCGGGAGGAGGCGAAGGCGGGGCGCTGGGGAGCGAAGGCGGCAGGACGCTGAAGCGTGGAAAGGCGGACTCTCAGCGCTGCGAGTTCGGGGGCCTGAGCCCGGTACAGCATGCGGCCGAGTTCGTCGCGCCTGCGCGCTTGGCACCCCCGCGCGATCGTTGTCCGCACTCGCCGCCCCCGCACGTTCGCAGCCTCTCGCGCTCGCCGTTCCCGCACGGCGGCCGCATTACGCACGCCGCCGTGACCGTCGCCCCTCGCGCATTCGCCCCCCCGACCGGCGACCCGCGGGTTCGCCCCCCCCGACCGGAGACCCGCAGGCTCACCCCCCGCCCTCGACCGGAGACCCGCAGGCTCAC
>NZ_QWKK01000128.1 GCF_009911695.1 Enterorhabdus sp. P55 | reverse complement strand
CCCCGCGCCCGCCGACCTCGCGCCCGCCGACCCCGCCGCCGACCCCGCGTCCGCCGCGCCAACCCCCGCCATCCGCGAGGCGGGGGAGTCGGTCGCGCTCGACGCCGCGCCGGCGGCGGAGACCCAGACCGAGAAGATCGCCCGCATCAAGCGCGAGCTGGCCGAGGTGCCGGCATTGCCGGGCGTCTACCTGTGGAAGGACGCATCGGGGCAGGTCATCTACGTGGGCAAGGCCAAGCAGCTGCGCGCCCGCATGCGCCAGTACGTCAACTTCCAGGACGAGCGCGCCAAGATCCCCCTGCTCGTGGAGCAGATCGACTCCTTCGAGTACCTGGTGGTGGACAACGAGCATGAGTCGCTCGTGCTCGAGAAGAACCTCATCAACCAGCATGCCCCCTTCTTCAACGCCGACTTCAAGGACGACAAGTCCTATCCCTTCATCGCGCTGACCAAGGGCGATGCGTTTCCCGCCATCAAGTACACCCGAGAGCGGCATCGGCCCGACACCAAGTACTTCGGCCCCTACACCGACAGCCGTGCCGCCCGCGCCATGGTCGACGTCGCGCGCCGCGTCGTGCCGCTGTGCGCTGCCAGCTGCGCCGACTGGCGCGCGCTCACGCGCAAGGCGGAGAAGGCCGAGGAGCGCCGCGCCAAGGAGCTGCGAGCCGAGGGCGCGAGCGCAGCAGAGGCCCAGCGCGCCGCTCGCGCCTCCCTGCTCGACGAGCCGTATCGCGACGGCGCTGCACGCCCCTGCTTCGACGCCCACGTGGGCCTGGGCCCCGGCGCGTGCTGCGGTCGCATCACCCCACGCGCCTACGCCGACCACGTCGCGCAGATCGAGCGCTTCCTGGCCGGGCACCACGGCGAGTTCGTCGACGAGCTGACGGCCGAGATGCGCCAGGCCGCCGACGAGCTGGACTTCGAGCGCGCCGCCCGGATCAAGGCGCGCATCGACACCATCGGCTCGCTCGCCGACCGGCAGCACGCCGTGTCCTCGCGCAGCCTCGACGCCGACGTGGTGGGCTTCTTCCGCGAGGAGACGGTGGCCGGCGTGCACGTGCTCGTGGTGCGCGAGGGGCGCATCATCAACTCCAACGAGTTCGTCTTGAACCGCGGCACCGACGTGCCCGACCAAGACCTGCTCCACAACTTCCTGCTGCGCTACTACGACGCCACCACCTCCATCCCCCACGAGGTCATCGTCCGCGAGCTGCCCGAGGACACCGAGGTCATGGAGGGGTGGCTCACCGAGAAGCTGGCCAGCCCCCACGGGGCCAAGGTGCGCTTCTGCGCCCCGCGCAAGGGCGAGAAGGCCGAGCTCGTGGCCATGGCCGAGACCAACGCGCGCCACACGCTCATGCGCTACAAGGTGCGCACCAACTATGACGACAAGCGCATCAACAACGCCCTGCTCCAGCTGGAGAGCGCGTTGGCGCTCGACGCCCCGCCGATGCGCATCGAGTGCTTCGACATCTCCACCATCCACGGCTCTTACACGGTGGCCTCCATGGTGGTGTTCACAGGCGGCAAGCCCGACAAGAACCAGTACCGTCGCTTCAAGATCAAGACGCCGCTCGACGAGGCGAACGACTTCCTCTCCATGCAGGAGGTCATGAGCCGCCGCTACGCCCCCGAGCGCATGGCCGACGAGCGCTTCGGGTCTAAGCCCGACCTCATCATTCTCGACGGCGGCAAGCCTCAGCTCACCGCCGTGCTCGCCATGTTCGAGGAGATGGGCATCGACGATATCGCCGTGTGCGGTCTGGCCAAGCGCGACGAGGAGCTGTTCGTGCCCTGGCAGGACACCGGGCCGGTGGTGCTGCCTGGCGGATCGGCCTCGCTCTACCTGGTGAAGCAGGTGCGCGACGAGGCCCACCGCTTCGCCATCACCTTCCACCGTGAGCTGCGCGGCAAGGGCATGACGGCTAGCATCTTAGACGAGGTGGCCGGCATGGGGCCGGTGCGCAAGAAGGCGCTGCTCAAGCACTTCAAGTCGTTCCGCAACCTGAAGGCGGCCACGCTCGAGGAGGTGAAGGCGGCGCGCGTCGTCCCCGACGAGGTGGCCGAGGAGGTCGTGCGCGTGCTCGCGCAGTATACTGTGCAGAGGGAGGCGAGCGATGCCGCCCTCAACGCCGCGCCCGACGCCCCCGGTGATCCCGATGCCGGCGGCGCCCCCGAAGACCGACCCGCCGCGCTCGCCGCGGCGTCCCCCGACGAGATACCGGAGGTTCCCCATGAGCGATGAGCCCCAAGACCTTGAGAACATGCCGCGCCTGGTGATTGTCACCGGCATGAGCGGCGCGGGCCGCACCGAGGCCATGCACGTCTTCGAGGACCTCGGCTACTTCTGCGTCGACAACCTGCCCTCGAGCCTCATCGGCAGCCTCGTCGACCTCGACGGCGTCATGCGCGAGGAGGGCCGCGTGTCCGACCGGCGCCTGGCCGTCGTGTGCGACGCGCGCAACCGCGACTTCTTCGGGAGCCTCGCCACGGCGCTCGCCGACCTGTCCGGGCGCGGCGTGGAGTACAGCGTGCTGTTCCTCGACGCCGACGACGAGAAGCTCGTCTCGCGCTACAAGTCAAGCCGTCGGCGCCACCCCATGTGCGAGGAGGGCACCACCATCGGCCAGGGCATCCAGCGCGAGCGCCAGCTGCTCATGGAGCTGCGCGACGCGGCCGACTACGTCATCGACACCACCGACATGCTGCCGCAGAAGCTGCGCACCACCATCCGCTCGCTGTTCGCCACGGGCAACGAGCGCCGCGGCCTGGCGGTGACGGTGTACTCCTTCGGCTTCAAGCACGGCGCGCCGCTCGACGCCGACCTCGTGATGGACGTGCGCTTCCTGCCCAACCCCTACTACGATCCCGAGCTGCGCCCCCTCACGGGCCTGGACGCCCCCGTGCGCGACTTCGTGATGTTCCGCGACGAGACGACGGAGTTCCTCAAGCGCTGGGAGGCCCTGCTCGACGTGGTGATGCCGGGCTATGTGGCCGAGGGCAAGCAGCAGCTGGCCATCGCCGTGGGCTGCACGGGCGGCCAGCACCGTTCCGTGGCGCTCGCGGAGGCCACGGGCGACTACCTCAAGACGCGGGGCTACCGCGTGAGCGTGGCGCACCGCGACCTCAAGCTCGCCGAGCGGGCGGGGAAGTGAGTCCGGTGAGGCGACGCCAGCCCTTCCGCATCGACCCCTCGGCCACCGCGGCCTTCTCCGCGCTGCGCGACGTGCTTCCCGGCGCCGACCCGGCGCGCCCGGCGGCCGGCGGGCTGCGCGCCGTCGTCATCGGCGGCGGCACGGGCGCACCCATGTCCATTCGCACGCTACTCTCGCTCGGCGCGCAGACGAGCGCCGTCGTGGCCATGGCCGATGACGGCGGCTCCACGGGCATCTTGCGTGACGAGGCGGACGTCACGCCGCCCGGCGACATTCGCAAGTGCATCGCCGCCTTCGCGCGCAACCCCTCCGACCCGCTCGTGCGCGTGTTCAAGTACCGCTTCGCCGTGGCGCGCGACCACGCGCTCGGCAACCTGCTCCTGGCCGGGCTCGAGGACGCCTGCGGGTCGTTCCCGGAGGCCATCGCCATCTGCGAGCGGCTCGTGGACGCCCAGGGGCATGTCTACCCCTCCACCCTCGACCACGTCACGCTGGCGGCGCGCACCCGCGACGGCCGTTTCCTCGACGGCCAGGCCGTGGCCTGCCACTCCAAGACGGCGCTCGACTGGGTGGAGCTGCGCGGCGAGCACGGCGTGGTGCGGCCCTACGCGCCGGCGCTCGAGGCCATCCGTCAGGCCGATCTCGTGGTGCTCGGGCCTGGCTCGCTGTTCACCTCCATCATCCCGAACCTGCTCGTGCCGGGGGTGGTGGACGCCATCCGCGCCTCGCGCGGGCGCGTGCTGTTCGTGTGCTCGCTCGCTGACGTGCAGGGCGAGACGTGGGGCCTCACCGCCCGCGAGCACCTGGAGGCCCTGATCGACCACGGCATGGCCGGGCTCGTCGACTACATGCTCGTCCATGCGCCGGAGCCCCTGCGGGCCGACAACCTGGCTGACGCCCGCGTCTCGCGTGCCATCGGAGCCGATGCCGGCCTCGGAGCGCTCGATGACCGCTGCCTGGCCGCCGGCGTCCGCCCCGTGTCCATCACCTACGCCGATCTCCTCGCCATCCAGGCTGCGGGCCCGGTGGTCCTCGCCCGCGACCTCGCCGACCCGGAGCGCCCCACCTGGCACGCGCCGGCTGCCCTGCGCGAGGCCTTCGGCGACGTCATCAAGATGGCGGGCGCGCGGCGGCGCTGACGCCGCGCCCGATCCGTTCCGACCGAAAGCGAAGGCAAGCCATGTCGTTCACCTCGGAGGTCAAAGACGAGCTGGCCCACGTGCCGCCTGAGTGCTCCCACTGCGAGAAGGCCACCCTCGCCGCCCTCGTGCGCATCGAGGGCACGCTGTTCGTGAGCGGGCCGGGCCACTACCGCATGGAGGTGGCCACCGACACGCCGAGCGTGGCGCGCCTGGTCATCCGCCTGCTCCACACCCTCTATCGCCTGAAGACCGAGCTCACGGTGCGGCGTAGCGTGCTCCACAAGACGCCGAACTACCTCATCGAGGTGCCGTCCCAGGCGGGCCTGGCCGACGCCCTGCGCGACATGGGCGTGCTCTCGGCCGACGGCGGCCTGGAGATGGGCGTGAGCCCCGGCCTCGTGCAGAAGAAGTGCTGCGCGGCGGCCTACCTGCGCGGCGCCTTCCTCGGCAGCGGGTTCCTCTCCAGCCCCAAGAGCGACTTCCACTTCGAGATCACCGTGGAGTCCGAGGCCCTGGCCGAGGGCATCGTCGAGCTGCTCGCGCGCTCGGGCGTCGCCGCGCGCGTCATGCAGCGGCGCAGCTCGCATATGGTCTATCTCAAGAGCGGCAACGCCATACTCGAGTTCCTCGCCTTCGCCGGCGCCCACCAGGCGGCCCTGCTCATGGAGCAGGAGCGCGTGGTGAAGAGCGTGCGCAACGACGTGAACCGCCAGATCAACGCCGAGGTGGCCAACCAGAACAAGGCGGCCTCGGCGGCGGTGGACCAGATCTTCGCCATCCGCCAGGTGGTGGAGCGCCACGGCATGGAGAACCTGCCGCCGGCGCTCCAGGAGTTCATCAAGCTGCGCGTCACCTACCCGGACGCCTCGCTCAAGGAGCTGGGGGAGCGCGCCAACCCGCCGCTGTCGAAGTCGGCGGTCTACCATCGCGTCCGCCGCATCGAGCAGCTCGCCCGCGAGGCCGCCGAGTAGGGGGGGCGCCGCTGCGCCCGCTCCGTGCGCGCGTCGCCCGCCGCTGCGCCCCTCGCGTCGCCCGCCGCTGCGCCGGCGGCC
>NZ_QWKK01000127.1 GCF_009911695.1 Enterorhabdus sp. P55 | reverse complement strand
TCAGCTGAACTGTTCAGCTGAGCGTGGAGGAATCCTCGCTCTGGAAGGGGCCGTTCGGCTAACCTCGCAAATTGACTGTGAGGCACCAGCGCCAGCCAGTTGTGCGCAAACGGTGCGGACGGCCGGGCGCCGGCAAGTTTTCCTTGCCCCGTCCAGAACCCGGCCCTATACTGGACAAGTTGTGTGTTCGCAACCCGTTCGCTCTTGGCCCGCATGCGCCACCCGCTTGCCCGCCCAGAACGCAACGCGAAGGAAACCGGCGGCTGCCAGGCCGTCCTGGGCGCGGGAGCGCCTCCAACCCATCAGAAAGGTGGAATCACATGGCGAGCAAGAACAGCATCTCCAAGGAGAAGACCGCAGAGCTCATCAAGGAGTTCGGCAAGGGCGACGGCGATTCCGGCAGCGCCGAGGTGCAGGTGGCCATCCTCTCCGAGCGCATCCGCAACCTCACCGAGCACCTCAAGGTCCACAAGAAGGACAACCACACCCGCCGTGGCCTCATGATGCTCATCGGTAAGCGACGCGGCCTGCTCAAGTACATCAAGCAGCGCGACATCGACGAGTACCGCGCGCTCATCAAGAAGCTCGGCATTCGCGACAACATCTAGCGAACTGAACGCGGGGCCCGCCCGACTGGCGGGCCCCGCGCTTAGTGATAGCGGTCGGCGGCGCTGGGCGTCCGCTGCTCGCGGGAGGCGGCGAACCGGTAAGTACCCGTCCCCGAAGAAGCTCCCGGGCAATGAGGCCCGCGAGGAAAAGAAGAGAGAACAGATACATGGAAAAGATCGTCGAATCCTTCGAGCTCTATGGCAAGGAGTACCGCCTGGAGACGGGCGAGCTGGCCAAGCAGGCCACCGGCGCGGTCCTCGTGACCCAGGGCGAGACCACCGTGCTCGTCACCGCCGTGGTGTCCAAGCAGCAGCGCGACTACGACTTCTTCCCTTTGACCGTGGACTTCATCGAGAAGATGTACGCCGTGGGCCGCATCCCCGGCGGCTACCTGAAGCGTGAGGCCCGTCCCTCCGAGAAGGGCACCCTCACGGCCCGCATGATCGACCGCCCCATCCGCCCCGGGTTCCCCGACGGCTTCAAGAACGAGGTCCACGTGGTGGCCACCACCTTCGTGGCCGACCAGGTCAACCCGCCTGACACCATCTGCGTGGCCGGTGCCTCCGCGGCGCTGCTCGCGGGCGGCGCGCCCTTCGACGGCCCGGCTGCGTGCGTGCGCATCGGCCGCGACAAGGAGACCGGCGAGTTCATCGTCAACCCCACCTACGCCGAGCAGGAGAACTCCGACCTGGAGCTGACCATTGCCGGCACGGCCGACTACATCTCCATGGTGGAGGCCGGCGCCCATGAGATCTCTGAGGAGGACATGCTGGCCGCCATGACCTTCGGCCAGGAGGCCATCGCCGCCTTCTGCGAGAAGCAGGCCGCCTTCCTCGCCAAGGTCAACCCCACGCCGCTGCCCTACACCGTGCACGTGGCCGATCCCTGCATCGCCGAGCGCGTCGGCGCCTACTACGATGCCATGGCCGCCGCCCTCAAGGACGCCGACAAGCAGGCCCGCATGGGCAAGGTCGATGAGCTGAAGGCGCAGATCAAGGAGGAGTCGTTCTCCGAAGAGGAGCGCGCCGCGTGGGCGAGCGACATCGCGGCTGCCTGCAAGGCGCTCGAGAAGCGTGCCATGCGCGCCATGATCATCGAGACCGGCGAGCGCGCTGATGGCCGCCGTCCCGAGGAGATCCGCCCGTTGTTCATCGAGCCGGGCTACCTGCCCCGCGTCCATGGCTCCGGCCTGTTCCAGCGCGGCCAGACCCAGGTCATGTCCGTCTGCACGCTCGGCATGCTCAACGAGTGGCAGCGCCTTGATACCATCGAGCCGGTTGACGGCAAGCGCTACATGCACCAGTACAACTTCCCGCCCTACTGCACCGGCGAGACCGGCCGCATGGGCGCGCCGAAGCGTCGCGAGGTGGGCCATGGCGCCCTGGCCGAGCGCGCGCTGCTCCCCGTCATCCCCGACGAGGACGCCTTCCCCTACGCCATTCGCGTGGTCTCCGAGGTGCTCGAGTCCAACGGCTCGTCCTCCATGGCGTCCACCTGCGGCTCGACGCTGGCCCTCATGGACGCCGGCGTGCCTATCTCCGCGCCTGTCTCCGGCGTGGCCATGGGCCTCATCAAGGAGGGCGACGACGTCGTCATCCTCACCGACATCCAGGGCATCGAGGACTTCCTCGGCGACATGGACTTCAAGGTGTGCGGCACCTCCAAGGGCATCACGGCGCTTCAGATGGACAACAAGGCCCGCGGCCTGTCCGTCGAGATCCTCGCCCGCGCGCTCCAGCAGGCCCACGAGGGTCGCGCGTTCATCCTGGACGCCATGCTCGAGCAGATCCCCGCTCCGCGCGAGGAGATGCGCGAGACCGCCCCGCGCATCGAGACCATCAAGATCCCCGTGGACAAGATCCGCGACGTCATCGGAAGCGGCGGCAAGGTGGTGCGCGGCATCCAGGAGGAGACCGGCGCGTCCATCGACATCCAGGAGGACGGCACCATCCACGTGGGCGCCACCTCCGGCACCGCCATGCAGGCGGCCAAGGACATCATCCTCGGCATCGTGAAGGAGCCTGAGGTGGGCGAGGTCTACGAGGGCGAGGTCGTCGGCATCAAGGACTTCGGCGCCTTCATCAAGCTGACCCCCGGCAAGGACGGCCTGCTCCACATCTCGCGCGTGGCCAACGGCCGCGTGGCCAAGGTGGAGGACGTGCTCAACCTGGGCGACATCGTCAAGGTCGAGGTGCTCGAGGTGGATCCGAAGAACGGCAAGATCTCCCTTGACCGCCTGGACAAGCCGGATGCCCCGGCCGGCTCGGCTGAGCCGCGCGGCGAGCGTCGCGAGCACCGCGGTGACCGTGACCGCGACCGCCGCGGCGGCGACAACCGCCCCGGCCGCTCCGGCCGCGAGGCCCGCACGCCCCGTCGTCGCCACGAGGCGTAAGCGGAAGGCACGACCCTGAAGAGCCGCCCACCTGGGCGGCTCTTTTCGTTTCCCCTGGTTGAGCGCCGGGAGCGAGGTTGTTGGGTACAATGGGGCGATACACTCACGATTGAAGGAGGACGTAATGATCAAGGTAGCCGTGGCGGGATGCGCGGGACGGATGGGGAGCGCGGTGGTGGATGCCGTCACCGCCGCCGATGACATGGAGGTGGCCTGCGGCATCGACCCACATGGCGCCGACGCAGGGTTCCCGGTGCATGCGACCGTGGCCGAGGCTGTGGCCGCGGGCGGGTTCGACGTGCTGGTGGACTTCACCCAGCCCGACGTGGTGGCCGCCAACCTGGCCGCCGCGCTGCCGGCGGGCGTGGACTGCGTGGTGGGCACCACCGGGCTCTCCAACGAGGTACTCGAGGGCCTGGCCGCCCAGGCGGCGCCGGGCACGTGTTTATTCTACGCGCCCAACTTCACGACCGGCGCCGTGCTGATGATGGAGTTCGCCAAGGCTGCCGCGCCCTACTTCCCCGAGGCCGAGGTCATCGAGTTCCACCACTGCAACAAGAAGGACGCGCCCTCGGGCACGGCGGTGCGTACGGCCCAGATGATCGCCGAGGCGCGTGCGCCGCGCGTGAGCGAGGCGCCGGGGCGCGAGACCGAGATCGCCGGAGCCGAGGGCGCCCGCGGGGCGCTCGTGGACGGGGTGCCGGTACACGCGGTGCGCTCCATGGGGTATGTGGCCTCGCAGGAGGTGATCTTCGGGTCGCTCGGCCAGACGCTCACCCTGCGCCATGACTCGTGGGACCGTTCCTCCTACATGCCCGGCGTGCTGCTGGGCATCCGCAGCGTGGGAGCGCGCGAGGGGCTCGTCGTCGGCCTCGAGCAGTTCATGGCCTAGGCTGCAAGGCGGCAGGGGAGGGGCGAGCGGCGGTGAACTGAACCCCGATAGTGGGACTGGAAACAAAAGTTTTCAGTCCCACTTGTTTTGAGGGGTGATAGCTTGAGGCACGGAACGGACGTCAGAGCCGAGGCGGTGAGATGCTTCGAGGCCGGCTACGCGGAAAATGCGGTCGGACGAGTGCTGGGAATATCCGTCACCATCGTAAAGAAATGGCTTTACACTTACAGGGCACTCGGAAAGGAGGCCCTGCTTGTGACCGGGCGCAATACCTACACGCACGAACTCAAGGTCGAGGCAGCCAGAGCCGTCATCGAGGGGAGGATGTCCAAGCCCGATGCCATGAAGGCCTACGGCCTCAGATCGAAAACCCAGATAGACACTTGGTGCAGGCTCTATCGAGAGGGCGGTGCGGACGCGCTTCTGCCCAGGCCGAAGGGCAGGCCCAGGAAGGCGGAGATATGCTTCCCCTCCCGCGAAGAGGAGCTGGAGGCGCGGGTGCGCGAGCTGGAACTGGAGCTCGAAATCCAAAAACGAATCAACGCCTTGGCGGACGAGATCGAGCGGAAGCGGCGGACTCGCTGAGGCGCGACTACCCGCTCAAGCTCGTGCTCGACAAGCTTGGGCTCCCCAAAAGCACCTACTACCGCTATGCGGGCGGCAGAAACCCCGCGCCCGACCGATGGTCCGGCGTTCGCCCTCTCGTGCGCGAGGTCTTCTCCCGCACCCCGAACGGCATGGGCTACCGGCAGGTCGCCATGGCGCTCAAGGCCGAGCACGGCCTCTGCGTCAGCGGCAAGACCGCCCTCAAGCTCATGCGCGAGGAGGGGCTCCGCTGCCGCATCCGTCGCAAGAGGTACGACTCCTATCGGGGCGAGCGGGGCAAGACCGCCAAGAACATCCTCGATCGCGACTTCGGCGCCGAGGTCCCGATGGCCAAGCTCGTCACCGACGTCACCGAGTTCAAGGTGGCAGACGGCAAAGCGTACCTGTCGCCGGTAATGGACCTCTACAATAACGAGATCGTAGCGTGGTCGGTGGCAAGGAGCCCCAACCTCGCGCAGACCATGGAAATGCTCGACGGCCTAGAGCCGCGCCTCGAAGGACCTGCGCTTCTCCACTCCGACCAAGGCTGGCAGTACCAGCAGCCCGCCTATCGGAGGCGCCTTGGGGAGATGGGTGTCACGCAGAGCATGTCGAGAAAGGCGACCTGCCTGGACAACGCCTGCATGGAAGGGTTCTTCGGTCATTTGAAAGACGAGTTCTACCGTGGTCGGGAGTTCGACTCCTTCGACTCCTTCAAAACCCAGCTCAATGAATACATCATCTATTGGAACACGAAACGTTACCAGTTGCGCCTAAATGGGATGGCCCCGGTGCAGTGAACTGCGTCCCAAAACTTGGACGAATTAGTAAGGACTAAGCTGCTAAGGACTGATTTCGGAATTCCTCCGGAGT
>NZ_QWKK01000126.1 GCF_009911695.1 Enterorhabdus sp. P55 | reverse complement strand
GGCTGCGCGGGCGGGCGCGGCGGGTCACGCGGGCGGGCGGCCGCCGCCAGAAGGCGCCGGCTCACCCCCCTAGCCGCGGGCGACGGCGGGCGGGTGCCAGCGACCCCCCCCTGCAGCAAGCCGGGGTGTTTTTGGCCATTTGCTTCGAAATTCCGAGGGTAAACGAGGCGTCCCTTAAGCGCTGGCGAGCGTTTCCCCAGGTCGCAAAAATGCCTCACCGAGCAAAAGGCCCGAAATCGAGCCAAAGCGGCCCGACAGCCTCGGAATTTCGAAGCAAATGGCCACTTTTCGCGAAGGCCCGTGCTAGCGGCGGCGGTCGAAGAGGCGGGGGCGCTTGCCGGGGCGGCGTATCTGAAGCGGTCGCGGCTCGAAGTCGAACAGCTCGGCGGTCTCCACGGCGGACGACACGGAGACGCACCCCTGCAGGCACGAGTCGGCGCACAAGCGGCACTGCACGCAATCGGCGGCGGAGAACTCGACGGCACGGTAGCCCGGATCCTCGTCCTCGTCAGGCGCGAGGCTCGCCAGCACGGGCTTGGGCTTGTCAGCCGGCCTCTCCTCCTCTTGGTCGGCGTGGCGCAAGGCGCCGGTGGGGCAGAACATCACGCACATGCCGCAGCCGGTACACTCCTCAGGGTCGATGGAGACCG
Organism: Enterorhabdus sp. P55; assembly: GCF_009911695.1. Taxonomy (GTDB): domain Bacteria; phylum Actinomycetota; class Coriobacteriia; order Coriobacteriales; family Eggerthellaceae; genus Enterorhabdus. The sequence continues at coordinate 4,741 of NZ_QWKK01000126.1, read as the reverse complement.
AGCCGAAGCGGCGCGTGTCGATGACCGGCTCTACGCTCTCGCCCAGCGCGTCCATGGCATCGAGCAGGCGGAAGTTGCGTTCGGGCTCGAACTGCGGCAGGCGCCCGGTCTTGCCCACGCCCAGCCGCTCGCGCAGGGTGGCCATCTTGTTCTTCTGGTTCTGGTGCAGCGCGTCGGCGATGGCCTTCTCCGCCGCGGTCATGGCCACGTCCTTGGCCATGGAGGTGGCGCTCGTGAAGAAGCCGCGGCGGGCCGCGCCGCGGGCCTTCATCGCGTCGCCCACGATGTCGGACGGGAACTCGGAGACGCGCGTCACGGGCATCGCGCAGCCCTGGGCGTCTAGCAGCGTGCGCGCCGTGGCCACCGTGGCGTCGATGGCCGGGCCAGTGGCGCGGTACTTGCAGGTCTTGCAAGTACCGTCCACCAGAACGACCTCGGTCGCTCCGTTGGCGGCCAGGTCGAGGATGTCCTCCTCCACCATGCGACCGAGACACGGCACCGCGGCGTACTTGTCCGGGTCGCCGATGTTGCGGGCGGCCATGCGCGCGCAGGCGAAAACGGCGCGACCCTCGCCTGCGGCCCGCATCGACCTGGCGATGCCCACCGCCAGGTCCTCGGCCATGGGATCGAGCGAGATGAGCGCGCCAGTCGGGCACACGGCCACGCAGGCGCCGCAGGCCACGCAGGCGCCGTTGGACACCTTCAGCTCGTTGTTGCCCACCTCGATGGCGTCAGCGATGCACGCGTCGACGCAGAGGCGGCACTTCGAGTTGCGGTTGCGCACGGCCACGCAGCGGTCGGGCGCGGCCACCACCGACGCGCTCTCAAGCGCCTCGGCCATCTCCATCACATCGTTGATCGTGGGCATGGGCTTCCCTCTTCTCCCGCGGAAGGCAGGCGGCGCGGAGCCGGGCCGGCGGGCGGCCCGGAACGCGAGGCGCGGGCCTTCCGGCTACTCTTCCAGGTACGAGTCCTCGATGCGCTTGAGCTCGTCGGGGGTGTTGGCGTTAATGAAGCAGCCGCCGTGGGGCTCGGCCTCCAGCACGCGCTTCTGGGAGAACTCCTCCACATGCACCTCCGGATCCTCCAGCAGCGACTGGGCACGGCGGTCGCCTCGGTCGAGCGCGCGGCGCACGGCCGGCAGGCAGCCGGAACGACGGTAGAGGGCGTGGAAGGGCTCGAAGCCGTGCTTGTTGACGGGCACCACCACGTCCGCCCCCGTGCCGGCCATGACGAGCGACTCGGCCACCACGAGCGCGGCGCTCGCGAACACCATGTCGCAAGCCACCACGGCCACGTACGGGTTGCGCGCCGCGGTAAGCGCCGTGTAGAGGCCGGGCAGCGCGCCGCGGAAGTCGAAGGCGTCGCCCACCAGCTTGATGTCCAGGTCGGGATACGCCTCGGCGAGAAAGCCCAGGCGATCATGCTCGTTAGTGGTGATGACCAGCTCGTCGGCCACGGGCGCCAGGCGCTCGATGAGGCGGCAGATGAGGGGGCGCCCGGCGAAGGGAACCGTGGCCTTCGACTGGCCCATGCGCCGGCTCTCGCCACCGGCCTGGATGACCACGGTCAGGCGTGGGCGGACGTAGTGCTCCTCGAGGAAGTCGGCCAGGCCGTCCACGTCGTCCAGGCCGAAGGCGGGGACGTTGAACAGCACGGCGGCCTGGCGCGCCTCGGGGATGTCGGTGACGACGGCCACCGTGTTGGCGTCGGGCATCTTGTGCGCCAGGTCGTCAGCGACGGTGTGGGCGTGAGGGTCGCGCTCGGCGGGCGCGGCGCCGGGCTCCGCGGCGGGCGTGGCGGACGCGTCAGCGGCGGCTGCGGCCTCCCTCTCGCGCTGGGCCTGCTCGCGGTAGCGCTGCACGAAGTCGGTACCCAGCGGCTCGCCGGCGCGGGCCGCCTTCAGCATGGCCTCGGCCACGTGCACGTCGGCGGGGTTCCCGGAGCGCATGATCTCGATGGTGGGCAGGCCGCTCTTGCGGTAGCCCTCCACCACCACGATGTCGTGGCCCGGCATGGAGCGCACGATCTCGCTGCACTCGAGCTCCTCCTCGACCGTCTTGATGCGCGCCATCTGGCCTGGGCACGCGATGACCGTCTCGGAGGCCCCGGCCGCGCGATGGCGGTAGGAGTCCTTGCCGGGGTAGTCGATCTCGAAGCCGGCATGGCTGTGGTGCTTGACGCTGCCCACGTCATGGCCACGTCCCACCAGGCACGCGATGAGCTGCTCGATGAGCGTGGTCTTGCCAGAGTTATGGCGGCCGACGACGGCCACCGCAGGGCTGGGTACGTTAACCATGATCCCTCCTTGTTTTCCGGCGCCCAGTATAGCAGAGCAGCCTTCGCCGGCCCCAAGGGTCACGTCGTCTCACCCGGGCACCCGGCCGGCGCGATGCCGCCTTCGCCGATGCCTTCGAAGGCGAGAACGCGCCAGCGAGGTCGGCGTTCGTTCGCCGAAAAAAATTGTTGGTGTTCTGTGAACAGCCTGATATACTCTTGTTTTGAATTAAGCGAGGAGCGTGAATTCGCTTCGACCCTTACGCTTCGTCAGAGTGCAGTTCTGTTTTTGGAGGGGACAGGATCTGCGCGCAGAACGAAGCCATGAACGGCCCGCATGAATCTGTGCGGGTCGTTTTGCATTCTCGGGAACGGCGCCACCTGGCACTACCTCACGCGGCGGCGCTCCCGATTTCGCCTGCAACCCTCTCGCGTCCCCTCCGAACGGCATCACGCCGTCTGCAGTCCCGCGCGCCTGCGATTTCCGCCCTAGCGCCCACACACGGCCTGTCCATGCAGCAGGAGAGCCGGAGCCGACGTTGTCCCCGTCTCCCATGCCCCCGCTCTCGCGCTCACCCTCGCGCTCTTCGACCCCTCCGCAAGGCGCAGGCGTCAACGCCTTCGTGCCCTACAGCGGACGGCGGGTCTCGAGGGCTCGGCCGAGGGTTACCTCGTCGGCGAACTCCAGGTCACCACCGACGGGCAGGCCGCTGGCTGGGCGCGTCACCGTGATGCCGAGCGGCTTGATGAGACGCGCGAGGTAGGCGGCCGTCGTCTCACCCTCGATGTTGGGGTTGGTGGCCAGAACCACCTCGGTCACCGGCTCGGAGGCCAGGCGCGCCAGCAGCTCGGCGATACGCAGCTCATCAGGGCCGACGCCCTCCATGGGCGAGAGCGCCCCGCCCAGCACGTGATACACGCCCGAGAACACAGCGGTGCGCTCAATGGGCGGAATGTCGCGCGGTTCGCTCACCACGCATAAGACGCCCTGGTCACGCTTGCCGCTCGCGCAGATCTCGCAGAGATCGGCCTCCGCGTAGTTGAAGCACCGTGAGCAAAAGTGCACGGTGTCCTTCACCTCCGCGATGGCCTCGGCCAGGCGCAATGCCGTGGCGCGATCGGAGTTGAGGATCCAGTAGGCCATGCGCTGGGCAGACTTCGGCCCCACGCCGGGCAGACGCTCAAGCTCGTCGAGCAGCTTCTGGATGGCGGGGGCAGACTGCATGGGCACTCCTCGGAACAAAAGAACGGAGCCGCGCTTTCGCCGCGCGTCACGACGTGTCAGCTGGCATTTTCCCGTACGAATGTTTCATGTGAAACATTCTGCGGCGAAGTTGGGAAGAAACTGAGGCGACTTACATCAGGCCGGGAATCTTCATGCCGCCCATGACGGCGTTCATGCGCTGGTTAGTAGCCTCGGTAGCGCTGCGCAGGGCCTCGTTCACGGCGGCCATCACCATATCCTCGAGCATCTCCACGTCCTCCGGGTCGACAGCCTCGGGATCGATGCTCACGGACTTGATGCTCATATCACCCATCGCCACCACCTTGACCATGCCGCCGCCGGTCGTGGCCTCGAACTCCATCTGGGTGATCTCCTCCTGGGCGCGGGCCGCCTCAAGCTGCATCTTCTGGGCCTGCTTCATCATCTTCTTCATATCCATGGCGAATGCTCCTTCGTTGGTAGCGTCATCTCATCAGGGCCGCCAAAGCGGCCGGAAACACTATAGCGCGTCCCACCTCAACGCACGAGACGCGATCAGCTGGAAGCAACGCGAGCGCACGATGGCCGGGCGGGAGGGGGGACGCAACGCGAGCCGGCAACGCGAGCTACACCTCGGTGAAGCCGACGCCTTCGCCGAAGCCAAAGGCGAGCATGGCGTTGAGGTCGTCCTGCGAGGGCTCCTCTCCCGATGCCGCCGGCGCGGGGCCGTCCTCCCACGGCGCGGCGTCCGCCGCAGAAGCGGCGCCGGCTGCGGGCGCTGCGCCAGCTGCAGGAACAGCGCCAGCTGCGGAAACGGAGCCAGACGCCGGCCCGCCAGCCGCTGCCGACGCGCTACCAGCCGGGCCGGACGCAACCGCCGAGCCCTGAGGCACCACCGCTTGGGCAGGATTAGATGTTTCACGTGAAACATTCGTTTGGGGATTAGGGGACGGCGCGTCGAAGGCGCCGTAGCCGGAGTCGTCGTAAGGCACTGCATCATCGTAGAGATCCACTGGCACCTCGTCGTAAGCCGACGCGCCGTAGCCGTGCTCGGCAGCGCCAGGCTGCATCGACGCACCGGTCATCGCATCGATGCCGTGATGGCCTCGCACCGCACTGGGATCCGCCGGGCCCGCGCTCGCCCCGTTCGGGGAGCCAGACGAACCGGCACCCGCAGCGGCCGCACCGGCGACGCCGACGGCGCCGGCTGCCGCGCCGGCCAGCGCACCGCCCGCCCCGTTCGCAGCGGTCGCGCCGTTC
>NZ_QWKK01000125.1 GCF_009911695.1 Enterorhabdus sp. P55 | reverse complement strand
CCTCCCTATTCCCCTTCCCAGCTCCCCCTCTCCGTTCCCCATCTCCCTTCCCCGACCCCCTCGTCGCCGCCCCTCCTATCGCCCTCCCCAACCTCGCCTCGATTAGGCGCGCTCTTACTGCCTTCGGGTTTGCGGGGGCGTTTCTGCGTACGAATGTTTCACGTGAAACAATGGGGATCGGTTTTCAGAAAGCGTACTGATGTTTCACGTGAAACACTTCACTTCACGCGCGTCCTTCACCCCAACGGTGCGACGAGACCGAGGGCGCACACAGAGACCCCTCCCAGCAGTAGGGTTCTCGCATTCAGTTTTGTTGTACTTGTTTTGGTACTATCAGATTTCGAAGTACCTAAATAGGGTCATCTATATCGATGGTTCCCAGAGGCGCACCTCAGGTTCCAGCCTGACGCTGGAGCGCTCCTCTACGCGCTCCTGAATCTGCGCGATGAGGATCCTCACGTCGGCGGCCGTGGCGTCTCCGGTATTCACGACGAAGCCGGCGTGCTTCGTCGACACCTGGGCGCCTCCCACAGCGAACCCCTGGAGCCCTGCGTCCTGAATGAGCTTGCCGGCAAAGTGGCCCTCTGGTCGCTTGAAGGTGGAGCCCGCCGACGGCATGTCCAGGGGCTGCTTCTCGTCCCGCCGCTGCGCCAGGTCGTCCATGCGCGCGCGGATGACGGCGGGATCGTCGCAGGTCAGGCGCAGAATCGCCCCCAGCACCACGTAGCCGCGCTCCATCATGAGGCTCGACCGATAGCCCCAGGCCGCGTCGGCGGCGGACACGTCCACCACGGCGCCCTCGGGCGTCAGGCAACGCACAGAGACGGCCACGTCCGCGAACTCGCCACCGTAGGCGCCCGCATTCATCACCGCCGCGCCCCCGACGGTGCCGGGAATGCCGCTGGCGAACTCGTATCCCGCCAGTCCTGCCGCGCAAGCAGCCTCTGCCACTTCTGCGTTCGTGGCTCCCGCCTGCGCGAACACCAGCCACGTGCGGGCGGCCTCGTCATCGGGTCGCGCGTCCGTCGCGTCCCCCGCAGGGGCGCCCGCCCCGGATGTTTCACGTGAAACACTCTGGACGCCACCGGGCAGAACGGACGCCCCGCCGAGAGCCGTCTTGAGCGCTGCGACCCCCGCGACGGCGGCGGCCGCAGCCGCACCGCGCGAGCCGCGCTCCACCACGCCAGCAAGCGCGTCCGCGATCTTCGCCGCATCCGCAGCTCCCACGGGCCGCACCGCATCCTGCGTGTTGCCCGCAGCCCACGCCGCGTCCGCGGTTCCCGCCATGCTCGCCGCGCCTGCTACGATCACGACCCCCGCCGCATCTGCCGCATCCGTCACGCTCGCCGCGCCTTCCGCAGCTGCCGCATCCGCCATGTCCGCGACCCCTACGTGCCTCATCGCGCCCACTGCGCCCGCATCCGCATCCACCAGGCTCGCAGTCCCCGCAGGCTCCGCAGCGCCCGCCGCGCCTTTCGCAGGCTCCGCATCCGCCGCATCCGTCACGCTCGCCGTCCTCGCCGCGCCTTCCGCAGTCCCCGCAGGCTCCGCAGTTCCCGCCGCGCTCGCCGCGCCTTTCGCAGGCCCCATCGTGCCTGCGGCCCCCACGTTCTCCGTCGCGCCCGCTGCGGCCGCAGGCTCCGCCGCGCCCTTCGCGCCTTCCGAGCTCGCTAGGCTTACCACGTATGCGGCGCTCGCCGCATACGCCGAGGCACTCGCAACACGACCCCTCTCTGCACAGCCCTCCCCAGCGTGCGCGACGTCTTTCGCGGCATCCGCCTCTTCCATGCGCTCCGCTCCCTCCGAGGCCATCTCTATGACGGCAAATCGGTCGGCGAGCTTAATAATCACCTCGTCGAGGCCCTCGTCAGCAGCGAGGATGTTCGAGCCCAGGCCCAGGACGCGCCAGGGCCAGCCAAGGCGACGGCAGGCCAGCACCACGGCGCGCACCTCTTCCTCGCTCGACGGCAGTGCGAGCCAGCGCGCCGGGCCTCCGATGCGAAACGTCGTGTGCGCCGCCAGGGGCTCGTTCTCGCGCAACCCGTCGTCGCCCAGAATGGCCCGCAGCTCGGCTCCTACCTGCTCTTCCGTCGCACGCACGACCCGCTCCTCTCGCTCACTGCCACTTTTTCGCCCCATAGTGGCAGAAAATGGCAGTTTGGTACGCTTGCCGGAGCCTTTTCAATCAAAAGAACGCCATTTTTCGCCTCACGCCTCGCCAATCAATTTCGCTGACCTGGGGTTTTGCAAAAGTTTGCACACAAACAAAGATGGCAAAGCGTACCAAACTGCCATTTTCTGCCATTCCAGCGCCAAAACGTGGCTGTGAGCACCCGGACGCCCGCCTCCACACACCTGCGGGGCGCGCGGCGCCATCCGACACCCTGCGCTCGACGCTCGCGTGCGGCCACTCGACGCCACGGGGCGCGCGACCTATGCCGCGCCTGGCCTCCGGCACCCGCCCCCCACGCGTCCGCGGGGCATCCGGCACCGCCCAACCCCGTCATCACGCCGACCGACGACGGACGCATCCCGACGCCCGCCCACGCGCTCGAGGAACGCGCCCGGCGCCCCGGCGCCCAAGTCAACGCACGCCCGCGCACGCACCGCCGGCGCCTCGGCATCGCGCGACCCGGCCCTGCCCCCAGCCGACACCGCCTCCCCAGCCTGCCAGCGCCCACGCAACCCGCGTGTCGCCCGCATTCGCGCGCCGCGCGTCGCCCGCAGAACCGCGCTAGTCCTTCTCGCCCGGCTGGCGCATGGTGATCTCCTGCGCCTTCACCGACACGCGGGAATGCGGCGGCACCGAGCTCGTCACGAACGTAGAGCCCGCGATAACAGACCCCCTCCCCACCACGGTCTCGCCGCCGAGCACGCTGGCGTTCGAGTAGATGGTCACGTCATCCTCGATGGTGGGATGGCGCTTCACGCCGGCCAGGCGCTGCCCGCCGCGCGTCGAGAGCGCGCCCAGCGTGACGCCCTGGTAGATCTTCACATGGTCGCCGATCTCGGTGGTCTCGCCGATGACGACGCCCGTGCCGTGGTCGATGAAGAAGTACTCGCCGATGGTCGCGCCGGCGCCGATGTCGATGCCCGTGCCGCTGTGCGCCAGCTCGGTCATAACGCGCGGGATGATGGGAACACCCAGCTCAAACAGCACATGGGCGATACGGTACACATAGATGGCGTACAGCCCCGGGTAGGTGAAGATGACCTCCTCCTTCGAGCCTGCGGCCGGGTCGCCGTCGTAGAGCGCCTGCACGTCGGTCAGCAGCACGCGCTGAACCTGCGGCAGCTCGTCGAAGAAGGCGGTGCAGATCTCGTTGGTGCGCTGCTCGATCTGCTCGGGAGTGCTCGCGCCGTCGTCGGTGTACTTGAGCGCCGTGATGACCTGGGCGCGCAGCACGCGCTCCACCTGCATGAGCGTGTCGCCGATGAAGTAGCGCGGGCTCGTGTACGGCGAGAGCATCTCCTCGCCGAAGTAGCCGGGGAACAGCACGCGGCGCGTCTCCTTCAGCAGCATCTTGATGGCCGAGCGGCTGGGGAAGTGACGGCCGGGCTTAGTGAAGAAGATCTCGTCGGCCTCGTAGTTCTTCTCGATTCCGGCGACGATGCGCTCGAGGTTGTCTCCGAACATGGGTGTCCTCCTTCGTGGTGGGCGCCGGGCGCGACAGCCGGCACAGGCGGCGAACGACGGGCGGCGAGCGCCCGGCACGTACGGCGCGAGGCGTGGCCCGCGGCACGACGACCCCAGCAGTTTGTCTACCAATAGTGTAGGGAATGTCCGTCGATTTATTTGGCACAAACTGAAAATATGGCCGGCAGGCCCGCGGCAACGCCTATACTCCTTGCGTAAGGCAATCGGCGGCAGCCCGAGCGCCCCGAGCGACACGGGCGGGCCCCCTAAACCGTGGAGGTAAGACAGTGGGCGGCTTCTTTGGCGCAGTTTCGCATCGCGACGTGGTTCTGGACGTCTTCTTCGGCGTCGACTACCACTCTCACCTGGGCACACGACGCGCAGGCATGATCTTCCACGAGGAGGGGTCGAGCTTCCAGCGCCAGATTCACTCCATCGAGAACACCCCCTTCCGCACGCGCTTCGAGGACGACCTGCCCAAGTTCCGCGGTACCACGGGCATCGGCTGCATCAGCGACACCGATCCTCAGCCGCTGCTCGTCCGCAGCCACCTGGGCACCTTCGCCCTCACCACCGTCGGCGCCATCAACAACGACGAGGAGCTGGTGGAGTCCCACTTCGTCAACCAGGGCAAGCAGTTCATGGCCATGGGCTCGGGGAAGGTGAACCAGACCGAGCTGGTGGCCGCGCTCATCAACCAGAAGGACAACTTCGTCGACGGCATCCTCCACGCACAGGAGCTGATCGAGGGCTCGTGCACGCTGCTCATCATGACCTCCGAGAGGCAGATCATCGCCGCGCGCGACAAGATGGGCCGCCTGCCGGTACTCGTCGGGCGCGACGGCGAGGGCCACTGCATCGCCTTCGAGTCGTTCGCCTACCACAAGCTGGGCTACGAGGACGCCTACGAGCTGGGCCCGGGCGAGATCGCGCGCATCACCGCCGACTCCATCGAGACGCTCTCCGCGCCGCGTGACAAGATGAAGATCTGCGCGTTTCTGTGGGTGTACTACGGTTACCCGAACTCCAACTACGAGGGTATGAACGTCGAGGTCATGCGCTACCGAAACGGCGAGGTCATGGCCCGCGACGAACGCGCCCAGGGCTGTATGCCCGAGGTGGACTACGTGGCCGGCGTGCCCGATTCCGGCGTGCCGCACGCCATCGGCTACGCCACCGAGAGCGGCATGCCCTTCGGCCGTCCGTTCATCAAGTACACGCCCACGTGGCCGCGCTCGTTCATGCCGAGCAACCAGGACGTGCGCAACCGTGTGGCCAAGATGAAGCAGGTCCCCGTGCCCGAGCTGATCCGCGACAAGCGCCTGCTGTTCGTGGACGACTCCATCGTGCGCGGCACCCAGCTCCGCGAGACGGTGGACTTCCTGTACGAATCCGGCGCGCGCGAGGTGCACATGCGCAGCGCCTGCCCGCCCATCATGTTCAGCTGCAAGTACCTGAGCTTCTCGTCGAGCAAGTCGGACATGGAGCTCATCGGCCGCCGCGTCGTGCACGAGCTGGAAGGCGAGGAAGGCGTGCAGCACCTGCGCGAGTACGCCGACTCGTCCACCGAGCGCGGCCAGTGCCTGCTGCGCAAGATCTGCGAGGACATGGGCTTCGACTCGCTGCGCTACCAGTCGCTGCAGGGCATGCTCGACGCCATCGGCATCGACCCCGAGAAGGTCTGCACCTACTGCTGGACCGGCGAGGAATAGGCCGCACGCATGAGAAAAGCGCCCTGCGGGGCGCTTTTCTCATGGCCGCGCACCGCAACGGGCCGCGCGGCGGGCGGCGTAGCGCCCGGGCGCCGCGGCCTGACCCGCGTAGCGCCCGCGCCCGCAGCCGAG
>NZ_QWKK01000124.1 GCF_009911695.1 Enterorhabdus sp. P55 | reverse complement strand
TGGGCGGCCACGGCCGCACGGGCCGCGTCGGCGCCGCGCAGGGCGTCCAGCTGGGCCAGCCGGTGGAAGGCGCTGCCGAGCGCCGTGGCCTTGTCCGCGTCGGCGCCCGGGCGCGCGGACTCCCCGACCGCGAGGGCTCCGACCTCGTCGTCGCCCTCAGGCACGCGGGCGTCCGACACCGGCGTCTCGCCATCCGCGCCGCCGGCCTGCTCCCCCGCCGAGAGGCTGCTGCGGCCGAGGGCGCCAGACGTCGCCTCAGCCCCGTCCGCGCCGCCGGCTGCATCGCCCGTCGTCGGCATCTCGTCAGCCAGGTCGCCCCCAGACGCCACTGGACGGATCGCGAAGACGCTCCTCGCCGTCGCCTCCGCGCTGTCGCGCCCAAAGCCCTCTGCCGCCGCGCCATCCGCGCCCGCAACGCCGCAGGCCACAGCGCCGTCGGCCCCCCGCAGCGCGGGCATGCTCGCCGAGGCATCGTCGCCACCGGCGACCGGCGCGCCAGGCACCTCCCCAGCCAGCGCCATGCCGACGCGCACGGCGCCCGGCGCCTCGGCGAGCATGCTGTAGGAGGCTAGGCCGTCGTCGGCGCGCTCGCCGGCATGGCGCGGCAGGCGCCGGCGTTCCGTCAGCGCGGGGTAAGCTATCGCGACAGCCCCCTCGGCAGCGGCCTTTGCACCAACCCAGCCCGCCGCGCATGCCAGACCGCCAGCCGCCGCGCCCACCGAGGCAACCTCCGCTCCGCCGCCTCCCGCGCCCGCCGCACAGCTCGCCGCCCCATCGGCGCATGCCGCGCAGCTAGCTGCCCCGGCTCGCAGCCTTCGCTCTCCGCCTCCCGGTGTTTCACGTGAAACACTTGTTCCCTTATCGCACGACATTGCGACACCAGCCCCGACGCCCGCATCCTCGGCGCCTGCCGCATCCCCCGCGCCCGCCGCCTCCGCGGCCACGAGCGCGTCGGCGTCCGCGTACGCATAGGCCAGAGGCTCGCTGCCGCCGTAGGCGACCGCGCTGGCCTCGGTCGGGAACGGGCCGTCGCCGAAGAGGGCCGCGCGCAGGTCCTCCTGCACCGGCTCGAGCGCGTCGCCTTCCTTGCCGTGGCGCACGCGACACGACACGAGCAGCGCCTCGCTCGCGCGCGTGGCCGCCACGTAGAAGAGGCGGCGGCGCTCGAGCACGGCCTCCTCCTCAGCCGCCGCGGCCAGCGCCGCACGGTAGAACGCGGGAGAGGGCGCGCCGGCCACCGGCTCCCAGGCCCCGGGCCGCGCAGCGGGGAACAGCGCCGCGCGCTCCTCGTCGAACAGGCCCTCGTAGGTCTGGGCCGCGGCCGCCTTCTTGCGCGGTGCGGCGCCCTCGGCCGGCTCGAGCGAGGCGGCCACGCGCCCGCCGGCCACGAGCATCCGCAGCCTCCCCTCCCGCTCGCCGGCGTCGTAGCAGTCCGTCACCGCCACGAGCGGGAACTCGAGGCCCTTCGAGCTGTGGGCCGTCATGATGCGCACCGACCCGGCGGCGTCGCCCACGAGCGCGCCCATCTTCTCCTTCCCGGCCAGGCGCGCGCTGAACGCGCGGGCCACGCGGGCCATGCCCAGGCCGCCGCGCTCCTCGATCCCCTCGACGATGGCCGCGGCCTTGAGCAGGTTGGCCGCGCGCGCCTCGCCGTCGGCCCCCTCGCCCGCCAGGCGGCTGAGCAGCCCGGAGTCGGCCAGCACCTGACGCAGCACGCGCGAGGGACGGCGCCGGCCCACGTCGCGCCAGGCGGCCTGCATCACCGCGCAGGCGAAGGCGAGCCGCGGCGAGGCGGCCTCGGGCGTGCGGGGAAACGCCTTGCGGCCGATGGAGCAGCGCCGGGGCAGGGCCGCGGGGTCATCCTGCTCCTCGGAGAACAGGGTGCCCAACTCCATGAGGTCGTCGGCTGACAGGCGGAACAGCTCGCCGGAGAGCACGGCGAAGAGCGCCTCGGTGTCCTCCGGCTGGGCGAGCGCGCGCAGAAGGCACGCCACAAGCGCCGCCTCGGCCGTGCCGTAGAAGCCCGACCCGCCCGTCATCACGCAGGAGAGCCCCTCGGCCCGCAGCGCGTCGGCGTAGACGGACGCGTGGCGCGTCGTCCCCATGAGCAGCACCATGTCGCTCGGGCGATGCCCTGCGTCGCGCAGGCTGGCGAACCAGCGCGCAATGCCGGCGGCCTCCACGGCCCGGGCGCCGTCGGCGTTGGCGCCCACATGCCCGCGGGAGGACTGCGTGTAGCCCACGACCTGCAGGGCCAGGCGCGGACCGGCGCCGCGGAAGTGCCGCCCGCGCGCGACCACCGCCGCCTCGTCGCGCCCGGCCTCGAGGTCGAGGAAGTCCTCCACGAAGAAGCCGGGACGCCCGCAGACGCGCCGCACGAAGGCGAGCACATCGGCATGGCTGCGGAAGTTCCGGTCGAGCGAGAGGCACAGCGCCCCCACCTCCGATGAGGCCATGGCCTGCTTGTGCTCCAGGTAAACGCCCACATCAGCGCCTTGGAAGCGGTAGATCGACTGCTGCGAGTCGCCCACGGTGCACAAATTGGCGTCACCGGGGCGGCAGAGGCGCTCGATGAGGTCGATCTGGAGCTGGTTGGTGTCCTGGAACTCATCCACCATCACCAGTTGAAAGCGCTCGCGCAGCTCCGCGGCGATGGCAGGGTGGTCGCGCAGGGCCGCAAGCGCGCGCCGCAGCAAGTCGGCCATGTCGATGGCGCCCGCCCGGGCCTTGGCGGCCGCGTACTCGGCGTCCACCTGACGCGCGAGGTCCATGAGCTGGGCCGCCAGGCACCCGCCGAGCCCCAGGCTCGCCTCGAGCGCCGCCTTGTCGGCCACCTGGTGCAGGCGCTTCACGTCCTCGGCCGTCTTTCCGCGCGCGGCCGGCCGCTCGAGCCCGGCGAGCACCGCGATGAGACCGCGCCACCCCTCCGCGTCATCCGCGCCGGGGTCGGCCAGGTAGGCGGCGAGCGCCTCGCGGGCCGGCTCCACCGCCGCGGCTGCCTTCTCCGTGAGCGGCAGCGCCGCCACCTCCTCGTAGGCGCCGGCCAGCTCGCGGGCCACGGCCCCGGGCGTGCGCGCGCCCACAGGCCCCCACGTGAAGGCGTCGAGCCCCTCGGTAAGCGACTCCGCGCGCTCGAGCACCGCCGCGACGAGCGACTCCATCGTGACGGCCCGCTCACCGGCGGCCGGCGGGAAGGCGCGGCGCAGGTCAGCCCACGCATCAGCGCCCGCAGCCTCGGCGCGCTCAAGCACCGCGGCATAGGCGCGGCGGCGCATCTCGTCGGCCTCGCCCTCCTCGAGCTGGCGAAACGCCGGGTCCATCCCCAGCTCGAGGGCGTGGGCGCGCAGAATGCGCCCGGCCATGCCGTGAATGGTGGATATCCACGCGCCGTCCACCTTGAGCGCGTCGTCGAGCATGCCCTCCGCGCGCAGCACGGCGCGCACGCGGCTCTTGATCTCGGCGGCGGCCTTATCGGTGAAGGTGATGGCGAGCACGCGCTCGATGCCGTCCACCGCCGGCCCGCTCTCGGGCGAGAGCGCGTAGGCGATGCGCTGCTGCAGCGTGAAGGTCTTGCCCGACCCGGCGCCCGCGCACAGCAGGAGCGGGCCGTCCACGCGCTCGATGGAGGCGCGCTGGGCGGGCGTCAGGCTCATCGCGTCCAGATCCATCTAGAGCCTCCTCTCGCAGATGACGGCCGGACACCACCGGCACGCGTCCTTATCCGACGGGTTGGGGCGCACGTCCCCCGCGGCAAGCGCCGCGAGCCGCCGCGCCACCTCCTCCTCGGCCCGCGCGAGCAGCTCGGGAAACGAGCCCACCGCGCCGTAGGGCACGCGCGAGCGCGCGGGATCGAGCCCCGGCATCGCCGCCGCGTCGAGCGAGCGCGCGTCGAAGGCGCCGGCCACCGCCTGGCGCAGCGGGTTCACGTAGAGCGTCGCCACCACGCGCACGCCGAGCAGGCGCTCGACCACGCGTGCGTAGATGAGCGCCTGCATCTTGCGCGGCAGCGCGAAGGGCGCGCCCGGCTCCTCCTCGCGCCCGTGCAGGTGGTAGGCCGGCCCGAGCGAGGTCTTGTAGTCGATGACCACGGCGCGACCCTCCCCGTCCACGTCGATGCGGTCCACCGTCCCCACGATCCAGTGCCCCGCGTAGGGCACGCCGCCGTCCTGGCCGTAGCTCCACTCCAGGTACGTCGGGACGAAGCCGGGAAGGAACGACGCCTCGGCCGCCACGTAGCGCGCAAGCTGCGGGCGCAGCGCCTCGCGCAGGTCGCGCTCGCGACGATCGGCCGGCACGTAGCGATGCCCCGGTCGGCGCGTCGCCTGGGCCGCGCAGGCGGCATCGAACACCTCGTCGATCAGGGCGAGGGCGCGCTCGCGGCCCTCAGCCGTCACGCGCTCCATCCCCTCCTCGTGAAGCCGCAGGTAGAAGCTTTGGAGCACCTCATGGACGAAGGTGCCGCGCTCGAGCGAGCCAAACCCCTCGTCCGGCGCGTCCAGCGAGAGCCGGCGCTGCACGAACCAGCGGTAGGGGCAGTCGAGGTAGCTCTCGATGGCCGAGGGCGACAGGTCAAGGCCCTCGCGCGTGACGCTCTCGACGCCACGCGGCAGGGTGATGAAGGGCGCCATGGCCTCGCCGATGGCGCCGGTGCGCGGAAGGGGCGCCACGAGCCCCGCCGGCTGCTCGTCAGTGCCGCAGGCGCCGTAGACGAAGCGGTTCTCGGCCAACGTGCTCACCTGCGGCACGAGCGCCTCGGGGATGGCCAGGTCGCGATTCATGCCGACATCGGAGCGCACGTCGGCGCGGTAGCAGTCGACCGCCTCCTCGAAGAGCGTGGCCGGGTAGCGCGGCTCGGCGCCCACGCCGTTGAGCGCCCGCTCGAGCACCACGACCGCACGTGCCGCCTCGAGCGCGTCGCGGAAGCGGCGGCGCTGGGACGCGAGCGCATCGACCGGCGCCGCCGCGCCCAGCTTGGCCAGCAGCGTGGCCCGCGCGTCCTCCGCCGCCCGCACCGGCCGCTCGGCCGAGTTAAGCCCGCAGACGATGAGCCCGTACGCCGCGCCGGCGCCGAGGCGGCCCGCCCGCTCAAGCGTGGTGAACAGCACGACGGGAAGAGCGCCCGAAGGCCGGGCGGCGCCGGGCGGCGCCTCCGCGACAGCCGGATTCTCCTCGCCGACGACGCCCGCAAGGCGCGCCTCGGCTTCCGCGGCATTGGCTGTGGAGGGCGCGCCCTCTTCCCCGGCAGCGACCGCGGGGCACGCGCCCCGCTCGCTCGTCCCCGCGGCAACGGTCGAAAGCCTCCGCGCGAGGTCGGCCCCGCCTTCACCGGACGTCGGCTGCTCGCCGGCGTCAACCTCGCTCTCAGCCGGATCGACGCGCAGCGAGACCGCGACGGCACGCGACCCCAGAAGCGCCATGAGCCGGCTGAACGAGAGCCCCGCCTCCTCGGCCGCGGGCGCCGCTGCCGCGATGGGCGCGAGGGCCGCGGCCGCAAGGGCGCGCTCGCCGTCGCTCCGGGCGCGCGCGGCGAG
>NZ_QWKK01000123.1 GCF_009911695.1 Enterorhabdus sp. P55 | reverse complement strand
CCGCTCCCTCGCGGCCCCCTCCCTCCGCCCCCCCACTCCGGCCCTCCCACTGCGCGCGTTTCCCCAAGTCAAGCCACAAACGTAAACGCGCGTTTACATTCGATCCATAACGCGAAAAGGCACGGCCGGGGTTCCGGGCCGTGCCTTTTCGAGGAGGCGGAGGGCTACTGTCCGCGGGGCGGCTTCTTCAGGCGCGTCTGGCGGTAGAAGTCCTCGTCCACGTCGTCCCAGGGCGGCGTGATGAGCCTGCTTACCGGGACGCCCAGCACATCGGCCAGCCGCGTTAGCAGGTCGAGTCGCGGGTTGCTCTCGCCGCGTTCGATCTTGTCCAGCATCGGGCGGCTTATGCCCACGAGCGCGCAGAATCGCACCTTGCTGAGCTTCGCGCCCTTTCGGAGCAGCTCGACGTTCAAGCCTAGGATGCAGCCGCGCTCTGATCCCATCGGCACGTGGCCTGGCAGGTCGCCGAGCTCGTCGAAGGGCTCTGCGTACAGCACGTCGCCGTCGGTCAGCGCCTCTTCGGGAAAGGTCGCCGGAAGGCGCGTTCCGTCCTCGTTCTCCTCGTCGAAGTATGTCGGGGTCTTGTCCATCATGTTAGGTTAGCCGCGCGGGGCGGAAAGCCTGTAAACGGCCGTTTACGTTTGGGCCATATTGCTCAAAAACTACGCAAAACTGCCGCTTGATCAGGCGAAAAGGTAAACGCACGATTACATCTCCTTCAGGTTGGGCGGCGGGGCCGCCAGCGGAACAACGAACGCGCCCCGGGCTTCCGGAGGGGAAGCTCGGGGCGCAAGGGGAACCGTTGGTTCGGGTGGTGCTAGGCGCGCGTCTCGCCGCTCACTGCTGTGGCGTAGCCGTCCGGGTTGCCGGACTGCCAGCGCCAGCTGTCGGCGCACATGCGCTCCAGGTCGTACTCGGCCGTCCAGCCCAGCTCGTCGCGCGCCTTGTCGCATGCGGCGTAGTTCTCGGCAATGTCGCCGGCGCGTCGAGGCTTGATCTCGTAGGGAAGCTCGTGCCCGCAGGCCTTCTCGAAGGCGTGGATGACATCGAGCACGCTCGATCCCTTCCCCGTGCCCAGGTTGAAGATGCCCACGCCGCGGCGTGTGCCGTCGGCGGCCGGCTCGCCCGCGATCGACCCGAGCCCGCGCGCCTTGCCGTCGCCGACGCGCCCGCCCATCCAGTCGAGCGCCGCCACGTGCCCGCGCGCCAGGTCGACCACGTGGATGTAGTCGCGCACGCCGGTGCCGTCGGGGGTGGGGTAGTCGTCGCCGAACACGCCGACGCTCGGCAGCTTGCCCACCGCTACCTGTGCCACATACGGCAGCAGGTTGTTCGGGATGCCCTTCGGATCCTCGCCGATGAGGCCGCTCTCATGTGCGCCGATGGGGTTGAAGTAACGCAGCAGCACGACGTTCCACTCATCGTCGCCCACGTAGAGGTCGGTCAGGATCTGCTCGAGCATCGACTTCGTCTGCCCGTAGGGGTTGGTGGCGTCGTGCTTGGGGCAGGCCTCGGTGATGGGGATGAACTCGGGCTCGCCGTACACTGTGGCGCTCGACGAGAACACGAGGTTCTTGCACCCGTGCTTGCGCGCCACCTCGCACAGCACCAGGGTGCCGGCGATGTTGTTCCAGTAGTACTCGAGCGGCTTCTGCACGCTCTCGCCGACGGCCTTGAAGCCGGCGAAGTGGATGATCACGTCCACGTCGTTCTCGTCGAAGATGCGCTCAAGGGCCTCGCGGTCGAGAATGCTGGCCTCGTAGAAGCGCAGCCGGTCGCGCGCCGCGCCCTCGTCGGTGCCGGTGATGGCACGCACGCGGTCGAGCGCCACCTCGCTCGAGTTGCTCAGGTCGTCGACCACCACCACAGAATAGCCGCGGTTCAGGAGCTCGATGCAGGTGTGGCTGCCGATGAAGCCGGCGCCGCCGGTGACCAGCACGCAGATGTCGGAGGGTTGCTTGGCGAGAGACTTGTTAGCCATGAGGGGATCCTTTCGCGAACGGCCGCCCTGCCGCACAGTATCGAACCGCAGGGCGCGAATTTCCCCGCCTATGGTAGCAGTCGTGTGCTATGGCGGCCAATTTCCGCCGCGTGCGGCACGAGAAAGCCATCGGTTCGGGGATGAGCCGCCGCCGATTCACCCGAAACGGGGGACAACGAGCGCTCCTTGCGCGGAACAAGGGCGGCTGTGCTGTGAGAATTACTATCCTAAACCGGAAATTATTCTTGACTAAGAATAATACACGCGATACGATAAGACCCGCAGGCAGCGCGAACACCCTCCTCCCGCCGCTGTCGCAAGAAGCCCTCCTCGCTTCTTCCTCTCACAAGAAGAAGGCCGCATCCCCCTAGCGGCCTTCTTCGCATTTTGGGAGCCGTCCGTCGGCCCCGCCTTACTTTTTATAGAGCGACGTTACGCCAGTAGCTCGCGGGCGGCGGCGTCCATGCGGACGAGGCGCTCCTCGGCTTCCGCGGGCGTGGGACAGGCGGCGAACAGGTACGCCTTGATCTTGGGCTCGGTGCCGCTCGGGCGCACGATGAGCTTGCTGCCGCCTTCCAGCTGCATCTCGAACACGTCGGCCACGGGCAGCGTCTGGGGCGCGTCGGGAGCGCCCTCCGGCCCGGCCGACCCGCACACCGGCATGACCACGCCCTCGCGGTAGTTCACGCAGGCGGTCACGGCCAGCCCGGCCACCTCCGTCGGCGGCTCGGCCTCCAGGCGCGCCATGATGGCGGCCATCTTCTCTGCGCCCGCCGCGCCGGGGTATTCCAGGCTGATGGTGGCGTTGCGATGGTAGCCGTAGCGCTGGTAGAGCGCGTCCATCGCTTCCACCAGGTCCATTCCGCGGGCCTTGTAGTCGCGCGCCATCTGGCAGATGAGCATGCTGGCCACCACGGCGTCCTTGTCGCGCACGTGGGTGCCGGCGAGGTAGCCGTAGCTCTCCTCGAAGCCGAAGAGGAAGCGGCCGGGCGTGCCCGCGGCCTCGAGCAGGCCGATCTGCTCGCCGATGTACTTGAAGCCGGTCAGCGTGCGGCGCAGCTGGAACCCGTGGTCGGCGGCTAGCGCGTCCACCATGGCCGTGGAGACGATGGTGGTGACGGCCACCGCGTCGGCCAAGCTCTCGCCGCGGGCCTCGCGAGCGCGGCACAGGTAGTCGAGCAGCAGCACACCCATCTCGTTGCCGCTGATCAGGCGGTATTCGTCGCCGTGGCGCGCAGCGATGCCCACGCGGTCGGCGTCCGGATCGGTGGCCAGCAGCAGGTCGGGCTCCACCTGCTCGCAGAGCGCCAGGCCGCGCTCGAGGGCCTCGCGGATCTCAGGATTGGGGTAGGGGCAGGTGGGGAAGTCGCCGTCAGGCGCGGCCTGCTCCTCCACCAGGGTTACGTCGCGCACGCCGGTCTTCTCGAGGATGCGCGTGACGCATTCCAGGCCCGTGCCGTTGAGCGGCGTGTAGACCACCTTCACGTCTTCGGCGCCTTCCGCGGCACCTGCGCCCGTCGCCGCGTCGGGCGTCACCGACTGCTCGGCGACGGCCTCGATGAATCGGTCGAGCGTGTCCTCGCCGATATAGCGCGCCATCCCGCTCTCCAGCGCCTCGGCGAAGGGCATCGTGCGCACGTCGTCAAAGACGTCGGTGGCGTTGATGGCCGCCTGGATGTCACGGGCGGCCTGCGTGGTTATCTGGCAGCCGTCCGGGCCGTAGGCCTTGTAGCCGTTGTAGGGCGCGGGGTTGTGGCTGGCCGTCATGCAGATGCCGGCCGAACAGCCCAGGTCGCGCACGGCAAAGCTGAGCGCCGGCGTGGGCTCGATGCGCGGGTAGAGGAACGAGCGGATGCCGTTGGCCGCCAGCACGCCGGCCGCCACCTCGACGAACTCGCGCCCCATGTGGCGGCTGTCGCGCGCGATGGCCACGCTCGGCTCGGCGAAGTTCGCGTTCAGGTAGGTGGCCAGCCCCTGCGTGGCCTTGGCCACGGTGTAGATGTTCATGCGGTTCGGGCCCGCGCCCACGATGCCGCGCAGCCCGCCGGTGCCGAAGGCCAGATCCTGGTAGAAGGCGTCGCGCACGGCGGTCTCGTCGCCGGCGCGCAGCTCCTGAAGCTGCTGCTGGACGCCCGGATCGTCCACGTTCGCGATCCAGCGGTCGAGCATCATCGTCAAGTCCTCCATGGCGGTTCCTTTCCCGGTAGTGATGTCCGCGGCTATTGTACCCATGCCCGCGCGCGCGGCTGCCCAAATGCCCCGTGCGTCGCGAATGTTCCACGTGAAACGCCCGTTTGCTGCTTCTTGGCGGGCCCTTTGGCAATATCGAACGAAACGGCTAGCGCTGTAGCAGGGGGCCGACGTGCGCAGCATGGCGAATAGGGAATAACGTCGGATGGCGCCTTGCGCGCCGCTTCCTATTATCGAGGCGCTGCTTCAAGGCGGCCTAGATGACGGGAAGGGGTGGTTGCGAATGAATCAGCGCGAGAACATGACGGCAATCCTCGAAGGGAGGCAACCGGATTACTACGGTAACTTCTTCAATGCCGTGAAGATCGTGTCCGACCCGATCCGGATGGCGGACGTCTGCCCCGCCGACGGCCAGGAGCACCGGGACTCGTGGGGAACGACGTGCATCCGGCTGCCCGACGCGCCAGGCAAGCACCCGCACATCACCGACGAGAACAAGGTGGTCAAGGACATCGAGAAGTGGCGCGAACAGCTGGCCATCCCACCGGTGCAGGGTCTCGATTGGTCTAAGGCCAAGGCCGAGGTAGAGGCGCTTGACCGCAACGAGACGTTCGTCATGTTCTGGTCGGCCCAAGGTCTGTTCGAGCGCTCCCACTTCCTCATGGGCATGGAGGACGCGTTCTGCGCCTACCTCGAGGATCCCGACGAGATGACGGCGATGCTGCGCGCCATCGCCGATTTCAAGATAGCCTCCATCCGCGAGGCCTACGAGCAGATCCGTCCCGACATCGTGTACTTCCACGACGATTGGGGCTCCAAGCAGAACCTGTTCCTCCCGCCGGAGGTGTGGCGCGAGGTCATCAAGCCGCTGCATGCCGAGATAGTCCAGGCGACCCATGACCTGGGCATGATGTTCATCCACCACGCCGACTGCATCTGCGAGCCCCTGGTGGAGGACATGGTGGAGATGGGCATCGACGCATGGCAGGGCGTTATCCCGCAGAACGACATCGTGGCCATCCAGCGCCGCACCGGCGGCAAGCTGGCGATGATCGGCGGCGTCGATAGTGCCGCCATCGACACCGAGGAGGCCACGGAAGAGGAGATCCGCGCGGAAGTGCGCCGCTGCATCGACGAGTACTGCCCGGCCGGTCGCTTCTTCCCCGCGCTCACCTCGCACCTCTTCCACAAGCGCAACAGCGACATCGCGCTGGAGGAGCTGGCGAGCTACGGCCGCGCGTGGGCGGCCGCCCACCCGGTGGCCTAGGGCCGCGCCGCCGGGACGCAAGACACCAGGAGAAGGGAAAGCAACATGACCATCATCGAAGACATCTACTCGGCCGTCCTGCGCGGCAAGCGCAAGGAGGTCGCGCCTCTGGTGCAGCAGGC
>NZ_QWKK01000122.1 GCF_009911695.1 Enterorhabdus sp. P55 | reverse complement strand
CGGCGGGTGGCGCGGCGGGCGCGGCGGGCGCGGAGGCGCGTGGAGCGACAAGCGGCGCGGCGGCGGGCGGCGGCGCTCCGAACCTGATGGCGCTTGAGCAAGGGCTCATCGCGCGGCTGGGGGACGTCGAGTCCGCCGAACCGCGCGGAAAGATGGCCCTTGGGATATTAGATACACTTGAGATGTACGAGGCGCTCCCCTTCTGGCATACGCTGCTGGCCGAGCTCGGGTTCAGCGTGCGCGTGCCTGACCACGCCATCGGCCAGGGAGGATCGCGTGCGGCTTGGGAGACGGTGCCCTCCGAGAGCGTCTGCTATCCCGCGAAGCTGACTCACGGCCGCCTGTTCTCGCTCGTGGACAAGGGCTGCGACGCCGTGCTCATGGCGCGCTTCGACCGTAGCCACCACTGTCCGGTGACCTGCGAGTACGCCGACGCCCTGGCCGATGGCGCCGGCCTTGGCATCCGCGATGGCATGCCGACGCTCCTAGCGCCGACGCTCAGCCAGAGCAAGCCGCGCTCCCTCGTCGCGTGCGCCGAGGATCGGGCGACCCTGGCCGCCTACCTCGAGCCGCTCGCGGCCGCCACGGGCATGCCCTTGGAGCCGAGTGAGCTGGATGCCGCCCTGGCAGCGGCGCTCGCGGCCCAAGAGGCCTTCGAGACCACGATGGAGCAGGCCGGCACGGCGGCGCTGGCCTGGGTGGAGACCGACCCTCGTCGCCATGCTGTCCTGGTGGCAGGCCGCCCCTACCACAACGATGCGGCACTCGCGCACGACGTAGACGCGATGCTCCACAAGATGGGCTTCGCCGTGCTCAACCCGCTGGCGCTCGGCAGCCGCCTGCGCGAGGCCGACGGACGCGCGCCGGGCGCTTATCCGTGGAAGCCCGCCAAGCACCTCGTCCGGACAGCTCGCTTCGCCCTCGGCCATCCGCAAATCGACCTCGTGTGCCTCCAGTCGTTCGGCTGCGGGTTCGACGCGGTGAGCCTGGAGGAGGTGCGCGACCTGGCCGTGGAAGCCGGCGCCCCCTTCACCGCCCTCAAGGTGGACGAGATGGTGGACACCGCCCACCTTCGCATTCGCCTGAGAACCCTCGGCGAGACCATCGCCGCCCGAAAGCGCCGCGCTACGCGCGTTTCACGTGAAACGCAAGCGGGATCCGGCGACGGGGGCGTGCGCGAGGGTTCGACACGCCAGAGCGCCTTCGGCGGAGGGGGCTGCGCGTCCGACGCCCTCGACGCGCATCAGGGGGCAGGCGCGTCCCACACCCCCGACACCTTCGACGACCTCAGCTTGTCGGGCGCGCCCGGCGCCTCCGACGTGCCGGGCACACCCGACGCGGCCAGTGCCCCCAGCACGCCCGCTGCGCCCGACGCCCCCGGATCCCAGGTCGCCTCCAGCATGCTCGGCTCCCTCGACGGGCGGCGGGAGGGAACGCCCGGCACGTCGCCGGGCTGCTCCCCCGACTCCGACTCCCCCGAGGGGCTCCGGCAGAAAGGCAGCGGCGCTTTCCTGCTGGATCGAGGGCTGGACGAAGGTGACCTCGAGGTCGCGCGGCGCTGCACGGCCAAGGACGTGTGCTTCACGGCCACGGCGCTGGCGGCACGGGCCATTCGCCTGCTGGAGGAGAACCCGGAGCTGGCGGCCATCACGCTGCCGGCGGTGTGCGAGCGGTGCCTGGTCGACGCCGTGCCGCGCATGGTCGAGCGCGCCACGGGACGCGCGCCGGAGTTCGTCTGGGAGCGCTCGTGGCGCGCGGATGACGCGGACGGCGCCTCGCCGCAGCACTCCGGAGAAGCAGCGCTGGCCGCAGGTGGCGCCCCGGGAGCCGAGCCCGAGGCGCCTGCCGCGCCCACCGGCGCAGCCGCGGAGGCGGAAGCGGCCGGCGCGCGTTCGACGGACGCCTCCGCCCAAACGCGGGCAAGCGCGAAGCCGCGCATCGGCATCGTAGGAAACCCGCTGCTCGTGCTCGACCCGTTCATGAACGACGGGCTGGTCGATCTGCTGAAGTCGCTCGGCGCCGAGCCGGTGCTTCCCGACGCCGACCTGCTGTTCGCCGATGACGTGCGCTTCCTTCCACAGCTCGACGCGTTTGCGGCCGCGGGCGTTCGCCACGTCATCTACCTCCAGTCCTTCGGCTGCCTGAAAGGTCACGTAAAGAGTCGCGGCGTCCTTCATGACCTGGGGAGACGCTACCCGAACCTGCAGGTGACGGTGCTCGACTACGATCCGGAGGCATCGGCGCTCAACCGCGAGAACCGCGTTCGCCTGGTGGTGGAGGCGGCGCGACGAGAAACGACCTAGCCCGCCGCCACCGGCCTGTCCCCCGACGACGAAGGCGCCCCCTCCGAAGAAGGGGCGCCTTCGCGGGAGCGCTAGCGGAAAGACGGAGCGCGGGGCAGGAGAACAAGCCGACGCCCCGCCTTCGCCTCCTCCTACCCCGCCTCGCGCGTTCCTCTCTGGCAGGAAGAGATCGCGATTGCGCCGCGGGGCGCCAAGGGCCGGAGAGGACGCCGGCGACCACCCCCTCCGAAGAAGGGGCGCCTTCGCGGAAGCGCTGCCTACGGACGGGAGAGTCCGTCCACGGGAATCACGGCGCCGGAGATGTAGCTGGCCATGTCGCTCGCCAGGAAGAGGTAGGCGTTGGCGATGTCAGAGGGCTCGCCCATGCGGCCGAGCGGGATGCTCGCGATGAGCGGCTGGATGAGGGACTCGGGCAGCGCGTCCACCATGTCGGTGTGGATGACGCCCGGTGCCACCGCGTTCACGCGGATGCCGTCCTTCGCCAGCTCGCGCGCGAGCGAGAGCGTCAGCCCGTTGACCGCGAACTTCGACGTGGGGTAAGCCGAACCCGAGGGCTGGGCGTAGCGCCCCACCATGGACGACGTGTTGATGATGCAGCCGCCCTCGCCCTGCTCGCGGAAGATGCGCGTCGCCGCCTGGCTGCAGAGGAACACCGCATCGACGTTGAGCTCCATGACCCTGCGGAACTCGTCGGCCGTGTAGTCGAGGATGGGCGTGCGCGAGCTGACGCCGGCGTTGTTGCCCAGGATGTCAAGGCGACCGAAGGCGTCAGTCACCTTCTGGAACTCAGACGCGATGGAGTCCGGATCGGTCAGGTCAGGCGCGATGCCCATGACCGGGTAGTCGCCATCGGTCTCGCGGAGCTCCGCGAGCGCGCGCTCCACGGTCTCCGGGCGCGATCCGCAGATGGCCACCTTCGCGCCGCACTTCAGGAACTCATGCGCGATGGCAAAGCCGATGCCGCGCGTGGCGCCGGTGATGATGGCCACCTTGCCGCTGAGGATTCCCTCTTCCATGATGCCTCCTTCTTCGGCCTCGGGCGCCACGCGCCGAGCCGGACGTGGTTGAGCGTTCCGCCCATGATAGAAGAAGGCCGCCGCACCCGAGGGCACGACGGCCAATTGCAACAGAGGCGAAACGCGGCGGATGTTTCAAGCCGCCGCGCCAGCCCGCGAGGCGCGACGCTTCCGACACGAGCTTACTTCATGTTGACGCAGTGAACCTTATTGCCGTTCTCCAGGTAGTCCATGATCTGGTTGACGGCCATGATGGCGCAGTTGTCCTCGGCCTCGGCCGTGGAGGCGCCCAGGTGCGGAATGACGATGGCGCCCTCCATGGCCATGACGGCCGGGTTGGCGAAGTCGGTGACGTAGCAGCCCACCTTGCCGTCGGTCAGGCCAGCAGCCATGGCGGCGTCGTCCACGAGGGTGTCGCGCGAGAAGTTGAGGAACACGACGCCGTCCTTCATCTGGGCGATGGCCTCGGCATTGATCATGCCCTTGGTATCGGGCGTAGCCGGCACGTGGATGGTGATGAAGTCGCAGGCCGGGTAGAGGTCGGCCAGGTCGGCAACGAAGGTCATGGCCGGCGAGATAGCGGCAGCGCGGTCGGCGTCGAGGAAGGGATCGTAGCCGACGACCTTCATGCCGAGCGCCTCGGCGGCGGCCACGACGAGCTTGCCGATGGCGCCCAGCCCGATGACGCCGAGGGTCTTGCCGGTGATCTCGCGGCCGGCGAACTGCTTCTTCGCCTTCTCCGCGGACTTGCCGATGCTCTCGTCGCCAGCGTTGTCGCGGCACCAGGCGATGCCGCCGACGATGTCGCGGCTAGCCAGCAGCATGCCGGCGAGTACGAGCTCCTTCACGGCGTTGGCGTTGGCGCCAGGGGTGTTGAGCACGGGGATGCCCGCCTCGGCCATGGCCTCGAGCGGGATGTTGTTAACGCCGGCGCCGGCGCGAGCGACCACCTTGAGGTTGGCGGGGATAGCCATCTCGTGCATATTGGCGCTGCGCACGAGCACGGCGTCGGCCTGCTCGATGTCGTCGACGAGCTCGTACTGGTCGGTCAGCAGGGCCAGGCCCTCGGGCGAGATGTTGTTGAGGCAGTGGACTTTGTACATGGCAACCCCTTAGCGTCGGCGCGTGGCCACCGGCTCGCGCGCGTTATCAGTGACGGCCCTAAGGATAGCGCGCCCCTGGCCGCACGGCGTCCGCGCCTGGCTGTTTTCGGGTGAGGTGAGCCTGAGAGGGCGCGTGCGCATCAAGGCGGGCCGTTTTTGGACATTTACTTCGAAATTCCGAGGCTCAGCTCGGGTTTTGCGGGCAGAAAGCGGGAGCTTGGCAAAAGACGAAAACGCGACCTGGGGAAACGCTTGCGCCACAACCAGACGTGGCCAAATGAAGCTCGGAATTTCGAAGCAGATGGCCATTTTCGCGGCATTCGCGCGCACGCCGAAGGAGGGCGAGGCGGCGAAGCGCGGGCACGCTAGCTGGCGGCGTAGACCCGGCAGCCGCCCACGTAGGTGGCGAGCACACGGGTCTGGAGGATGGCCTCGGGGTCGACGGCGGTGAGGTCGCGGTCGAGGACGACCAGGTCGGCAAGCATGCCAGGCGCGAGGACGCCCAGATCGGCGGCGCGCCCGGCGGCGCAGGCGCTGCCGGCGGTGTAGGCGCGCAGGGCCTCGGGCACGGTGAGCGCCTCGGCCGGCAGCCAGCCGCCGGCGGGCTCACGGGTGTCGGCGTCCCTGCGGGTGACGGCCGCGTAGACGGCGGCGAGCGGGTCGGTGGGCGTGACGGGCGCGTCGGTGCCGAAGGCGAGCGTGGCGCCCGCGTCGAGCAGCTGGCGGAAGGGCCACATATACGGCACGCGCGCGGGGCCCAGATCGCGCTCGGGCCCGCCGGGGTCGAGGGTCATGTGGCGCGGCTGCACCGACGCCACCACGCCGAGGCGGGCCAGGCGCGCGATGTCGGCTGGCTGGAAGTTCTCGAGGTGCTCGAGGGTGAAGACGGGCGCGACGGGGCCGGCAGCCGGATCGGGGGCGCGGCGGGTAGCAGGCGCGGTAGCCGGGTCGGACGCGGCAACCGGGTCGGGAGCGCAGCACGCAGCATCCGCGGCGGCCTGGTCGGGCGCGAGACGCACAGCATTTGCGGCGGCCTGGCCGGGCGCGATGGGGCCGGCGGCCGGGTCGGGGGCCAGACCGGGCGTGTAGCACTCGATGGGCGAGCCGGGCACGCAGTCCACGGCGGGACTGACGGGCGCGACGGGGCTGGCGGCCGGATCGGGCGCGCGGCGGGTAGCAGGCGCGGCGGCCGGGTCGGACGTGGCGGCCGGGTCGGGAGAGGTAGCCTGGCTGGGCGCGCGGCAGGCAGCAGGCGCGGTAGCCGAGTCGG
>NZ_QWKK01000012.1 GCF_009911695.1 Enterorhabdus sp. P55 | reverse complement strand
GACGCGCGGCGCGGCGGGCGCGGGGGAGGGGCGGGCGGCCTGGGCGAGGGCGGCGAAGTCGGGGGCGCGTCGACGGGCGGGGCAGCCAGAGCCGGAGGCGGGGCAGTGGTCGCAGAGGCAGGTCCAGCCGCCATCGCGGTGGCCAGAGTGACCGGAGCCGGAGCCAGCGCCAGCACGGCGGCGACGGCCAGCGGCGGCAAGGCGACCAGGATGGCCGGAGCCGGCGGAACGGCGGGCGCAGAGGCAACCGGAGCCGTCGGCGGGACGGCAGCGGCCTCCCCCGCCGACGCCACCACGGCTGCCATGCTGCGTGCGCCCGCCTTCTGGGCCTATGCGGCCTGGATGCTGGCAGTCAGCTGCATCGGCCTGGCGGTGATCGGGTCGGCCAACCAGCTGGCCCTCGGCGCCGGAGCCGCGCCAGCCGTCGCGGTGGCGGCCGTCGGCATGCTCGCACTCTGCAACGGGCTGGGGCGACTGCTCATGGGCGTTGCCTTCGACGCGCTGGGGACGGCGGCCTGCACCGTCGTTGACGCGCTCATGCTGGGGGCGGCGGTGCTCCTGCTGGCCGGGGCGCAGGGCTCGGGCGAGGCGGCTCTCGCGCTGGCCGGCGTGGTGCTGGTCGGCCTCGGCGCCGGAGGCACCTCGGTCATCGGGTCGGGATTCATGGCCACCGCCTTCGGCGAGACGCACTACGCCGAGAACCTCGCCATCCTCAACCTGACGCTCATTCCCGCCGCCCTGGTCGGGCCGCTCGCGCTGAACGGGCCGCTCGCCGCAACCGGCAGCTACGGCCCGGGGCTTGGCGCGCTCATAGGCGCCGCCGCAGTGGCAGCCGCCCTGGGGCTGGCTCTGCGCCGGCTGCTGCGCCGATAGCGCGGCTGCGGGAGGCGCCCCGCTGGCGCTCCCCGAAGAGGCGGCCCCCGGCGGTCCCGCTCCCGGCTGGCATCCTCCCGGCGCCTCTCCAGGGGGGCAAACGCGAATTTCTGGCCAATTTCGCTACGTTTTACGCAGTGCCAGCGCCCCCTAGGCGCGCCTCTCGACAACTCGCCATCCCTGACCTGGGGTTATGCCAAAGAGCTCTACCGCCGGCCCCGCCACAGGGGCCTCGCCGAGCGTAAAACGCGTACTTTTTGGCCAGAAATCGCGAAACCGGCAGCGAACGCGGGCGAAACGCGCGCCCCGCGTCGGCAAGCGGGGCCTCCGGGGCGCCCCGACCGTCAAACGCGAAAGCGCCCTCGGTCGGGAAGACCGGGGGCGCCTCGAGACAAGCCGGAGCGCGGGCGACGCGACGCGCGGCCCCGGCGCTAGGCGCGCTCGACGGGGATGTCGCCGAGCGTGCGGTCGATCTCGGTGAGGTCGGCCTTCAGGCGGCGCTCCGCGTAGCCCTCCGGCGCGATGACCACCTCATAGACGTCGGCCGGGACCTGCTCGAAGAGGAAGTCGCCGAACTCATCGGTGACCTGCGACGCCTCGAAGCCCTCCGAGCCCCGCAGCGTCACGGGCGCGCCGATGAGCAGCTCGTCGGCCTCCAGGTCCACCACCGCGCCGGCCACGAAGCGCCGCGGCAGGTTGCGGTAGAACGCGCGCGGCCCGAGCCCCGCGACGGCCGGCAGCGCCTCGGCGCCCTCCAGGAAGTCCGCCAAGTCGGCCTCCTCGCCCCAGAGGATGGCCTCGTGGGCGCAGGCGTCCACGCAGCGCGGCACGTCCCAGCCGTTGTCGAGCAGGTGCGCGCAGCCGGTGCACTTCTGGGCGATGCCCAGGTCGGCGTTCAGGTAGACGGCCCCTTGCGGGCACGCCTCGACGCACGTGCCGCAGCCGGTGCAGGCGTCCGGGTCGATGAGCAGCAGCCCGTCGTCGCGGCGGACGTAGGCGCCGGCCGGGCAGGCGGCAGCACAGGGCGCGTCAGCGCAGTGGGCGCACAGCACCGGCGTGTAGGACACCTTCACCACCGGCACCTGACCGCGCGTCTTCTCGTCGATCCGCATCCAGAACTGGCCCGTCTCGGGCTGGGGCGCCGCATAGGGGCGCCAGTCGTTTCCGCAGTGCTCGTCCTTGCAGACGATCTGGCAGCCGTAGCAGCCGTTGCACTTGGCCACGTCGATGGCAAACACCTTGGCCATGCTAGTCCTCCTTCACGATGCGGGCCGTCGCCACGAGGCCGGCGGCCGGGTCGTAGTCACGCGCGAAGGCCTCGGGGTACTCTGCGGCCAGGGCGGCCACGTCAACCTTCTCGATGCCGACCAAAAAGCCGTTGGTCACCTCGCCCGCGGCGTTCTTGGACGTGGTCGCGCTCGGGCAGATGAGGTTGTTCGCGCCGCCGCGGTCGAGGCCGCCGGCGCCGTAGCGCAGCACGTCGGTGCGGGCGCCGTGGTCCTGGTACAGGACGCCGGGCATGATGCGCTCGGTGACGATGACGCCGCCGAGCACCGCGCCGCGCTCGTTGAACAGCTTGGCCACATCGCCGTCGGCCAGGCCGAGCCGCTCGGCATCGCGCGGGTTCACCCAGATGGGCTCGTAGAGGTAGCCGTCGGGGCCGGCCACCTTGCACGTGGGGATCTCGCGCAGCCAGGGGATGTCGTCGTGCTGGGCGTGGACGCGCCAGCGCGGGTGGTTGGACACGAGCAGGAACGGGTAGTCCTTCGCGCGCGCCGAGGTGATGCGCTCCTCGTGGCCGTCGGCCTCCTCGATCCAGTGGGGCACCGGCCCGCGCACCTTGTCGTCGGGGAAGTGCTCGGCCAGGCCGATGGAGTAGAACTCCAGCTTGCCCGAGGGCGTGCGCAGCGGATGGGCCGCCGGGTCCTTGGCGAACAGCTCCAGGCCCACCGGGTCGTCCTGCCAGTTCTCCTTGGTGGGGAACGCGAAGTACTTCTGCTCCTTGAGCTTCTCGAAGGGGTACTCGTCGAGCGGCACCTCGCTGGTGCGGTAGCCGTATTCGATGTCCTCGTCGATGGTACGACCGCAGGTGAACTTGGCGTAGAGGCCCTCGTATTCTCCGCCGAAGCGCTCGAGCTTGCGGGCTATCTCGCAGACGGCCTCGTAGTCGCCCTTGGCCTCGCCCACCGGCTCGATGGCCTGCTCCTCGTAGACGATCTTGTTCCACTGGCCCGAGAAGATGTCGGCCTGGATGTCCTTGAGCTCGAAGAGGGTGGACACCGGCAGGATGATGTCGGCGAGCAAGGTGTCGTTCTCCATCCAGGGGTGCTGCACCAGGTAGAACTCGATGCTCGGGTCGCGCACCGCGTCCTGGTAGGCGTTGCCGCCGTTCCAGCACGTCTCCCAGCAGGGGGTGTCCGACCAGATCATGTGGATGGGATGGGCGTCAGGCTCGGGGTAGCGGAACTCGAGGAACTGGTCCTCGCGCTTCATGTAGCACACGACGTGCCCGTACCAGGTCATCGGATTGTCATGGGTGTAGCCGCCCAGGATGGCGTCGGGCGTCATCGTCTTGGGGATGAAGTGCTTGGGCGCGCCCATGCGCCAGCCGTGGTAGACGCCCATGAGCGTGGGGTAGATGGCGCTCGGCGGCACGGGGTTGACGCCCTGGAGCACCCACTCGATGAACTTGAACTGGTGGACGCCGGGGTTGCCGAGGCCCTGCATGCCGAGCAGGCACACCTCCAGACGCGCCGGCTCGTGCGAGAAGCACGAGCGGATGTAGCCGCCGCCGTTGCAGTGGGCGATGGACACCTTGTGGCGGCCCCAATAGCGTGCGAGCGCCTTGATGCGGTAGGACGGCACGCCGCACTTCTCGGCAGCCCAGGCCGGCGTCTTGGGAACGCCGTCCTCATGGCCGAGCACGTAGTACTCAAACCAGTCGAAGCCCTCCACGTGGGTGGCCACGTACTCCTTGTCGTAGAGCCCCTCGGTCATCCACACGTAGGCGATGGCCAGCTGAAGGGCCGCGTCGGTGTTGGGCAGCACGGGGATCCACTTGTCGGCGTGCACGGCGTTGGTGTAGTTGACGTCGGGCGCGATGTGGATGGACTTGATGCCGATCTCGTCGAACCAGTAGCACAGGCGGCTCGGCTGCAGGCCACCCCAGCCCCAGGGCGTGGTCTCGGGATCGGCGCCCCAGAACAGGACGGCGTCGCTGTGCTTGCTCACATCCCAGATGACGTTGTCCTGCGGGTTCTGCTGTCCGTGGGTCTCCATGCCCCAGACGTGCTTGGCGCCCCAGTACCAGCCCTCCCAGCTGTCAGGCTGGCGGGCCTGGATGAGGTAGTCGCCCGGCTCGTCCCCCACGTAGTCGAGCATGAGCGACGAGCAGCCATGGGCGCCCGAGACCACCTTGGTCTCTCCGTGGCCCTCGCCCTGGATGAGGATGGAGCGGCGGCCGTACTCACGGCCGATGCGCTCGATCTCGGCGGCGATGAGGTCGGTGGCCTCGTCCCAGCTGATGCGCTCGTAGCCGCTCACGCCGCGGTTCTGCGGGTTGCGCTCGCCCTTCGGGTCCCAGTCCACGCGCTTGAGCGGGTACGGGACGCGATTGGGCGAGTAGGCGCGCTTCTTGTAGGCCAGCGAAAGCGGCGGAAGCAGCGTCTTCATGCCGGGGCGGAAGGTGTGGCCACGCACCTCGTAGCGCCACTCGTTCAGATCCTCGGGGGTGTAGTCCTCGTCATAGTGCAGCGGGCGGATGCGCACCACCTTGCCGTCGAGGACGTCGACGCAGGCCGTGTTGGCCGCGCCGCCGAACCCGCACGACCCGAGGTTCTTGAGCACGGTCTTGTCCTTGATCCTCACAGGCACTCCTCTCTCTTCTCTTCTCCTCCCCTCCCGCTGCTGCAGGAGGGCCTCCCTACGGAAAGCGCCCCCGGCCGTTCTCGGCCGGAGGCGCTTCGGAATCAGCCGACCTGCAGGCGGGCGCCTGGGAAGGCGCGCGCCGCAGCCGGCCCAGGGCTAGCCGCGGGGGCTGCCGGGCATAGGCGGGAAAGGAGGCGGGAGGGCGGCCCCGCATTCGGGGCAGGCCTTGATCGCCTCATCGAGGACGAGTACGTGGCACTGCGGGCACTCGCGGCGTCCCAGCTGGGCGTTCATCTCATCCGCGCGTCCGCAGTCATTGCAGAGCGTGCAGCAGTAGCACACGTCCTCCTCCTTCCCCACGCCCCTGGCGGGGCGTCGCCCGAAGGGGCGGCGGACAGGCCGCCCCTTCCTAGCCGTGGTTCCTACGCGCTCGCGCAGGGGCGCCAGAGCACCTGCTTGGGCTTCTCGAGCATCTTGGCGGCCAGCTCCTCGACGGGGCCAAACTCCATGCAGAAGGCCAGGCAGTGGTGCACGCAGGCCGGGTCCTTGCCCTTGGCCACGCGGTCGGCGCACAGGTCGCACAGGTCCGTCGGCACCGGGATCTTGTTCCAGTTGAAGCAGTCGCCGCCCTCGCCGGAGTCGTCCTTCTGCCACGGGCCGTCGTCGAACACGCGGATGCCCCACTTGCCCACGGGCAGGTCGTGCGTCTCCTTGCAGGCGACGACGCAGGACTCGCAGCCGGTGCAGTACTCGTAATCAACCAAAAGTCCGTATTCGGCCATGGGTTACCACTCCTTCTTCGCGGAATCGACCTTGAACATCTCCTCGACCAGGCCCATGTCGGTGTCGTAGCTCTCCTGAAGCGGGGTGATGGAGCAGCAGTTGCACTTGTAAGGTCCGCCGTAGCCGAGCTTGGAGTTGTAGTGGTTGGACACCAGGTCGTTGACGTTGGAGCGCCACAGGCCGTAGAGGCCCTTCTCGTCGGCATGGTCGCTCTTCACGTAGCCGTTCTGGATGTGCGTGCCGTTCACCTCGAACTCCAGCGGGCCGTCCTCGAGGATCTCGCCAACGGGGATGACCTCGTCGCGGGCCTCGTCGTCAGCCGGCATCTCGGGGAACCACCAGCCATGGTCGGCCTGGACGGTGCCCTTCTTGACGATGGGCGACACCTTGGCCTTGAACTTGGCGCGGCCGAAGTCGTTGGCGATCTCCACCCACTGGCCGTCGGCGACGCCGATCTCGGCCGCGTCCGCGGGGTTGATCTCGATAAGCGGATCGGGATGCAGCTCGCGCAGCACGGGAATCTGACGGTGCTCGGCGTGGAAGGACGCGTAGTTGCGGGCGCCGGTGGTCAGGATGTAGGGGTACTTCGCGGCCAGCTCGGGATCCACGTGCGGGCTGAAGGCCGGCTCCTGGTAGTAGGGCAGCGGATCCTCGCCGTAGTTGGCGTAGGCCGTCGACCACAGCTCCACGCGGCCCGTCGGGGTGAGGAAGCCGGGATGACGGTCGGGGCGCAGCTTGCCGGACTCGTACTTGCGGTAGTTCACGCCGCGCTGGTAGCCCACCTTCTTGCGCAGGGAGTCGAAGTCCATCTTGATGGGGCCGGAGGTGCGGCGCTGGGTGAGGAAGTCCTCGAGGTCCTTGAACATGCGGCCGCCGTCCTCGTCCTGGAGGCACTCCTGGCCGAGGTACTCGCCGAGCTCGATGATGAGGTCCATGTCAGCCTTGACCTCGCCCACGTCGACGGCCTTGTTGACCGCGCCGTAGAAGACGGGCGATCCGCCGTAGTGGGTCATGACGACGTCGTCCTTCTCGGCGCAGGAGGCCAGGGGCAGGAACAGGTCGCAGGCGGCCTCGATGGCCGGGGTGATGAACACGTCGGTGGCCATGCAGAACTCGAGGTTCTTCAGGCCCTCGTACCAGCCGTGGGGCTGCGCGCAGCAGGTGGGCGCGAGCAGCGTGGTCGACTGGATCCAGCCCATGCGGATGCGGTACGGCTCGCCCTTGGTGAGCGCGTCGAACATCATGTCGGCCTGGGCGTTGCGGATGTTGTCGACGTAGAGCGGGTACTCCTTGTAGCCGATGGTCTTGTCGCGCAGCTCCTCAGGCAGGCTGTCCCAGCCGATGCGGCGCGTCGGGCGCGCGGCGTCCTCGGCGGCGTTGTCATCGGCGCCGGCGTCGGCCTTGTCCAGGTTGAACTCCTGCTTCTCGCCGGTAGCAGGCTCGTCGGCCACGCCGGGGGCAGGATCGATCTCGGCCACGATCTGGCCGCCGGGCACGTCGATGTTGCCCGTGATGGCCATGAGGGCCAGTACGCAGTGGGCGGCCTGGTTGCCGTTCTGGTTCTGGTCGAAGGCCAGGCCCCAGGCGATGGAGGCCGGCTTGGCGGTGGCGTAGAGGCGCGCGGCCTTGTAGATGTCCTCGACGGGCACCTCGCAGATCTCGGCGGCCTTCTCGGGGGTCATGCCCATCACCGGGTCGTTGATGCGGGCGGCGAACTCGTCGAAGCCGTAGGTCCACTTCTCCACGAAGTCGTGGTCGTAGAGGTCCTCGTTGATGATGACCCACAGCCACGCCATGGCCATGGCGGTGTCGGTGCCGGGGCGCACGCGCAGGTGCACCACCGAGCGGGTGGACAGCCAGTTGACGCGCGGGTCGACGGAGATGAGCTTCGCGCCGCGCTTCATGAGGTCGATGACCGCGTGGCCGAAGAAGCCGTCGCCGTTGGAGGCCAGGGGCATCTTACCCCACATGACCATGACGCCCGGCACCTGGAAGGCGGGGTTGTCGTAGGTGCCCTCAAGGCCGCCGGCGTAGTCCATCTCGGGATAGTAGGCGCCCAGCACGTGCGAACAGGACATTGAGCGCGGCTGGTAGCACGCGTAGCCCGACTGGGTGTAGCAGGCATTGGGGGTGCCGAGCACGGCCTGGGCCATGTCAGACACGAGGATGCCACCGGAGCGGCCGGTGCCGGAGAACACGGCGATGGACTCGGCGCCGTAGGTGTCGCGGAAGTAGTCGCGCTTCTCCTTGACGATGGCGAAGGCCTCGTCCCAGGTGATGCGCTCCCACTTGTCGGACAGGCCGCGATCCTTCGGGTCGCGCTTCATCGGGTAGATGACGCGGCTCGGGTTGTAGACGTAGTCCTTGAGCGCCAGGCAGCGGGCGCACAGGCGGCCCTTGGTGATGGGGTTGTTCTCGTCGCCCTCGACGTGGTCGATGACGCCCTCGTCGTTCACGTAGATCTTGAGGCCGCATCCCACCGGATGGCAACCCGGCGGCGACCACATGGAGGTACGCACGACGGTCAGGCCGTCTTCCTCGTACTTCCACGGCTTGCCAAGGTCGTTCTTGAATTCCATACCGCTCCTTCCTTTCTCTCCTCCGGCGCGAGACCTCCGCGCCGCCCTTCGACTATAGGGTCCCAGCCGTTCCCGCCGCATCGGGCGGCAGTGCCCAACGTGGCGGAAACTGCCGGGAAACCGCCTTAGCCATGCGGTATTATTCTTGGTTAAGCAACAACTTGATCAGGCACAACGTTGCTTTCATCACAGGCAATCTGCTTGCGGAGCAAGTAGGCCACCCGCACCGTGACAAAGGCCAGGACAGCGATTCCCACGCCCAGGATGAAGGCCGGGATGAAGCTTCCCGTGGTGTCGAACATGCCCGCCACGGTCACGGGGCCCAAACACCCTATGACGCCGGTGCCGATGCGGGTGTAGGCGTAGATCTTCGGGTAGTCGCGGCCGCCGAACAGCTGGCGCACCAGCAGCGGCGTGGACACCGACACGAGCGAGTTCTGCGCGCCGAACAAGAACGCCGACACGTAGAGCACCACCAGGTTGTCGCCGGCGAACACGAAGCCCAGAAGCCCGGCCGCCACGCACACCAGCTGGATGTTCACCGTGAACTGCACGCCTATCTTGTCGTTGAGGAAGCCCACGATGTACTTCTCCACCACGTTGCCGACCATCACGGCCGTCAGCAGCGACGAGCCCACCAGGGGGCTGAAGCCCACGGACTGGGCGAACCCGGGCAGGTGCGAGTTGAAGCCGGCGAAGTAGGCGATGAGGCCGGCGAACAGGAACATGCACCAGAAGGGCACGGTCTTGAGCGCCTGGCGGGCGTCGATGCCGCCGAACTCGTCGGCTGCGGCGGACTCGTCCTCCTCGTCCTCCTGCGTCCAGCCATAGGGACGCATGCCGATGTCCTCGGGGCGCAGCTTGAACACGAACAGCGTCCAGGGCAGCACGAGAACGCCCATCACCACCGCGGCGATGAGGTAGGCCTCACGCCAGCCGAACGTCTGGATGAACAGGGTGAACACCGGCGAGAGAATGGCCCCGCCGATGCCGGAGAACGACATGGCCACGCCCAGCGCGATTCCCTTGCGGGTATGGAACCAGTTGCTGATGAGGATGGGGGCCGGCATGACGAA
The DNA here is from genome assembly GCF_009911695.1 of Enterorhabdus sp. P55. Lineage (GTDB taxonomy): Bacteria > Actinomycetota > Coriobacteriia > Coriobacteriales > Eggerthellaceae > Enterorhabdus. The sequence goes on along the minus strand of NZ_QWKK01000012.1, from coordinate 29,618 downwards.
GATGAAGCTGCCGGCCAGGCCGAACACGATGCCCGACACCCACCACTGCCACGGCTCGGTGTAGAAGCCCATGGCGGCCACGGCGGCTATCACCAGCAGAAACGACACCGAGAGCAGCCGGTTGATGTTGAAGCGGGTGATCCAGCGGCCCACGAGCGGCATGGCGAACACCGTGGCGATGAAGTAGAACGTCAGGTAGAGGGATATCTCCGAGCGGGAGAAGCCGAGGCTGTCGCAGACCGGGACGAAGAACACGCCCGCCGCGTCAAGCACGGCCCCCAGCCCGCCCGCCTGCATGAAGCAGCATCCGATGAGGATGAGCCATGCGTAGTGGACACGGGTACCGAAGAAACTTCTCATGATGAGCACCTGTCTATCGCGCGATGCGCTCCCGCGCATCCTACATAGATAATGAAAACGGGGGATAAAAGCCGTGCGGCGCCTTTCGGCGCCGCACGTTCAGCGAAGGCTAGCCGCGAGACTTCTCGGGCTCTCCCTCGGCCGTCCACTTGTCGCGGAACTTCTTGGCGGTCACCACGGCGACGATCATGCACGCCGCGATGATGGCCTCGAACACGATGCCGCAGCCGTAAGCAGCCTGGAAGCCGCCGGTGAGGCTGGCCACCAGGGCCACGAAGGTGGCGCCGAGGCCGCCCAGCAGGGCGATGGGCATGTTCATGTAGGAGTAGATCTCACCGTAGCGGCGGTCGCCATAGCAGGCGCGGGTGACGAGCGGCAGGCCGACGGACATCATGGCGTCGCCGGTGCCGATGCAGAAGCCGGCGATGATCATCGGAACCATGTTGTCGCCCATGAAGGCCACCATGAGCGCAAAGCCGATGGCGGACACGACGGCGAAGCCGACCATGGCGTTCTTGATGCCGATCTTGTCAGCCAGGGTGCCCAGGGTGATCTTGCCGAGGATGTTGCCGACAGCGGCGGCGGAGATCATCGTCGCGCCGAGCATGGCCAGCTCAGGACCGCCCACGGACTGCACCGCGGTGGGCATCAGGGACTTGTAGCCGCCGCCCAGCGAGATCAGGCCGGCGCCGATGAGGATGGCCCAGAAGGCGATGGTGCCCAGGGCGAACTTGCCGCTGACGCCGACGGCCTTGGGCTTCTCGCCCTCGGCGGCCTCCTTCTCGATGCCCCACGGCTGCAGGCCCACGTCCTCAGGACGCGTGCGGAAGAAGAAGAACGCGGGGATGAGGATGAGCACAGCGGCGATGACGGCCTCGACGGTGAAGCCGAACTTGTAGCCCTCAGCCTTGACGAGGCCGGCGAACACCGGGGACCACACGAAGGTGCCCACGCCGGTGAAGGCGGACGCGATGCCGAGGAACTTGCCCGCCTGCTTGGGGGCGAACCAGTTGTTGATCAGCACGGAGGGGCCCACCAGGAAGATGGCGGGGCCAGCCAGGCCGAACAGGGCGCCGGAGATGTAGATCTGCCACACCTCGGTCCAGACGTTGAACAGCAGGCAGCCGATGACGATCAGGCAGCCGCTGACGCCGAACAGAATCCGTGCGTCAACCTTGTCGAACAGGCGGCCGCAGAACGGCAGCCAGACAAGCATGACGTACGAATACACGGTCATGAGCAGGGTCACCTGGGTCACGTCGGGCTTGCCATCAGGAGTGACCAGGCCGAAGGCCATGGCCATCGGCGCGAAATAGTTGCCCATCACGTTGAGCACGAGACCCATGCCGCCAGCCATCATCATGCAGACGCCGATGAAGACCAGCCAGGCGCGATGGAACCCCTTCTTTTCTTCAGCCATTTCTTTACCTTTCCTCTTATGTTGCGAAACGAGCATGAGAACGAGTCGTCGGCTTCCCCCCTTCGGTCCCTCGCTCTCCCCCAACCTTTCGCACCCACGCCCTCGCGCGGGTTGCCCGCATTCTGTTCGGATTTGGGGGAAACCGCATGGGGCGAGGGTTCCTATCCTTGGGAAAATTGGGCGGCGCGGGTGATCGGGCGTAGGAAACGAGGGATTAGCCTAGGCTCTGACCTGGGAGGACGCCGATGGTTTTCCGCCGGCGCCCTCCCGTGGCACACGCTGTTTAAGCCTCGACGCCCCGCTTCATGCGCTCCTGCCAGGAGTCCTCCTGGCCATAGGCGTAGGGCTCGCCGGCCACGTAGTCATTGCGGAAACCGCCCTGCTGCGTGACCACCTCGCCCGGAGTGGGCGCCATGTTGTCGGGCGCGCACTTGTAGATCTTGCAGACGATGCTCTTGAACGGGCAGCCGATGCCGCCGGGGCCCGTCTCGTAGGAGGCCGTCAGGTTGTTGATGTTCACGTCCCACATGCCGAAGAGGTTGGGGAACGCGGGCTCCTGCTCGGGATACCACCAGCCGTGCTCGGCGTAGACGTAGTTCGGGTTGAGCGTGGGGTCGATATGCGCCTTCTGGCGGCAGCGGCCCTCGGAGTTCTCCAGCCAGATCCAGTCGCCCTCGTGGATGTCGTACTCCTCGGCGGTCTGGGCGCTTACCTTGACGATGGGGTCGGGGTGGAACTCGCGCATGGTGGCCTGCTGGCGGTTCTCGGAGTGGAAGAACTCATAGGAGCGGCTTCCGTTCACGCAGATGAACGGGTACTCGGCGCGAAACTCCGGGTCCTCAAGCCACTTGACGGAGTGGATGGACTCGTGGTGCTTGGGCCACGGGTCGATGCCCCAGGCGCCGAAGGTGGCGAAGGGCACGAGCTCGATGCGGCCCGACGGCGTGGCGAAGCCCGGCGTGCCGTCGGCGCGCAGCATTCCCTTCTCGTACTTGTAGTACGTCGCGCAGAAGTCGTCGTACTCGTAGCAGCACTTGTCCTCCACGAGCGACTGGAAGCTGCACGTGCCGTCGGCGTGGTGCTTCTTCCAGAAGTCGGTGTGGGCGTCGGGCACCTCCACCATGCCCGCCTTGGAGCGGCCGGCCGACTTGTAGGACTTGCCGGTCTCCGGGTCCACAATGTTGAAGCCAGTGTCCAGGTAGTCCTGGAGCAGGGCGTCGAGCGTGGGCCAGCGCTTCTGGAACAGCTCCGGGTTCATCTTGTTGCCCAGCGCCACGATGAGCTCCTCGTCGGACTTGGCCTCGTACCACTCGGAGACGCTCTTCATGGCGCGCAGCGGGGTCCACCACACGCGCATGGAGTCGCGCTCGGCGGTGGTCTTGAGCGGCAGGAAGATGTCCGCGAAGGCCACGGCCGTCGGCGTCAGGTACGGGTCGGCCACCACGCAGAACTCCACGTTCTCAAGCATCTGGTAGATGCGGGGCGCGGCGTTGCCCGTGCAGGTGATGGCGTTGGCCCCCTGGGACCAGAACATCTTCATGGGGTAGGGCTCGCCCGTCTCGAAGGCGTGGTTGACCGCATCGCAGTCGGCCATGCCGATGAAGTGCACGTAACCGGGGTGCGTCACGTCCACCGTGAGCTTCTTGGCGAAGGTCTCCGGCGGGCAGTAGAGCTGCGCGGTGGCGTAGCCCGGGTTGATCTCAAAGCCGTTGCGCACGAGCAGATTGGTGCCCGGCTTGTCGATGTTGCCCGTGATGGACATGAGGTTGGAGACGGTCTGGCACAGCTGGATGGAGTCGTTCTGCGTGTCGAAGGCCAGGCCCCACTGGATGGCCGCGCGCTCGGCCGTGGCGTAGAAGCGCGCCGACTCGCGGATGAGCTCGGGGTCGAGCTCGCAGATCTTGCCGGCCCACTCGGGCGTGAAGGGCTCCACGTAGGCCTTGAGCTCGTCATAGTAGGCGCACCACAGATCGACGAACTCGCGGTCCTCCAGCTCCTCGTACATGATGACGTGGAGCCAGGCAAGCGCGATGGCCATGTCCGTGGCCGGGCGCAGCGGCAGCCAGTAGGCCGCGTGCGCGCCCCACCAGGTGAGCTGCGGGTCGATGGAGATGAACTGGGTCCCCTGCTGCATGCAGGCCACCAGCCAGTGGCCCAGGTAGCCGTCGGCGTTGGACTTGAGCGGCTCGCACCCCCAGATGACCACCACGTCGGGGCGCACCCACTCGGGGTTGGCGTAGCGGTCGGCATGGCCCTCGGAGGCGTCCACGATGGGGAAGTCGCCGATGGAGGCCGCCGTGCCGCAGGTGCGCGGCAGGTAGCAGGAGTAGCCCGACGACCCGATGGCGCCGATGTTGGGCGTGCCGAGGCACGCGCCGCCGAGGAACGGCACCCAGGACGAGATGTTGCGCCCGGTGCCGTGGTTCACGAAGATGGACTCGCGGCCGAACCCGGCCTCGTCGATGTTGACGCGGATCCACTCCGCGATGGTGTCGAGCGCCTCCTCCCAGCTGATGCGCTCCCACTTGTTCTCGCCGCGCGCGCCAACGCGCTTGAGGGGCCACTTGGGCCGGTCGGCGTAGTTCACGCCCTCCTCCAGGTTGAGGCAGCGCATGCACAGGCGGCCGTTGGCGCAGGGATCGAGCGGGTCGCCCTCGATCTTCTCCAGCTTGCCGTTCTTGGTGTACATGAGCACGCCGCAGGAGGTGTGGCAGCCCGGGGCAGAATAGGTGTAGGTGCGGGTGACGGTGTAGCCGTCCTCCTCCCAGCGCCACTCCCCCGCATGGTAGGCCTCGCGGTCGATGCCGTCGAGGAACTCTTGGTAGTTGAACAGCATGGTGACATCCCCTTCTCTCGTCGTGGCTCTCGTCAGGTGCGGGCCGGAGCGCGCCGAAGGGGGCGACCGGCCCGGAAAGCAGGAAGGCGCGACGGGTTATGCCGCCGCGCCTTCCGCCTCAGGTCAGGAGTGCTTTAACGGGTGAAGAGGGCGCAGCGGGAAGAACCGTCCATCTTCTTGGCCAGGTCCTCCACCTCGCCGTAGTACATGCACCACGCCTGGCAGTGCTGGACGCACATGGGGAGCTTCCCCTTGGCCGTGCGGTCCTCGCACATGTCGCACGCCTTGGTCATCACGGGCAGGTAGGTCCACTCCCAGTGGTCAGCGCCGGTCTTGCCGGCGTACTCGAAAGGACCGGTCTCGGAGAGCTTGATGCCGAACTCGCCCGCGGGCAGCTCGAGGTGCTTCTTGCAGGCCACCTCGCAGGAGTGGCAGCCGGTGCAGAACTCGTAGTTGATCAGGATGCCCTTCATCTAGAATCGTCCTCCCTCGCGCGTCGTGTTGTCATGGGTCCAGGCGAACGGCTCGGTGGCCACGTAGTCGTCGCGGAAGCCGCCGAGCTTCGTCACGACCTCGCCCGGGCTGGGCTCGTTCACGTCATCGGTGCACTTGTAGATCTTGGCCGCGACGCTCTTGAGCGGGTTGCCGATGCCGCCCTGGCCGGTCTCGTAGGAGGCGGTCAGGTTGTTGATGTTGCAGTCGAAGGTGCCGTAGAGGTGCGGGAACGCCGGCTCCTCCTCGGGGAACCACCAGCCGTGCTCGGCGTGGATGTAGTTGGGGTTGAGCGTGGGGTCGATGTGCACCTTCTGGCGGCAGCGGCCCTCGGTGTTCTCGATCCAGATCCACTCGCCTTCCTTGAGGTCGTACTCCTCGGCGGTCTGGGTGGACACCTTCACGAGCGGCATGGGGTGGAACTCGCGCATGGTGGCCTGCTGGCGGTTCTCGGAGTGGAAGAACTCGTAGGAGCGGGAGCCGTTGATGCAGATGAACGGGTACTCGGCGCGATACTCCGGATCCTCCATCCAGCGCTTCATCGTGAGCGACTCCACGTGCTCGGCCAAAGGCGGGATGCCCCAGGCACCGAAGGTGGCGAAGGGCACGAGCTCGATGCGGCCCGAAGGCGTGGCGAAGCCGGGCTGGCCGTCGGGGCGCAGCATGCCCTTCTCGTACTTGCGGTACGTCGCGCAGAAGTCGTCGTACTCGTAGCCGCACTTGTCCTCGACGAGCGACTTGAACGAGCAGGTGCCGTCGGCGTGGTGCTTCTTCCAGAAGTCGGTGTGCACGTCGGGCACCTCGATCATGCCCGCCTTGGAGCGGCCGGCCGACTTGTAGGACTTGCCGGTCTCCGGGTCGTAGAGGTTGAATCCGACGTCCAGGTAGTCCTGGAGCAGCGCGTCGAGCGTGGGCCAGCGCTTCTGGAACAGCTCCGGGTTCATCTTGTTGCCAAGCGCCACGATGAGCTCCTCGTCGGACTTGGCCTCGTACCACTCGCTGACGGCCTTCATGGCGCGCAGCGGGGTCCACCACACGCGCATGGAGTCGCGCTCGGCAGTGGTCTTGAGCGGCAGGAAGATGTCGGCGTAGGCCACGGCGGTGGGCGTCATGTAGGGGTCGGCGACCACGCAGAACTCCACCTTCTCGAGCATCTTGTGGACGCGCGGGGCCGCGGTGGCCGAGCAGCTGATGCCGTTGGCGCCCTGAGACCAGAACATCTTGATGGGGTAGGGCTCACCCGTCTCGAAGGCGCGGTTCACGGCATCGCAGTCGGCCATGCCGATGAACTGGGTGCAGCCGGGATGCACGAGGTCGACGGTGAGCTTCTTGGCGAAGGTGTCCGGATCGCAGTAGAGCTGCGCGGTGGCGTAGCCCGGGTTGATCTCGAAGCCGTTGCGCACGAGGATGTTGGTGCCCGGCTTGTCGATGTTGCCGCAGACGCTCATGAGGTTGGAGACCGTCTGGCACAGCTGGATGGAGTCCACCTGGGTGTCGAAGGCCAGGCCCCACTGGATGGCGCCGCGCTCGGCGGTGGCGTAGAAGCGCGCCGCGTCGCGGATGAGGTCGGCCGGCACCTCGCAGATCTTGGCGGCCCACTCGGGGGTGAACTGGGCCACGTGCTCCTTCAGCTCGTCGTAGTAGGCGCACCAGTACTCGATGAACTCCTTGTCCTGGAGCTCCTCGGTGGTGATGACGTTGAGCCAGGCCAGGGCGAGCGCCAGGTCGGTGGAGGGGCGGATGGGCAGCCAGTAGTCGGCATGGGCGCCCCACCAGGTGAGCTGCGGGTCAACGGAGATGAAGCGCGTGCCCTGCTGCATGCAGGCCACCAGCCAGTGGCCCAGGTAGCCGTCGGCGTTGGAGCGCAGCGGCTCGCAGCCCCAGATGACCACCACGTCGGGGCGCACCCACTCGGGGTTGTTGTAGCGGTCGGCGTGGCCCTCGGAGGCGTCCACGATGGGGAAGTCGCCGATGCCCGCGGCCGTGCCGCAGGTGCGCGGCAGGTAGCAGGAGTAGCCGGAGAAGCCGATGGCGCCGATGTTGGGCGTGCCGAGGCACGCGCCGCCGAGGAAGGGCACCCACGACGAGATGTTGCGGCCGGTGCCGTGGTTCACGAAGATGGACTCGCGGCCGAGGCCCTTGGCGTCCAGGTTGTCGTGGATCCAGGTGGCGATGGTGTCGAGCGCCTCCTCCCAGCTGATGCGCTCCCACTTGTTCTCGCCGCGCGCGCCAACGCGCTTGAGGGGCCACTTCGGGCGGTCGGCGTAGTTCACGCCCTCCACCAGGTTCAGGCAGCGCATGCACAGGCGGCCGTTGGCGCAGGGATCGAGCGGGTCGCCCTCGATCTTCTCCAGCTTGCCGTTCTTGGTGTACATGAGCACGCCGCAGGAATCATGGCAGCCGGGCGCCGAGTAGGTGTAGGTGCGCGTTACGGTGTAGCCGTCCTCCTCCCACTGCCACTCGCCCTCGTGATAGGCCTCGCGATCGATGCCATCGAGGAACTCCTGGTAATCGAATAGCATGTCCCAACTCCTCTCTCATGGGTTCTCTCCGGCGACCGGGCCGCACGCGGGCAGGACCGCTCGCCTCCCCCACCATAGAGAAGCCCCCGCCGCCTTTCATGAGGTGGCAGGGGCTAAATGGGCAACGTAAGGTTTGGGGGATTATGCCCGCGGGCCGCGAGGACGCCGGCAGGCCCGACAGGGACGCCCCCGGCCCGACCCGCGCCGAGGGCCGGGGGCGCGCACGGCGCGTCACGCGTCGGCGCCCTCGTCGATCTCCGCGCACTCCACGAGGTCCATGAGCTCCTGGCGCGAGTGCACGCCCGTCTTCTGATAGATGTTGTAGATGTGCGCCTTGGCCGTGTGCGACGAGATGACGAGCTTCTCGGTGATGTACTCGGCGTTGCGCCCCTTGGCCAGCATGGTGAGCACCTCGCGCTGGCGGCTGGAGAGCCCGTAGCGGTCGGCCACGGCCTCGCACTTGAGGTGAAAGACGCTCGGGCGGTGCGCGTCGCCCTCAGGCGCCGGCTGCGCAGCCCCGTCGGGGGCCGGGGAGTCTATCTTGCGAATGGGCGTGCCGGGAGACACCGACAGTGACGCCCCCCCCCGTCGGATTCGACGCGCTTGAAGCGGTTCTCGTCCGGATAGTTGTCCTCGGTCATGACGAACGACGCCGAGAAGATGACGAGCAGCATGAACATGATGACCGATCCGGGCGTCACGAGCGGCCCGAAGAACGCGGCCGAGGCCGGCATGAACCCCGCGAAGGCGAGCACCATGCCCACCCCGATGCCGATGAAGCACATGAGGCGCCCGAAGGAGAAGGCCCGCACGGCCGACAGGTCGCAGATCACGATGTGCTTGCACACCGCCGAGAGCGAGCAGGTGATGGGGAAGAACGACCCGCACAGAAGCAGCAGCGCGAAGATGACCACCAGCTCGTCGGGCACGAACACGAGGGGGAACACCACGATGGCCGAGCCGGGCAAGAACCACCGCATGGTGACCGACTCGGTGACGCGATGGGTCTTGAGCGCGTCGTAGAGCAGCAGCAGGCAGGTGGCCGCCACCATCAGCTCTATGATGAAGTAGGGCCAGTCATGCACCGTCTGGGTGGACAGGATGCAGCCCACCGCGTAGCCCGCCGCCATGCCCGCCGTGGCCGTGGCCAGGTACGACCGCCACACGATGCGGTGGCGCTGGTCGGACTGGGCGCGGCTGGCGCGGGAGCGCTCGCGCAGGTCGAACAGGCGCATGACGATGAGGTAGCACGCAAGCGACACGAGCGGGAACAGCGCCGCGAAGGCGAACAGCAGCGCCTGGCTGATGAAGAGCAGCCAGATGCAGGCGAGCGCGGCGGCGGCGAAGATGCCGTTGACGTAGACGCGCAGCGACCCATGGAAGAACAGGCAGACGTACTCGCCGTAGAGCGGGTTCAAGAACCCGAAGCCGGCGCCGGCCAGAAGCGAGGGAACCCAGAGGATCCCCGACTGGCCCTGGAGCACCCACAGCCCCGCCGTGCCGAGCGCCGAGCAGGCGGCCGCGAGGACGAAGTGCGTCATGCGGTGCGCCACGAGCCCATCGGAGCAGTACCACGTTCCCAGAAGCGCCGCGCACGCGCCGCCTACGAAAGCGAGGTGAGCCCCGCTCGAGATAAGCCCCGCGGGGTCAGTCAGCGGAAAGAACACGGAGGTGCCCAGCATGAGGAAGACCCAGCCATAGCAGGCGACCACGCCGATGAGGCCTATGAGTATGCGGGGGTTCACCATGATCCATCCGCCGGTATGAGCCGCGCCCTCTTCCTGCGCGTCCTCCCTGTCAGCCTCTTGCTTCAACGGCCTCGCACCCCCTCTACCATCTGGCTTCGGCCATACTACCAAGCCTTTCTGAAGCAAAAGGCGAAGGAAAGGCCCGAATGGGCAGTATAAGGCCTGAGGTATTAGGCGCTGACGGAAAGATGGGATGCGGATCCCCATGGGAAATCGGCAGGCGGGAGGACGGAGCGCGGGGGCGGGGGCGCGCCTGCGGCTAAGCATCGCAAAATAGGACACGGCACCCCATCGTCGCGCAGACGCGCGAGACCAAATAGCATGGCACGCTGAATGCCGCCGAGCGGCGCCCTTCCTAGACTGCTCCTTGAGCGAAGCCCCGCGGCTGCGGGGATGCGCGAGGGAAAGAGAAAGGAGAGTTATGGCCGATTACAAAGAGTGGTTGGACGAGCTCAACCGCGAGGCGTACCACGACGGCGAGTGGCAGTGGCAGGAGGGGGACTTCACCGTCACGCGCACGACGCACTGGTCTCCCCCGGGCTGCCACATGGGCTGCGGCGTCCTGCTGTACACCAAGGACAACAAGCTCGTGAAGGTGGAGGGCGACCCGCTCAACGCCGTCGCCAACGGCAAGCTGTGCATGCGCTGCCTCACCATGCCCGAGGCCGTCAACCATCCCGACCGCCTGAAGTACCCCCTGCGTCGCGCCGGCGAGCGCGGCGAGGACAAGTGGGAGCGCATCAGCTGGGACGAGGCCTATGACGAGATCACCGAGAAGGTGCTCAAGATCAAGAAGGAGCACGGCTCCGAGACCATCGTGGTGGTGCACGGCACCGGCCGCAACATCGGCTGGCAGGTGCCCTACTTCGCGTCCGCCTGCATGGAGACGCCCAACGTGTCCACCTTCGGCTTCACCGGCTTCGCCTGCTACCTGCCCCGCATGATCGGCACCTCCGCCAAGCAGGGCGACATGTTCATCGTCGACGCCTCCCAGGCCCACTGGGACCGCTATGCCAACGAGAACTGGCAGGTGCCCGGCGTCGTGCTGGTGTGGGGCAACGAGCCCATCAAGTCCAACGCCGACGGCTTCCTGGGCCACTGGCTCGTCCAGTGCGTCCAGATGGGGTCGAAGATCATCTCGGTCGACCCGCGCCTGACCTGGTGGGGCGCCCGCGCCGCGTTCTGGCTGCCCGTCCGCCCCGGCACTGACGCCGTGGTGGCCATGGCCATGCTCAACGTCATCATCGGCGAGGACCTCTACGACCACGAGTTCGTCGAGAAGTGGACCTACGGCTTCGAGGCCCTGGCCGAGCGCGTGGCCGACAAGACGCCCGAGTGGGCCGAGCCCATCTGCGAGGTGCCCGCCGACAAGATCCGCGGCGCCGCCCGCCTCATCGCCACGGCGTCGAGCTGCGCCTGCCAGTGGGGCCTGGCCTTCGAGCAGCAGATCGCCGCGCTCGGCGTGACCGAGTCGGTGGCCGACATCATGGCCATCACCGGCAACATCGACAACCCGGGCGGCAACGCGCTGTACCGCTGCGCCTTCCTCATCGAGAAGCGCTACGGCCTGGGCGACGAGTACATCTCCAAGGAGACCTACGCCAAGAAGCTCATCCCGCAGACCTCCGGCATCAACGAGTCCAACATCGTGTCCTGCGCCGACACCGACGCCATCCTGGCGGCCATCGAGACCGGCGAGCCCTACGCCATCCAGATGTTCTGGATCCAGAGCTCCAACGCGCTGTCCTGCGCCTCCATGGACCCGGCCCGTACGCGCGCGGCCCTCATGAAGGTGCCGTTCATCGTGGTGGCCGACCCGTTCATGACCCCGACGGCCCAGGCCCTGGCCGACATCGTGCTGCCCGTGGCCATGAGCTGCGAGCGCAACTCCTGCCGCACCTGGTGGACCCCCGTCCGCACCATGGTCAAGGTCACCGACTTCTACGAGGCCAAGTCCGACGAGCAGATCTGCCTGGACCTCGGCAAGCGCATCAAGCCGGAGCACTGGCCGTGGGAGACCGACGAGGAGTGGTCGAACTGGTACCTGACCGACCAGCTGGCCCCCGGTGGCACCGAGTACAAGCGCACCTGGTGGGAGACGGTGCAGAACCCCTCCAGCCCCGAGAACGGCTGCTATGGCGAGAGCTGCAACGGCACCGCGTACTGGGAGTGGGACGCCACCTACGACAAGTACGCCAAGGGCATGCTGCGCCCCGACGGCCAGCCGGGCTTCAACACCCCCACCGGCCGCGTTGAGCTGTGGTCCTTCGGCTTCGACCACTGGGGCGTCGACCCGCTGCCCTACCACATCGAGCCGCCCGAGAGCCCGCTCTCCACGCCTAACACCTTCAAGGAGTTCCCCATCATCCTGTCCGGCGGCGGCCGCTCCTTCGAGTTCTTCCACTCCGAGCATCGCCAGCTGCCCACCATGCGCGAGTTCCACCCGTGGCCGCTCGTCATGGTCAACCCCGCCGACTGTGAGAAGTACGGCGTGAAGGACGGCGACTGGATCTGGGTGGAGAACAGCCGCGGCGCCCGCTTCAAGCAGCAGGTCAAGGCCACCATCGAGGTGCAGCCCGGCCGCATCCACGCCGAGCACGGCTGGTGGTTCCCCGAGCAGGACGGCGCCGAGCCCAACTTCTACGGCACCTACGACTCCAACCTGAACAACATGACCGAGGCCTTCCGCGTGGGCCAGGGCGGCATCGGCAGCGCCATCAAGAGCATGCTCTGCAAGATCTACCCGGTGCAGCCGGGCGATGTGCTGCCCCATGACGTCATCGCCGAGAAGGGCGACTTCGCCGAGTACGAGCCCGGCAAGCCCTACCAGGTGGTCGAAGAGCCCGTCGTCACGGTCATCAACTAGGAGGAGCAGATGAAGGGAATCCTGATCAACTACGAGTACTGCACGGGCTGCCACTCCTGCGAGGTCGCCTGCCGAAACGAGCGCGGCCTGGCGGCCGGCGAGTACGGCATCAAGCTGACCGAGGTGGGCCCCTACGAGTACACGACCCCCATCGACGCCGACACGCCCTACGAGTGGGTCTACAACCCCACCATCACCAAGGCATGCGACCTGTGCGAGGCCCGCACCGCCCTGGGCAAGATGCCCTCCTGCGTGCAGGCCTGCCAGGCGTGGTGCATGTACTACGGCGAGGTGGAGGACCTGGCCAAGAAGATGGACGGCAAGACGCGCTGGGCGCTCTACACCCCCATCTCCGACGACGCCCGCGCGGCCATGACGGCCGAGCGCGAGGCCATGACGGCCGGCACCGCCGAGGCCGGCACCGTGCAGGTGGGCGCCGGGGCCAAGGCCGAGTCGCGCACCGAGAGCTACGGCACGTGGGTCGGCGACATGGAGCTCAACATCGTCCTGCGCGGCGCCGAGAAGCTCGAAGCCTTCCTCGCCGAGTTCGCGACCATCGACCTGGAGGCCGCGAAGAAGGACATCGAGGAGCAGATCATCGCCGACGAGAAGGCGACGGCCTACGTGCTGGCCGCCGACAAGGCCAAGGACGGCGCGGCCCACGAGCTGGGCTTCATGGCCATCGTCATGAACTACGACGCCCAGGGCACGCAGCTGGGCGGCGGCAAGGCCTACCTGGACAAGGGCCAGGAGGTCGCCCGCAAGGACATCACGCTGATGTTCTAAGCCGGAAGCACGCTCCCGGAAAAGGAAAAGGACCCGCACGGGTCCTTTTCCTTTTCTGGCGCCCGTCGCAGAGGACGGCGCGGGTCGCCCCAGCTTACTCGTTGCCGACGGGCGTGGGCGGGGCGGGCTCCAGCTTGACGGCCGTGAGCTTCTTGCCGCCGCACGCGGGGCAGGCGGGCACGCCGGGCGGCACGTCGGCCCCGCAGGCAGCGCAGACGAACTTGGCGCGGGCCGAGTAGGCGCCGCACTTGTTGCAGTGGGTGCAGGGGTAGCACATGGGCGGTTCCTCCTAGGCGAAGTCGCGCGCCGAGCAGCGGTCTATCTCGGCGCTCACCGCATCGTACACCCCGGGGTAGCCGCTCGAGTCCAGGCCGGAGGTGAGACACGGGATAAACCCGGTCGTGCGGCCCACCGCCGCGATGGCGGCGTCCACCTCGGCGCGCACCTCCTCGCGCGTCCAGTCGGGCTTGTCGACGATCTGCGACTCGATGCCGCCCATGAACGCGATCTGCCCGCCGAAGCGGTCGATGAGCGCCGGGATGTCGTTGGTGGTGCGCAGGGTGCCCTGCCAGATGTCCACGCCCATCTCCACCATGAAGGGCACGAGCGTCTCGCCGAAGCTGTCCGAGTGGTGCACGATGAGCTCCACCCCGTGGTCACGCCAGTAGCCGTAGATGCGCTTGTAGGGCTCCAGCAGGAACTCCTCGAACATCTCCGGCGCCAGGAACGTCGATATCTGGGTGCCCCAGTCGTCGTGGTGGAACAGCGCGTCGGGCTTGACGTACTTGATGTGCATGTCGGCCAGGCGCAGCTCGTAGTCGACGATCTGATCGATGAGCGCGTGCATCTCATCGGGCTCCTCGTAGAAGTTGACCAGGGCCTCGGTGATCTCGCACAGGTGGTGCACCCGCTCGAACACGCCGGGGAACACCGCGCTCGTCACGAACTGCTCCGTGCGGTCTACGGCCGCCGCGCGCTCGGCGATGGGCGCCCAGAACGCCGGGTCGTCCAGATCGCCGGGCACCCTCACCTGGTCGCGCCACGCGCAGATGTCGGTGATGACGCGGTGGTCCAGGTCGTGCATGGGAAACAGCCCCGGCTGCCCGGGGATGGACTGCTGGTAGCAGCCCCAGGCGTCGATGAGGTAGCCCTCGTCGGCCAGGTGGGAGCGGTCGGAGAGCGGGCTTGCCATGATGAGCGCGAACGCCTCGTACTGGTTGACGTAGCGGTCGGGGCTCCCGCCCCGGATGCACTCGATGAGGTTCTGCCGCTTGGTGAGCATGGGAGCGGCTCCTTTCTCGTTTCTCGGGAGGACGGGCGGCCCGGCGGGGCGCTGCTCACCGCCGGGCCGCGCAGGGGGGGCGCTACAGCGAGCTGGCCAGCTCGTAGGCGTCCCAGATGGCGCTCATGATGTTGGCGACGGAGCGGGCATCGCCGATCTTGTGGACGAGGGGGCGCGCGAAGCGCAGCTGGTCGTAGAGCGTATCGTCAGAGCGGTAGCCCACGCACTCGATCATGCTATCGGCAGGCACCCTCACCTCCTCCTCCTCGGGCGTCTCCGCCACCACGCAGCCGTCGGCATAGCCCACGGCCTGGGACTCGGTCAGCACGCGCACCCCGTGGAAAGGAAGCAGCTTGCGCAGCATCTCGAAGTTGGCGGGGCAGAGCGGCCCGTTGAGCTCGAGCACGTCGCCAAGCGCCTCCACGATAGTCACCGCATGGCCCGTCTGGGCCAGGTGGAGGGCCAGCTCGCAGCCCACCAGGCCGCCGCCGATGACCACTACGTCATGGCCAGGGTCAGCAACGCCCATGAGCACGTCCTCAGCCGCCAGCAGCGGCGCGTCCGACAGGGGGAAGCCCTTCGGCCTGGCCCCGGTGGCCACGATGACGTGGTCGAAGCCGCCCTCAGCCGCCATCTCGGCGGTGACGGGCGCGTTCAGGCGCACCTCCACGCCCGCGCGGCGCAGCTGCTCCTCGTACCAGGCGATGAGGGCATGGTCATCCTCCTTGAAGGCCGGCGCCCCGCCGGGCACCAGGTTGCCGCCCAGGCGCCCCTTGGCCTCGCAGAGCACCACGTCATGGCCGCGCAGGGCCGCCACCCGGGCCGCCTCCATGCCGGCCGGGCCGCCGCCGGCCACCAGCACGCGCTGGGGGGCGAGGGCCGGGGTCAGGCGGGCGTAGCGCTCGCGGGCGCAGGCCGGGTTGACGGCGCAGGAGATGTTCTTGTAGCGAATCATGCGCCCAAGGCAGCCCTCGTGGCACGACAGGCACGGACGGATGGAGGCCTCATCGTCCTGGCGCAGCTTGTTCACGTAGTCGGGGTCGGCCAGGAGCGGGCGCCCCAGGCCGATGAGGTCGCAGACGCCCTCGGCGACGGCGGCCGAGGCCATGGCGGGGTCGTCCATGCGCCCGGCGCAGATGACCGGCACGTCCACGGCGTCCTTGATCATCTTGGCGAAGGGGCGGTACATCCCCTTCTCCACGTACATCGGCGGGTGGTTCCACCACCAGGCGTCGTAGCAGCCCACGTCAACGTCCAGGGCGTCGTAGCCGTAGGCCACCAGCAGCTTGGCGGCCTCCACGCCCTCGTCCACGTCGCGGCCCAGCTCCTCGAACTCCTCGCCGGGCAACGCGCCGTCGCGCAGGCCCTTGATGAAGCTCTTGGGCGAGAACCGCAGGGTGACGGGGAACGCGGCGCCGCACTGGGCCTTGATCTCCTCCACCACCTCGCGGGCGAAGCGCAGGCGGTTCTCCAAGCTGCCGCCGTACTCGTCGTCGCGCTCGTTGAACAGGCTGATGGCGAACTGGTCGAGCAGGTAGCCCTCGTGCACCGCGTGGATCTGCACGCCGTCGAAGCCGGCGTCCTTGGCGATGCGGGCTGCCTGGCCGCACTGGCGCGTGATGTCGTGGACCTCGTCCACGGTGAGCGGTCGGCAGTCCAGGTCGAACCAGCGGCTCTGGGTGGCCGACGCCGACACGGGCAGCTCCCCCTCGGGAAACTCGGCGTACACACGGCCGAAGCCTGCCGATATCTGCAGGAAGATGCAGGAGCCGTAGGCGTGGACGCGCTCGGTCATCTCGTGGGCCGTGCGGATGAAGTGCGCAGGGTTGATGGTGGCCGACGGCGTGGAGGGGTACTCGTGGGTCTCGATGTTGTTGGCGGCGTGGGTGACGCCGGTGATGATGAGGCCGGTGCCGCCCTTGGCGCGCTCGACGTAGTAGTCGATGCCGCGCTGGGTGAAGCCGCCCTCGGCGTCGCCCAGGCCCACCGGGCCCATGGCCGCCATGGCGAAGCGGTTGGGCAGGGTCACGCCGGCAATGGACACCGGCTCGAACAGGTTGCGGTACTTCATGGGATCTCCTCCCGTGAATCAGGCGGCCGCCTCCCTGCGCGGCCGCAAGGAGAAGGCGCCCGCCCTCCCTGGCGAGGGGGCGAGGCGAGTAGGCGGGCGGGGCGCCGGGGACGCGGGCCTAGCGCGCGTCGTAGAACTCGTCCACCGCCGCGAAGAAGGCGTCGATGTTCTCCCAGGGGCTCATCGGCGGCACGTCGCAGCCGGTGGAGGGGATGAAGTTGGGGTACTTGGAGCACGACTCCATGAGCGCGAGGGTGGCCTCGCGCACCGACTCCGGCGTGCCGTTGCGGATCTGGCCGGCCGGGTCCACGTTGCCCATGACGAGCGCGTCGGAGGGCATGAGGGGCAGGATGTCGGCCATGGCGATGGCGTTGCCGAAGTGGAAGGCCGCCGCGCCCGTGGCCGCGACGGCGTCGGCGGCGGCCACCACGGAGCCCCCGCAGTTGTGGTAGACCACGATGAACCCGTCGTCCTGCACCGCGTCCACGATCCGGCGCGCGTAGGGCGTGGAGAACTCGGCCATGAGCTCGGGCGGCAGCAGGCCGGCCAGCGGCTCGGCCATGACCACGCCGTCGGCGCCGGCCTCCTTGAACGCGCCCGCGTAGGCGCGGATGAACTCCGTGCACTTCTCGAGCACGGCGTGGACGAGCTCGGGCTCCTCGTAGCACAGCACCATGACCTCGTTCACGTCCATGAGGCGCCCCGCCAGCGAGAACGGCCCGATGACGCCGGCGAGCACGGGGCGGTCGCCTATGCGCGAGGCCGCCTCGCGCACGGCCTCCACGTAGAGCCCCGTGCGCCCGTCGCCCACCGCGGGCACGGCCAGCTCGGCGGGGTCGGAGTCCTCGTCGACGACAGAGCCGATGACCGTGGGCACCTCGTCGTCGGTCACGCGCACCTCGGAGCCGAAGGCCTCGGCCTCCACCGACAGGTCCATGAACGACACGCTCGCCGCCGTGGGGAGCCTCTCCGCCACGAGCACCATGGCCTCGGCCTGGCGCCCGCTGTCGCCGATGAGCTCGGCCACGGTGATGCCCAGGGGCTGGACGGCCGGGAACGAGACGACCGGCAGGGGCTGCTTGCGCTCGGCCGCGATCTGATCCGCGGCCCACTGCTTCATATCCAAGGGATTCTCCCTCCTCGTCGGCTGCGGCCGGGCCCCGGGAGGCGGGGCCGGCGCAGCGAGGTCAAGCCAAAGGAGCCCCGGGTCCCGGCCCGGGGCGGCGAATCGGGCGGAGCCGGCCCCGCCTCCCGGGGCCCTCCGCGCGGGGGCCGCTACCCCCGCACCAGCTCGACGGCGCGCACCGCCGCGGCGCCGGCGTCGGGGGTGTAGGCGTCGGCGCCCACCTCGTCGGCGAAGGCCTGGGTGACGGGCGCGCCGCCCACCATGACCTTCACCTTATCGCGCAGGCCGGCCTCCTCGATGGCGCGGATGGTGGCGCCGATCTCGGGCATGGTGGTGGTGAGCAGCGCCGAGCAGCACACGATGTCCACGTCGTCGTGCTCCTGCAAAAACGTCACGAACTGCTCGGGCGCCACGTCCACGCCCAGGTCGGTGACCTCGAAGCCCTTCGACTCGATCATCATGCGCACGAGGTTCTTGCCGATGTCGTGCATGTCGCCCTTGACCGTGCCGATGACGGCCTTGCCCACCGGCTCCGCCCCGGCCGCGGCCAGGTGGGGCTTGAGCACCTCGGTGCCGGCGGCCATGGCGCGGGCGGCCACGAGCATCTCGGGCACGAAGGCCTCGCCGGCGCTGAACTTGTCGCCGACGATGGTCATGGCGGGGATGAGCCCCTCGTTGAGGATGGCGACGGGGTCGCAGCCCTCGTCGAGCGCCTGCTGCACGAGCGGCGCCACCTCCTTGCGCTTGCCGCGCTGAACGGCGGAGGAGATGTCGTCGTAGATGGTCATGGCGGTTCCTTTCTCTCTGGGTGTCTGAGGTGGTTCGGGGTTCTAGCGGATGGGGTGCTCGCGGGCCCACTGGGCGCCGTAGACGCGCAAATCGGCCTCCACCAGGTGCTCGTTGGGCTCGCGCAGCAGGTGCGCGGGGGCGCCCGGGTAGAAGCGGCCGGCCGGGCAGTAGGTGTCGACGCAGCGGTGCACCTCGGTCATGATCTCGGCGTCGGTGGTGTCCGGGTCGTCGATGGCCGGGCCGTCCACGCCGCCGATGAGGGCCATGCGGCCACCCAGGCGCTCCTGGATGGACACGATGTCGTTCTGCGGGATGACGCCCTGCCAGATGTCCACGCCTATCTCGGCCATGTCCTCGACGATGGGCTCGCAGATGCAGTCGGCGTGGTGGACGTAGATCATGCCGCACTCGTGGATGACGTCGGCGATCTCCTTCTGCAGCGGCTTGATCATCTCGCGCCACGTATCCGGCGGGAGGAACAGGTTCTGCTTGGAGCCCCAGTCGTCCTGGAAGAAGATGACGTCGGGCTGGATGTGGAAGGCGGCCTCTTTGATGAGGCGCTTCTTGTAGTCGGCGATGGCCGTGAGCATCTCGAACATGGCCTCGGGCTCCTCGAGGTAGGCGCAGAACGCCTCCTCCATGCCCATGAGGAAGTGGGAGCGTTCGAAGATGCCCTGGGCGCAGAAGTACTCGAGGAAGTGCTGGCTGCGATCCACCTGGGCGGCCTTGGCCTGGCACTCCGACCAGTCCTTGTCGTCAAGCGACGGGATGACCAGCTGCTCGCGCCACTTGGTGATGTCGGTCACCACGGCGTTCTCGGGCGTGATGACGGGGTGCTTGCCGGCGCCGTCAATGGGGTTCACGCACACGGTGCCCCAGGAGTCCTTGTGCTCCCGTCCGTCCTTGGGCATCGAGTCGCTCTTCCAGATGGGGTCGATCATGATCTTGACGGCCCACTGGAAGTCGCCGTAGTACTCCGGCTGCCTTCCCTCGTAGATGGCCATCATGTTCTCGCGCGGGGTCATTTCCATGGCATTCCTCCTCGGTGATCGGTCGTATACGTCGTAAGGGGCAGAACTAGGCGAAGAACCGCGGGCTCAGCTTGGCAATCTCGTCGGTGACCGCCTGGTAGACGCCCGGGTAGCCGCTGTTGTTGAGGCCCGAGGTGAGCGACGGGATGAAGAACTTCGTGCGGTTCACCGAGGTGAGGGCACGCTCCACCTCGGCAGCCACCTCCTCCTCAGTCCAGTCGGGCTTGTCGATGAGCTGGGACTCCACGCCGCCCATGAACGAGATCTGCCCGCCGTACTCGTCGACGAGCTTGGGGATGTCGTTTGTCGAGCTGATGACGCCTTGCCACACGTCCACGCCCATGTCGATCATGTAGGGCACGAGCGTCTCGCCGAAGGAGTCGGAGTGGTGGATCACGTACTGCACGCCGTGGTCCTTCCAGTAGCCGTAAACCGTCTTGTAGGGCTCGAGGAAGAACTCCTCGAACATCTCCGGCGACAGGAAGGTGGAGATCTGAGTGCCCCAGTCGTCGTGGTGGAAGAGCACCTCGGGCTTGAGGTACTTGAGGTGCGCGTCGGCCAGGCGCAGCTCCCAGGCCACGATCTCGTCGATGAGCTCGTGCATGGCCTCGGGCTCCTCGTAGAAGTTCATGAGGGTCTCGGTGATCTCGCCCAGATGGTGGCAGCGCTCGAAGATGCCCGGCATCACCGCGCTGCAGACCAGCTGCTCGGTGCGATCGACGGCCTCGGCCTGCTGGGCGAAGGGCTCCCAGAACTCGGGGATGTCCGGGTCGCCGGGGATCTTCACCTGGCTGCGCCAGTCGCAGATGTCGGTGATGACGCGGTGCTCCAGGTCGTGGTACGGGAAGAAGCCGGGCTCGCCGGCCACCTTGCCCTGGTAGCAGCCCCACGCGTCGATGAGGTAGCCGTCGCTCGCCAGGTGCGACTTGTCGCTGAGCGGGCTCGGCGCGATCATGGCCAGCGCCTCGTACTGGTTGACGAACCGGTCGGGGTTGCCCCCGGTGATGCACTCGATGAAGTTCTGTCGCTTCGTGAGCATGACGCTCCCTTCTCTCGTCCCCTCGGCCCTGGGCCTTAGGGCCATCATAGGAAGCGCCGCGCTATAATGAGATATGCCATATGCACAATAAGATTCAGGAAAAATGAGCATTACGCCTACAGACGAGTGAAATGAGGAACCGGTGATACCGCTGCCCATCCTGCTTGACCGTGTCGGTGAGCTCTCCACGACCATCGCCTACCAGCGGCTCACCGTCGCCGCGGTCTCGTGGGTCGACCTCGACGACGGCACCCTCCCCCCGCCGGGGCGCCAGGTGGCGCGAGCCGTGGTGCGCGCTGCCTCCGAGGCGGACGATGCCGCCGCCGACGCGCGCTCGCTCACCTTCCTCCTCCTCGACGACCCGGACGCCGCCGCCCTCTCCCGCCTGGGCAAGAACGTGGTGGCCGTGGAGACGGGGCTCTCCCCGCTCGCCTTCGCCCAGCAGCTCCAAGCCTGCGCGCTCGAGCTCATGGAATGGGAGCGCACGCTCGACCGGATAGCCCTGGCCGACGGCACGCTGCAAGACTTCCTCACCGCGAGCGAGGCCGTCATCGGCAACTTCATCAACATATCGGACTCGTCGTTTCGCCTCATCGCCTACACCAAGGGGATCGTGCTCGACGACCCCGCCGTGGCCGCCTACATCGAGCGCGGCTACCACGACGAGGCAACGGTCGCGCGCTTCCGGGCCACCCACGCCATGGAGCGGTGGAAGCGCCAGCGCAAGAGCCAGTATCACGAGGCGCCCGAGGGAAAGAAGCACCCGTTCATCAACTACGTGTTCCGGGTGAACAGCTCCTACTACATGCAGATGGTCATGACCTGCCACCGCACGCCCTTCACGCCGGGGCTCTCGGCCAAGTTCGACATCCTGGCCCAGCACATCCAGCAGCACATCCGCCGCATCGACACGCTGCAGGACCGCACGTTCGAGAAGTCGGCGGCCTTTCTGCTCGACATGCTGCGCGGTGAGTCAGTGGAGCCACGGCACCTGCGGCAGCAGGCGCGCCAGCTGCGCATCTCCGTAGACGCGCCCCTGCGCCTCTACGAGCTCTCGCCCCTCGACGCGGCCGACGCCACCGTCATGTGGAGCGCTCGACGCATCGCTGAGCGCCTGCCCGAGTGCCCGGTGCTGCCCCACGAGGAGCGCATCTTCGTCGTGACGCCACGCGAGCCGGACAACCCCTGGCGCGACGACGCGCGCGTCGAGGCCGTGCTGGCACCGCTGGCCGCAAGCGACGGCTACGTCTTGGCGGCGTCAGGCATCGTGGAGGGGCTCGCGCGCCTGCCGCTCGCGCTCGATCAGGCGGTGAGCGCGCGCCTGATGGCGACGGCCGCGCCGCTGGCGGAGGGACGGCCGGCGCTGCGCCACTTCGAGCTGGGCTTCCTCGCCTACGCGCTCAGCCGGCGGCGCCCCTCTACGAGCGCGCTCGACGAAGCCGCGCGCCAGAGCATCCTCGGGTTCCTGCAGCAAGACGGCGTCCGCGGCGCCGAGGACGCCGACTTCCTGATGGTCTACTACGAGCATCACTGCAAGGCGGCCGAGACCGCTCGGGCACTCGGCGTCCACCGCAACACGGTGGCCAACCGCCTGCACGCCCTGGAGGAGCGCTTCGGGGCCGACCTCGCCCGCCCCGAGCTCGAGCAGAGCCTGCGCGCCTGCGCGCTGCTCCTGCGCTAGCGGGCGGCAAACGCAAGGCGCCGCGGGGCGGGGCGGGGCGGCGGGGCGGGCGGGCCAGGCAGGACGCCCGAGCTGCGAGTGAGTGCCGCACCCACGCGCCACGCCCTCGCGCCACGCCCTGGCGCCCTAGAGCTGCGGGCGATCCCAGGCCACCGGCCAGCTGCCCACCGTGCCGGGCTCGTCGGCGCGGGGCAGGTCGGCCTCCGCACCAGGGCAGACGGGCTCGTACTCGGCCGGCTGGTTGCGGGCTATCTCGATCAGGGCGCCGAAGAACTCCTCCGCCGCCGCCTGGCTGCTCGCCACGCCCGCCGCCTCCGCGCCCGTGCCCGCCGCCTCCGCGGCCGGCGGCGCAGGCGCCACCTGGCCAGGCGGCAGCGGAACCATGAACCCGCAGGCCGGGCAGCGCTCGACGCCTGCCGGCACGGGCTCCTTGCACATCGGGCACACGCCCGGCTCGAGCTTCACCTTGCACGCCCCGCAGTGGGAGCACGGATAGCACATGGGATTCCTCCTTCATCGCCCCGCCCTGCCGCTCAGCCGCGCAGGACCTGCCGCCGCGCGCCTAGCGCTGCGGCAGCCCGTTCTCCTCCAGCACGGCCTTGGTGACCGCCTGGGCATCCGCATCGGTGGTCCACACCAGCTTGCGCTTGTCCCAGTAGGCCAGGGCCACGCAGCCCATGGCGAACACGCAGGTGCCGATGAGGATCACGAAGGCCGGCACAAAGCTGCCCAGCGAGTCATAGGACATGCCCACGAGCACGCCGGAGAACGAGCCGAACAGGCCCACGCCGGTGCGGATCCACGCGTGGATCTGCGTGTAGTTGCGCGAGCCGAAGATCTCGCGGATGAGCAGCGGCAGGCTCACCGACATGAGCGAGTCCTGCACGCCGAACATGACGGCCGAGATGGCCAGGAGCACCGGGTTGTGCAGCGTGATGAAGCCGATGATGCCAAGGGCTATGACGACAAGCTCGATCATGGTGGTGCGCTGCACGCCGATCTTGTCGTTGAGCCAGCCCATGAGGAACTTGTCGAACACCGACCCCACGGACTGCGCCGACACGATGAGGGCGGCGAAGGAGGCGGTGAACCCGATGGACTCGATGTAGCCGGGCATATGCTGCTCGATGCCGCCGTGGATGAACGACGCGATGCCCGCGAAGATGAACAGGCACCAGAACGCGATGGAGAGCACCGCGCGCTTGACCGACACGCCGCGCATGTTGGGCAGCGAGTGATCCTCCTCGTCCTCGGGCACGTAGCCGTAGGGCACCGTGCCGATGTCCGAGGGCTTCTTGCGCAGAAGCTGCACGGCCGGGAGTATGACCGCAAAGGCGGCGATGCCCACGAAGGCGTAGGCAGCCCGCCATCCGATGTTCAAGATGATAAGGCTGATCACCTGCGAGAACACGGCCGCCGATATGCTCGAGCAGGCCATGACGATGCCGTAGATGAAGCCGCGGCGCTTGATGAACCAGTTGCCCACCAGCGTGGCCGAGGGCAGCACGAAGATGCACGACCCGGCCGCGCCCACGAAGAACCCGGCTATCTGCCAGTGGACGAGCACGCCGCCGAGGGCCATGGAGGCCACCGAGGCCGCCAGGATGGTGATGGCGATGCTCATCACCACGCGGATGTTGTACTTGGTGAGGATCTTGCCGGCGATGGGCGTCACGAGCGTGGTGCCGATGAAGTAGCCGGTCATGTAGGTCGATATCTCAGAGCGAAGAAACCCCATGTCCTCGCAGACCGGGACGTAGAACAGGCTGCCGCAGTTCAAGATGAGTCCCATGCCGAAGGCCTGGACCAAACAGCAGCAGATCATGATGACGAAAGCGTAGTGGTACTTGCCCAGCAGCTTGCCGTCGCGAATGATGGCCATCACTTTCCCCCTAGTTGATTGCCGAGACCGCCAGGATAGACGGCTATTGAGACGCCCCCCCCCCGGCGTTTTTTCCGGCGAGCGGCGCCGAGGGGAACAGAGGGGGGCTGGCTGATGCGGTGTCCGCCTAGGCGGACGATAGGGGCGGCCGGGGCTGTTTTGCGTACGTAAGCTCTACGAATTAGGCTTTCTTGAGGCACACATGCTGTAATGGGGTGTTACCAAAGCCGCAGCCGCCCGTCTTGCGTCTTGCTAAGAAGACCTAGGACTGGTCGTCGTCCTCGTGGGCCTCCATCTTCTCGGCAGCAGCCG
Source organism: Enterorhabdus sp. P55 (assembly GCF_009911695.1). Lineage (GTDB taxonomy): Bacteria > Actinomycetota > Coriobacteriia > Coriobacteriales > Eggerthellaceae > Enterorhabdus. The sequence continues at coordinate 5,375 of NZ_QWKK01000012.1, read as the reverse complement.
GAGCGGGCGTCTTGATGCCAGCGATCAGCTGAGGCGCCTTGGCCTTGCCGATGAGGATGAGGACGAGCACGAAGATGAAGTACACGACGGCGAGCATCCAGGCCACGTTCCAGTTGGCCAGGGCGGAAGACTCGATGCCCGTGGCGCCCTTGATGCCAGCCACGCCCAGGACGGGGGCCAGGAAGGCCAGCACCGGGGCGGAGAAGAACTGGAACAGGTTCTGGGAGCCGGCCAGCAGCGACAGGCCAAGCGTAGCGCCCTCGCGGGGCAGAACCTTGACCAGCTGCAGGATCAGCGCCGGGTTGAGCAGGCCGAAGCCGAAGCCGTAGAGGATGGTGCCCACGGCGTAGGCCGGCACGGTGATCACGTGGGTGAGGATGAAGAAGCCGATGCCCTCAAGCGCGATGGCGATGGGCAGGTCGAAGCCGCCCAGGCGGCCCTTGAGGAAGGCGCCGTAGCACAGGGCACCCACCGCGCAGCTGGCGGTCTGCAGCGAGGAGATCCAGCCGGTCACGCCAGTGTCGCCCAGGCCCACGCCGGCGATGGCCAGCGAGATGGACGTCATGTAGGAGAACTGGAAGATGTTCCAGATGCCCGCCACGATGATGATCAGCCAGGAGATGGCGGTGATCGACTTCAGCGGGTTGCCCTTCTTGCCGTCAGCGGTGGTGCCGGCGGGCTTGACCTCGGGCTCCTTCAGCCAGGCGATGATCATGAGCGCGATCGGCACGGCCATGAGCATGCCGATGAAGGCGTAGCGCCAGGACAGCACGGCCAGCATGCCGCCGATGATCTGGAAGATGGAGCCGGAGATGCCGCCAACGGCGGTCTTGAAGCTCATGAGCTGGTCGCGCTTCTTGCCGGTGAACAGGTCGGCGATGAAGGAGGAGGCCATCGGGAAGATCATGCCGCGGCCGAGGCCGAGCACGACGCGGGTGGCCAGCAGCAGCCAGAAGCCCTCCACGGTCTCGGGCACGAAGGCCGCGAGCGAGCCCATGAACATGAGCACCATGGCGAGGATCAGGATGTGCTTCTTCTTCATGTAGCGCTCCAAGATGCCCACCAGGATGGCGCCGAAGATGGCCATCAGGGACGGGATGCCCTGGATCTGCTGGATCATGACGGTGTCGATGCCGAGGCCCGCGTAGGCCGCGCGCACCGTGGCCAGGCCAGGCGTCACGAAGGACTGCACGTACTGCATCGTGATGACGAGCAGTGCGGCGACTTGGACGGTCACGCCATACTTCTGGCCGCCGTCTTGGGTTTTCGTAGTAGCCATCGAATTCCCCTTCTTTCTTAATCTACTACTGCATGAACTTGGTCAGTTCGGTGATGTCATCGAGCTCTTCAAGGCGTGCCACGGTCTCGACGACGCGATCCGCGTCTTCGCGCGAAAGCGTCTGGGAGAACTCGATGTTCTTGTAGAACTTGTCCAACACCTCCTCATCGGTCATCGCGCTCTTGTAGATGTCGCCCTTGGGCACATCGCAGCGGGCGTGGTACTGGGTGCCGTCCGCCATGACTATGTCGACCTCGGCCGTCTGGTACTCGTCGGGCGCGAGGGTGGGCGCGATCTCGATCTTGTCGATCAGGCGCTTGAGCGCCGGGTCCTCCATGGCCTCGCGGTTCATGGACTCCGGGCGCACGGCCTTGGTGGCGATGGCCACCGCGGCGGTGTAGATGATGCTGAAGGCGCCGCTCACCTGCGGCTCCTCGCCAATCTCCCACGGCTGGCCGACGAAGCCGGCAGCGGTGCGCGGGGTGGCGTGGATGACGACCTTCTCCACGGCCTCGGGGTCGATGTCGTGGGCCTCGACGATCTGCATGCAGGCGTCGATGGAGGGGTGGGTAGCGCGGCACGCCGACCACGGCTTGATGACCACGTCGCCGTAGAACACCTTCCCGAGGTCCTGGCAGAGGATCTCGGGCTTCTGGGCGTCGCCGCAGAACAGGAAGAAGTAGCCCTTCTTGCCGCCGAAGGCGTCATGGGTGGCCGTCATGCCGCGGGCCGCGAAGTCCGCAGAGAAGATGGCGTTGCGCGAGGCCAGCGCCATGGGAAGCTTGAAGGACAGCGTCTTGAAGTTGATGTTGTCCATCGAGCCGCCGAGCATGTTCAGGTCGATGCCGAGCGCGTTGTTCAGCTGGACCTCGGAGAGCTTGGCCAGCTTGCCGGCGATGACGGTGGCGCCCAGGCCGTTGATGGTGTTGGTGTTGTCCCAGCCGCCGTACACGTCGAAGCCCGACGCAGCGCCCAGGCGGGCGGCGATGTCGTCGCCGAGGGCCAGCGCGGTGATGAAGTCACGGCCGGAGGCCTTGGCGCGCTCGGCGCAGGCGAGCGCCGTGGGGACGGTGGTGCCGCTGATGTGGGCGGCGGAGCTCTTCTTGCCCGGGTTCTCGGCCTCGATGGCCTCGAAGTCGTAGGAGCGCATGGAGAAGCTGTTGATCATGGCGGCAGACGGCGTGTCGATGGCCTTCTTGCGGAAGAACGCCGAGCTCTGCGGCGTGGTGCCGTAGCTCAGCAGCAGGTCGTACAGCTCGTCGCACATGGGAGCGTGCACGCCGGCGGCGATGACGCCGATGGAGTCGAGCACGCGGGTCTTGACGCGGGTGATGGTGAAGTCGTCAAGCGTCGAGAAGTCGGCCGCGACGACGTGCGAGCAAACCTCGTCGGTCATGCTCATAGTGAACCCCCCTTCAGTCATGGGGCCGCGGGCGCGCCCCTCGGAGCGCCCGCGGCCGTCATATCCCCTTTATTCCTTGACGGTGATCAGAGACCAGCGGGTCTTGCCGTCCATCTTCTTGACAAGCTCCTCAGCCTCGCCGTAGTACATGCACCACGCCTGGCAGTGCTGGACGCACATGGGCATCTTGCCCTCGGCGGTGCGGCTGGCGCACATGTCGCAGGCCTGGGTGATGACGGGCATGTAGGTCCACTCCCACGTGCCCTCGAGGCCCGGGCGCGTGCTGAACTGGAACGGCCCGACCTCCTCCACCTTGATGCCGAACTCGCCCTTGGGCAGGTCGAGCTCCTTCTTGCAGGCCACCTCGCAGGAATGGCAGCCGGTGCAGTAGTCGTAGTTGACGAGAATCGCCTTAGTCATTAGGTATTCGCCTCCTCTTCGTTTCTCCTGGGTCTGCTATTCGGCCTCGCCGTGCTCCTTGGCGTAGATGAGCGCGTTGCGGCCCTGCATGTCGGCGTCCTCCACCTTCATGGCCTGGACGCGCTTGGCATCCTCGAGCTGCTTCATGAGCTTGGCGTTGCCCTCGGCGGCCTGGGCCGCGGACTCGGCGTCGCCGGCCATGACGCCGACGATGTAGTCGCCCCAGCCGCCCTCGCGGGTGACCTTCTCGCCGGGCATCTGGTCGCCGGGCTCGTACTTGTAGATGCGGGCGAGGAAGCTCTTGATGCCCGAGCCGATGCCGCCCTGACCGGTCTCGAAGTTGAGGGTCATGTTGTTGATGTTGGAATCGAACACGCCGAACAGGCTGGGCTCAGCGGCCTCCTCCTCCGGGTACCACCACGCATGCTCCATGTGGATGGTGTCCTTCTTGATGCCAGGGAACAGGAACGCCTTCTGGCGGCAGCGGCCGTGGGTGGACTCGATCCACACCCAGTCGCCGTCCTCGATGCCGTACTCGGCGGCGGCCTCCGGGTGGATGGTCACCAGCGGGTAGGGATGGAACTCGCGCATGGTCTCCAGCTGACGGTGCTCGGAGTGGAAGAACTCGTAGGAGCGGCCGCCGGACGTGGCGATGAACGGGTACTCCTTGAACTTCTCCGGCGTGGAGACCGGGGAGTCCTTCGGCTCGATGTGGTACGGCATCGGGTCGACGCCCCAGTGGTTGTAGCCCCAGCTCCAGAACTCGAAGCGGCCGGTGGCGGTGTCGAAGCCCGGCTCGCCGTCGGGACGGCACATGCCCTTCTCGTACTTGTAGTACTCGGCGTCCCACGGGTCGTACTTGTAGCCGCCGCGGGCCTGCAGCTCCTCGAAGTCGCCCTCGTAGCGGGTGCCGCCCTCGGCGTACTGGTCGCAGAGGTACCAGGTGGAGAGCTCCTTGTCGTCCTTCCAGGGCCAGTTCTCGGGCTTGAGGCGGCGGCCCAGGTCGAGGATGATCTGCTCGTCGGACTTGGCCTCGTAGTAGCTCGTGCACTTGGAGATGGAGCGGGCCGGCGTCCACCAGGTGCGCACGGCGTTGCGCTCGCAGCTCATGGCCACGGGCAGCACGATGTCGGCGTGGGCCACGGCGGTGGGGGTCATGAACGGGTCGGCGACGACGACGAACGGGATCTTGTTCATGGCCTCGTACATGCGGGGCGCGTCCATGCCGGAGCAGGCCAGCGGGTTGGCGGACTCGATCCACAGCATCTGGGGCTGGAACGGATCGCCCGTCTCCACCGCGTGCAGCAGCGGGTCGGTGGCGGCGCAGGCCACGATGTCGGAGGACTCGATGCCGGCGGAGAGCGTCATCTTGCCGGCGTACTCCTCACGCGGGATCTTGAAGTCGCCCAGGCCGTAGCGCTTCTCGATGTCGAAGGCGCACTTGATGAGCAGGTTGCCGCCGGGGTTGTCGATGTTGCCGGTGACGCCCATGAGGTCGCAGGCCGCGGCGGTCACGCCGAGGGCGGACAGCTGCTGCTCGAAGGCGAGACCCCACTGGATGGAGGCGGACTCGGCGGTGGCGTACAGACGCGCAGCGCCGCGGATGTCCTCGGCCGGCACGCCGCAGATCTCGGCAGCCCAGTCGGCGTCCTTGCCCTGCACCGACTCGACGAGCTGCTCGTAGCCGTAGCCCCACTTGTCGATGAAGTCGTGGTCGACGAGGTCCTCGTTGATGATGGTGTTGAGCATGGCGATGCCCAGCGCGGCGTCGGTGCCGGGGCGCACCTGCAGGAAGTACTCAGCGCGGGAGCCCAGCCAGGTCAGGCGCGGGTCGATGGAGATGATCTTGGTGCCCATCTGCATGCACTCGACGATCCAGTGGCCCAAGAAGCCGTCGGCGTTGGCCTTGAGCGGCTCGTTGCCCCACACCATGATGACGTCGGGGCGGCGGAAGGTATCGGCCGCGTAGCGCATCTCGTGGGTCTCGGACACGTCGATGATGGTCATCTCGCCCATCTTCGCCGACGCGCCGATCATGCGCGGCAGGTAGCACGCGAAGCCGGTGAAGCCGAAGTTGCACACGTTGGGCGTCTCAAGCGCCGTGGAGGCGAACAGGGGCAGCTGCCAGCCGATGTTACGGCCGGTGCCGTGGTCGAAGATGATGGTGTGGGAGCCGTGGGTCTCCTTGATCCAGTTGACCTTCTCCACGATGATGTCGTAGGCCTCGTCCCAGCTGATGCGCTCCCACTTGTTCTCGCCGCGCTCGCCAGCGCG
>NZ_QWKK01000121.1 GCF_009911695.1 Enterorhabdus sp. P55 | reverse complement strand
CGTCGCCACGGGCCGCCGCCAGCTGTGCCAGGGCGTCGTCGAGCCGTGCCTGCCAGGCGGCGGCCTCGAGCGCCTCGCCCGGGCGGGAGGGCGCGTCGGTCTCCAGCAGCAGGCGGTCGGCGGGCAGGTCGCGGGCGTAGGCGCGGCCGCGGCGGGTGGCGAGCATGCGCGGCCCCACTGAGAAGCAGCATCCCCGGGCCCGGGCGCGGGCGAGCTCGGCGGAGGTGCCGGAGAACCAGTGGAAGACCACATCGTTGCCGGCGTCAGGCGCGAAGGCGCCCGCCTCGTCCAGCAGGTCGAGCACCGCGTCGGCGGCGTGCACCGCGTGGACGGAGTAGAGCCGGCCCCCGCGCGGCGCGGTGGCGGCCAGCGCGCGCCGCAGGGCCTCCACCTGCGCCTCGCGCGCGCTTGCCCGCGCGCCGGCGAAGTCGAGGCCGATCTCGCCGATGAAGGGGGTCTGCTCCGCCAGCTCCTCGAAGCACGCCAGGTCAGGCGCGCCCACGCGGCCGTCCGCCACCCACCAGGGGTGGAGGCCCAAGGCGGCGTGGAGGTCGGGGTAGGGGGCCAGGAGCTCGCGGGTCGCCACGAAGTCGTCGGGCGTCACCGCGCACGACAGCGCGCGGACGCCCGCCGCCGCGCCCCCGCGGGCAAGCGCCGGCGCATCCGCCGCGAACCCCAGATGGCAGTGCATGTCGTAGACGTCGGCCACCGGGCCTCCCTTCGCTTCGTCCTCCCTGTCGGGCGTCGATCCTCCCGCGCGGCACGCGCAGCTCCCACCCGGTTCTTCGCCAGCGCCTGTCGCCCCGCGTGCGGGCCAGGCGGCGCTCTCGACGAAAGCCGCGTGTCTTCCCCCAAATGTGTTTCCTTTCCGGAAGTATACGCTCCCTCTGACGGCCCGTGATACCATGCACCGGATGTTGACGCGGCGTAAGGCCGCGTTTGCGTCTCCAGACCTGCTGCCGATCTGACGAGGACTTCGCCGTGGATATGATCATCGAGATACTGAAAGCGCTGCTCATCGGCGTGGTCGAGGGCATCACCGAGTGGCTGCCCATCTCCTCGACCGGTCACATGATCCTCGTCGACGAGTTCGTGAAGCTGGCCGTGAGCCCCGAGTTCCTCGAGCTGTTCCTCGTGGTCATCCAGATCGGCGCCATCTGCGCGGTGCTCGTGCTGTACTTCCACAAGCTCAACCCGTTCTCGCCGCGCAAGACCGCAGCCGAGAAGCGCGGCACCTGGCGGCTGTGGGGCATGGTGGTCATCGGGTGCATTCCGGCGGCGGCCATCGGTCTTACGCTGGACGACTTCTTCAGCGAGTACTTCTACAACGCGTGGACGGTGGCCGTCGCGCTCATCATCTACGGCATCGCGTTCATCGCGATCGAGCGCTATAACCGCAAGCGCGAGGCCGCCTACCTGGCCGCGCGCAGCCAGCGGCGCCCTGCGGCGGGAAGCCGCGCCGACCGCCAGCCGGTCTTCGAGCGCCCGCGCGGCCGGCATGCTCGCGTCCCGCAGGACTACTACGAGCGCCCCGTGGCCGCCGGCGCAGCGGACGGCCGCGTGATGGATGTCTGCGTGGGCCCAGGCGACGACGGCGACGACGCGGAGGCCGCCCTGTTCAAGGTGCGCACCGTGGACGAGATCGACTGGAAGACGGCCCTCAAGATCGGCTGCTTCCAGATGCTCGCCATCATTCCCGGCACGTCGCGGTCGGGCTCCACCATCATCGGCGGCATGCTGTGCGGCTGCTCGCGCACGGCGGCGGCCGAGTTCACGTTCTTCCTGGCCATCCCCGTGATGTTCGGCTGGGGCCTGCTCAAGGCGCTCAAGTTCGTCTTGGGCGGCCTCGCTATGACCGGCACGGAGATCGCCGTGCTGGCGGTTGGCATCGTGACGGCGTTCGTCGTGTCCATCCTGTCCATCAAGTTCCTGATGGGCTACATCAAGAAGAACGACTTCACCGCCTTCGGCGTGTACCGCATCGTCGTCGGCGTGGTGGTGCTGGGCTACTTCGGCCTGAAGACCGCCGGCATCCTGTAGGGTCGCGCGCCGGCAGTTGGCCGGGGCGCGTCGCGAGGGCGCCTGGGGCGTCGCTCACCGCGGCGCCCGCGGTTCTGTTCGCGCGCCGGGTGCCGGCCGCCCGCCCCGGCGGAGGAGCCGCCTTCTCGCCGGAGGCCCCCTTCCGGCTGGCCCTCTCGCAGGTTTCTGGCCATTTTCGCCACGTTTTACGCACCTCGGAGGGGGAGGCCCCGGCGTTTCCCCAGGTCGGGGAAATTCAGCGCGCGAATATCCGGCGAAATCAGCGTAAACCATGGCGAAAATGGCCAGAAACCTGCGGGTCCGGGCGCAATCGGCCGCGCTCGGCCCCGCAACTCCCGGCGCGACCCCTGTCGGCCCTCCGCGTTCGGGCGGGGCGAGCCGGGCCGGGCGTCCGGTCGTTCGGGCAGTGCCGGTTGCGCGCCTCGTGGGGGTCGTCGCAGACGCCGCAGCCGAACGGCGTGCATGACGGGGCGGCGCTCCCCGGGCGCGCTACCCCTCGCCCCCGACCAGCTTCAGGCCCACGACGCAGCCCACCAGGCCGACGATGAGCGCGATGCGCGCCAGGTTGGCCGGCTCGCTGCCGGTGACCATCCCGTAGACGACGGTGAGCGCCGCGCCGATGCCCACCCACACCGCATACGCCGTGCCCACCGGCAGCGTCTTGGTGGCGAAGGCGAGCCCCGCCATCGACAGCACGAGCGCGCCGACGAACACGACGGTGGGGCCCGGGTGCGCGAACCCGTCCGACTTGCCCAGCGCGATGGCCCACACCGACTCCATCATGCCGGACGCGATGAGCACTACCCAGTCCATGGCGCGCCTTCCACAGCTGAGCGGCGCGCGGCCCCCGCGGCGCGCGCTCGCGCCCCGCGCCGGCTTGAGCAGCCGAAAGCGCCGACGTGGGCGCCGGCCCCGGGCGCGATCTGCCCCGCAGCCGTGCCCGAGCTTGAGCCGACGCCCACGCCCGAGGCGAGCGCGGTCCTACTCATCGATGACCATGGTCGGGTTGTCGCGCGTGACGACCTCCTTCGCGAAGATAGTCGCCCCCAGGTGCTGCTCGACCAGCTCGGCCAGCTCGTCAATGGCGGCCTGCAGGTCGTCGGCGCGCGCCGGATCCACCGACTCGATGATGAGGAACGCCTTGGCCGACTCGTCCGTGAGCGCCGTGCGCACCCCGTCGCGCCAGTTCCAGCAGCGGCAGATGGCGCCTGCGTCGTCGCGGTAGCACAGCTCGCCGGCGAGCGTGGGGGCGTCCTCGTCCTCGCCGAGCGCGCGGAACGCGTCGCCGCCCTCAGTGATTCCCAAGCGGATGTCGCCGTCCATGGCGTCGATATCCTCGCCGCCCACCGGCAGGGCGTAGGCGAGCGACACGGCGTTGTACGCGTCCACCGACGGCGTGATGGGGCCCACGGGGTTGCCCTTCAGCACGCGCTTGAGCAGGTTCTCCACCGAGCAGCGGGCGCCCTTCTTCGTCTTGAACTTCTGGTACGCGTCGCGCCAGACGGCTACCACCTCGTTCTGCGAGATGGTGTTGGAATTGAGGTGCGCATCGGCTGCGCTGTTCGCCTCGGCTAGGCGACGGGCGATGGCGCGGGCGTCCTCCTCGGGCACCTCGGCGGTCGGGCGCATGCCGTGGGCCACCACCACGCCGATGCGGGCGTCGGGGAACAGCTCCCAGAACGAGTCCTCGGTGACGAACTGCTTCATGGCTTCCTCCTTCGGTCGGGCTGCGGCGTGCAGCTGCGCGCCGTGATCGCCGGCGGCCGGATAAACAAAAAGCACCCATCTGATGAGCATCTTCAAAGGCCTAACGATGCGCATCAAATGAGTGCTTGGGGCCTACCCGGCGGCAGGCGGTATGTCTACGGTCGCGCACTATAGCACGGCTGGCGGCTTCGCGCAACGCCCCGCGTACGCGAAGCTCGTCGGGAGCCTGCCGTGCCGCGCGATGGAGCGGGCTGGTCGGGCGAGGCGGCGCGCGGCGTGCCTCCCGATGACCGAAAGGACGTGCTGCCGCCACTTTCTTCGGCCAAACTGGCATTAATTCGCGATTTGGTACGGCTGTGAGATGACTTGGGCGATATTGAAGTTCGTCATGGCAAACTGCGACCTGGGAAAACGTCTCTGTTTTTGAGGCATGGCAGCGGGGGGAGGGCGTCTTTGGGACGGCTGCGACGGCTTGCAACCGTACCAAATCGCAAATTAGTGCCATCTGGGCGGCGAAAAGTGGCAGTGAGGGCTCGGCGCGCCTGGCGGCGGGGACATCGGCGTCGAGCAGCCCGTGCCGGGCGGGCGATTCCACGTCCGCAGGTTATAGCTACCGCTTCAGGCAAGATTGTCTTATGATAATCCGAACGACAAGGGCGGGCGTCGCGCGGTGCTCCCCGCCGGAAGCGCCGCGTGATGCGGCGCGTCGGTGGAACGCGTCGTGCCAGCAGGCGCGGACGCCACGTAATGCGCTCGAGCTGGGGGCGACGGGGGTCTCTCGTGTGCCGGCGGAGTCCGGGCGCGGACTGGGGGTTGCGTCGGCGGAGGCCGGGCGCAGTCGGGGACCCGCGACGCGACAGGCGGGCGCGCGGGCGCGTGGCGGAAAGGGGGAGGGGCGTGTTCGGCGACCTGGTGGTGGGTTACCTCTTCCTGGGCGGCACGGGCGCCGGCGGGTGTCTGGTGTGCGCCCTCATGGGCCTCTTGGCCGACACCTCCGTCCTCGCGCCCGCTCTGGCCGCTCGCCTCCGCACGGGCGAGGGCCGGCGTTGGTCGCGCCTGTTCGCGCCGGCGCTTACCGTGTCGGCGGCATGCCTCGCCGTGGGCATCGCATGCCTGGCGGCGGACCTGGGGCGTCCCGATCGCCTGCTTCTGCTGATGGTCTCGCCCACTCCCTCTTACATCTCCCTCGGCGCCTGGGCCCTTGTGGTCTGCCTCGGGCTGGCGGCGCTGTTGGCCGCCATCTGGCGCGGCGCCCTGGCCGTTCGGCCCGGCGCGCTGGCGACCTTAGAGGCGCTCACCGCTCTGGCGGCCCTGACCACGGCCGCCTACACGGGGCTGCTGCTGGCGTCGATGCCCGCGGTGCCGCTGTGGTGCACGCCCTGGCTGCCGGCGTTGTTCACGCTCTCGGCCGCCTCGTGCGGCATCGCGCTCGTGATGGCGACGGCGCACCTGACCGGCGCTTCGGCTGACTTCGGGGTCGTGCTCGCGCGCCTGGCTCTGGCTGACGGCGCCCTCATCGCACTGGAGGCCGTGGCGGTCGCAGCCGCCATCGTGGCGGTGTGGCTGGCGGCCGGGGGCTCTTTGCCCGACTTGGCGGCCGCCATCTCGGCGGGTGCCGCCGCGCTCGCTCCTGCCGTTGCGACGCCCGCGTCTGCGGCTGACCCGTCGAGTCTCGACGCCCTGGCTGCCGCCCCCGCCGCAGCCGCTACGCTCACCGATGCCGCAGCCCGCGCGTCGGTGGCCGCGCTCGTGGCCGGCCCGGGAGCCTGGCTCTTCTGGGGAGGCTTCGTGCTGGCGGGACTTGTCATCCCCCTCGGCCTCGATCTGGTGCTTTACGCCGACGCCGGGTCCCGCGCCCGCCGCGCCGCGCTCCATGCCCGCGACACCGGCCTTGACCCCGCCCTCGGCCTGCCCGCCATCCGCGGCCCCCGGCCCCCGCGCGCCGG
>NZ_QWKK01000120.1 GCF_009911695.1 Enterorhabdus sp. P55 | reverse complement strand
GGGCGGCGGCCGCCCGCCCCTCGGCATCGGCCCCCGGGGCCTCGCCGGCCCCCGGGGTCTCGGCCGCGCCGGCCGCCGCGTCACCGCTCGCGACCAGCGCCAGGGACGCCATGAACTCCAGCTCGCAGGCCAGGGCGTCGGGCTTCAGCCCCTCGGCCACCACGCCGCGGGCGCCCCACCCGGCGGGGTCGAACCCCACCGCGCGGTAGCACGAGAGCACGTGGTCGGAATGACGCGAACGCAGGGGCCCGAAGCGCAGGCGGCCGTCATCCTCGTAGGCCTCGCGCACGCTCCCCTCCACCAGCGGCAGGTAGTAGGGGCTCGCGGTTACCACGAAGCGGTCGAAGAACCGCTGCTCCAGGGCCTCGCCCGGCGTGACCGCCGCGAAGCGGTCATCGCCGAGCGCCTCGGCCACGCGCTGCACCTCGCCCACGACGGCCTCGTCGGGCTGCTGGGCGAGGGCCCGGGCGACGGCATCCGCCACCAGGGCGAACCCCCGCAGCTGGGCGGCGTCGAGGGTGGGGGTGTTATCGGTCATGGCCGAAGTCCTTTCCTACAGGAAGATGGGCACAGCGGCCATCACGACGGCATAGCGGAAGGCGAAGCCGCCCACCAGGATGCACACCCACTCGGCCAGGCCATACCACGCCGGGGCCTTATCGCCCTGACGCTGGCGCAGGACGGCCAGGGCCAGCGGAGCCACCAGGCCCACCGCCACGACGCCGCCCCAGAACACCACCGCCTGGGAGCCGGACACCAGGTTGGCCACAGACGCCGCGGCCGCAGCCGCGCCGCTGCCGGCGGTGCCGGACACCACGGCCAGCAGCAGAATGAGCGCCGCCGCCTCGGCCACCGGCAGCACGAGGGCCGCCCGCGACACCCACGAGGGAGCCGCAGAGCCGCCGCCCGCCACGCGGGTAGCCAGGCCCCAAGCCGCATAGCCCGTGTAGGCCGCCGACACCAGGAAGGCAATCGGCAGCGCGGCCAGGCTCCACAGCGGGAAGGCCGGGGCGGTGCCCAGCAGCACGCCCGTGTAGAGGGAGACGCCCAGGCCGAGCACGGCCGTCACGATCTCCAGCGCCCTCGGCGGCTGCTTCTTCGCCAGCATCATGCCCGCGCAGACGATGGCGCCCACCAGGAACAGGCTGATGAAGATGACGCCCCAGGCCATGACGGACCCGAGGTTGCCGATGAGGTGCACGAAGCGCAGGGGGTGCATCATGCCGCCGCGGGCGTCCACGGCCAGGATGAGGGCACCCAGCCCGACAGCCACGACGGCCACGGCCACGGCGGCCAGCTTGGCCTTGCGCGCCGCGTCGTCACGGCCGCAGGCAAACGCCGCGAAGATGAACGTCCACGCGCCCATTCCCGCCAGGAACAGGTCGATGGCGACAATTCCATCCCAAACCATTACTGCCTCCCCTCATAGGGGGCGATCACGTTGCCTCCCTTGTGCACAGCCGACACCGGCTTGGCGGCCAGGGTCTCATCGAGCCCGATGTAGTAGACGCGGGGCTCCATGCCCAAGTCCTCCATCAGGCCCTTGGCCTTGTCCCCGGCCTCCGCGAGCTTCTTGGAGATGTCGCTGTCGGGGTCGTTCAGGTCGCCGAACATACGCGAGGTGGTCACGCACGTGCTCACGCAGGCGGGCAGCAGGCCCTCGGTGGTGCGGTGGTGGCAGAACGTGCACTTGGACACGTCGCCGGACTCTTCCACCATATAGCGGACGCCGTAGGGGCAGGCGGCCATGCAGTACTTGCAGCCGATGCACTTGTCCTGATCGATCTGCACGGTTCCGTCGTCAGCCTGGTAGCTGGCGCCGGTGGGGCACACGCTCACGCACGCCGGGTTCTCGCAGTGGTTGCACAGCTTCGGCAGGTTCGCGCGGGTCACGCGGCCGTCCTCCGCCTCGGCATCCCAGCTCTCCACCCACGTGTTGAACTTGGTCAGGGGCGGTTCGTTCTCCTGCTTGCAGGCGACCGTGCAGGCGTTGCATCCGATGCAGACGCCCAGGTCGATCAGCATTCCCAGTCTCTTCTCACTCATGGTCACTCACCTCCTACGCCTTCTCGATCTTGAACATGCCGCCGCAGCGGCCGGGGCTGGACGCGTCGTTGTCGGCGATGATGCCCAGGCCACCATGTTCGGCCACCACCGGATCCACCATCATGTGGATGCGGGTGCCCGCGGCGATGGCCGGATCGCCCTTGGTCACCTTGCCGTCGATCTCCACGTCCTGGGCGCCGTAGTTGATGTGGCCGTAGCCGAAGGCCACCGCGAAGGCGCCCTTCACCTGGCCGGCGCGCACCATGGCCTCGCCCTCGGTGACGTCGCCCAGCGGCGTGATGGCACGCACGCGGTCGCCGTCCTTGATGCCCAGCTCAGCGGCATCTTCCTCGTTCATCTCGATGTAGTTGTGCGCGGCGATGTCACGCATGATCGGGCTGTTGGAGAGCATCGTGACCGAGCGGAACTTCGGCTTGTGCTCGCTGCAGAGGAACGGGTACTCCTCGGCAGAGTAGTGATCCGTCATGGGCGACAGGTCGGCGAACATCTGCTCGTTGTAGTTGAGCGTCGGCGAGAGGCGCTTGCCCGAGTACGGGTTGGTCATGAGGGCGCGCTTCTCGTTGTAGACGTAGGCCTCCTTGGCCTTGAGCCCCTTGAAGCGACCGTCGGCGCCGCGCTTGTAGTCCGCGCCCCAGTAGCGGCCGCCGCGGGAGAGCACCTTGAGAACCTTGGGCCACTCCTCGTCGGTGACGGCCTTCTTCCAGTTCTCGGGCAGCTCGTCGAGGCCCTGAATGTGTGCCTCCTCAGCGGTGATGTCCTCCACCGGCTCCACGGCGTAGGCCAAGTTGGCGACAGCCTTCAGGTAGTAGTCGTAGGAGTCGTTGAACGGGTGCATCGCACCGTTGACGTCGGGGATGGCGTTCTCGCCCCAGCCGGGCAGCTCGCACGCCTTCGCCACGTCGATGAGGAAGGTCTCCCAGCACACGTAGCGGTCGTCAGCGAGCTTGGTGGTCTCGGGGGTCTTGGCCTCCCAGCGGACGGTGGTGCCGTAGCCGCCGATCATGCTCACGGTGGGCAGGCCGAAGCTCTCGTACTGCGTCACGTCGGGGATGAGGTAGTCGGCGTACTGCGCCATCTCGCCCACCACGATGTCGCACACGATGTGCAGCGGCAGAACGGAGGTGTCCTTCAGCTTCTCGATGACCTCGTCGCGCATGGCGCCCGGGGTGGCCTGGATGACGTTGCACATCCACGTCATGAGGATCTTGCACTGGTAGGGGTACTTGTTGACGATGGACATGATGGCCTGCGCGTCAGACTGCGGCGCGTTGGTGTACCACGGCAGCATCGGCTTGGGGTCCTTCTCGCCCGCGGCCACGCGGCTCTTGTACTCGTCGGTCTTCTCCCAGGCCTTGCTGCCGCGGGAGATCATGACGGCGTTCTTGTTGGACACGTCCGGCTTGCCGGCGATGGTGGTCAGGTCATAGCAGGCGCCCTTGCCCTCAGTGACGGGGGCCTGGCCGGACGGGAAGCTGCCGCCGGTCATCTGGTTGGTGCCCATCATGGCCTTGAGCAGCTCGCGGCCAGCCGGGGTGTCGAAGCCGACGACCGACGCGGTCGAGGCTGCGGCGGCCTGGACGGACACCTTGTGGCCATGAGAGCCGAACTCCTTGCCCATGCGCTCGATCTCGCTGGCGGGGATGCCGGTGATCTCGGCGTACTCGTCGATGGTGCGCTCGTTGACCGAGTCGCGCAGCATGCTGAAGCCGGTGCGCACCTTCACGCCATTGACCTCGCCCTCGAAGAACAGGTCGCCCTTGGCCGCAGCGGTGTGCAGGGCCGGCTCGCCGGTGGCCGCATCGATGACCACGTAGTACGTGGGCTGCATGGTGGCCTCCGGATCGGCCGGGGGAACCTCCAGCCCGGCGTCGGCCGCGCGCATCAGCTTGCGGTAGTTCGGGTGGTTCTCGTCGGTGATGACGAGGTAGGTGGCGTTGGTGTGACCGCCGTAGCCGCCAGCCAGGGCAGCCTCATGGCTCGGGAAGGCCATGGCGTCGGCGTCGAAGGTGTTGTCGCGAATGAGAATCTGCGCGATGGCAGAGTAGAGCGCGCCGTTGGTGGCGGGCTTGATGGGCACCCAGTTGATGCCCTCGGCCGTGGGCGTGATGACGCCGTTGGCCAGGGTGGGATCGAGCACGTCGATCTTCAGGTTGCCCTTGCGCAGCGCGCGGGCCGTCTCGCGGCCGATGTACTGGAAGTTGGATCCGTTACCGCCCGGGAACGAGCCGGACCAAAGGATGTACTCGACACCGCCAGCGGTGTCGGGGGTAGTGCCAGAACCGGATGAATAGAGCGAACTCGCTCCGCCTGCAGCGCCTCAACTGGAGTTGTGGCTGAAGGAATTCAGGGTTCCGTAGGTCGTGGCAAAGCGCGCGTTGAGCTGGCGGCGACCGTCAGCACGCGTGTTCATGACCACGATCTGGTTGGACTTGGGGCCCAGGTCGGGCTGATCGGGGTTGAGGGGAGTCGTGGTGTCGTGAAGCTCCTTGAAGCCCTCGACGTACTGGTCCTCGCCCAGGTCAGCGAAGATCTTGCCGCCCTCGGTGACCTCCTTGATGAGCTGGTCCCAGCTGATGGGCTTCCACTTGCCCTCGCCGCGCTTGCCGGCGCGCTTGAGCGGCACGGTGATGCGGTCGGGCTGGCTCACGCCGTCAAGCGTGCCGTTGCCGCGGCCGCAGACGGTGCCGTGGGTGATGGCGCCGTGGCCGTTGGCATAGCTCATGGAGCGATAGGCGTCCTCCAGCGGCGCCTCGAAGTCCAGCTTGTCGCCAGAGCACGCGGGATTGTAGGGATTGCCGCCCACGCCGATGACGCGCCCGGAGGCACGGTCGAGCTTGATGCGGTTGCCGCAGGTGCTGTAGCAGCCCACGCAGCTTGAGTAACGGACGATGACGTCGTCGTTGATCTTGACGTCTCCCGTCTTGGGATCGACGCTCGCCTCGATGGGCTTGCCCTTCTTGGGCACGGGGAACTCGGCGTCAGCGGCAACGGCCAGATCGGGTGTGAGGGCAGAGCCCGCACCTCCCGCCAGCGACGCTGCGCCCAAGACACCCATGGCCCCGAGGAAGCGACGTCGATCAATGTTCAAAGAAGGCATTGATCTCTCCTATGGTTCTTTCGGCGGTTCCTTTTGCTGGACGGCGCGTGCCGCCCCCTCCCTCCGCCGAAGGCCGATGGACATCCCTTGGGGCATGTTGCTCCCCTGGGATCGGTTGCGCATCCGATCGACAGGAGCAGACCCGCGGGAAGTCCCTCTTGCGTGTGTGCGATCTTTGGCCAAATGCACGGCTAGACACTTTAACGTGTCGGTTTGGTAACGTAAATGATGAATTATTGCTCATCATTTGACGGCAAGCGGGTTTTCAGGACTGGCAAACAGTAGTTAGTTTGGAGAAACTGTGGCTTTGAGCGGGGGGGGGTAAATCTGTTACGAGCCGTTGCCGAGCTGTGCGATTGGTGGAAAAGGGCGTTCACAGAAAAACCATGGAGAGCAGGGCCACGCCAGCACCCACGGCAATTCCCGGCCCAAACGGAACCGCTCCCAGAGCGCTGCGCTCCGAAGACGGCGCGCCGCCAGCAGGGTGCGAAGCGTCAGATACCGGGTGGGGGTATGTTTCACGTGAAACATTTGTTTCACGCCCATCGAGCGAAGGGCCCGGCCGGGAGGCAGACGCGCGAGCCGTGGGGGTGGACGCCACGGGGGCGGGGGTCGCCGCTGGGGCGAGGGGCGCGGGTGCGGCGGGGGACGCGAGGGTCGCGGGCGCGGTCGCCGCGGGCGTGGGGACCGTCGCTGGGGCGGTCG
>NZ_QWKK01000119.1 GCF_009911695.1 Enterorhabdus sp. P55 | reverse complement strand
ACGGCTCCATGGCCGTCAACGAGTGGGTGGGCTGCTTCGTGGGCCCCGACGGCAAGTGGGTCCCGGGCTACCAGGGCCCTTCCGATCCCTCCCAACCTGGCGACGCGAACGCGCCGAGCACGCCCGGCGATACCAATGATCCTACGCTTCCCAGCGAGCCGGCAAATTGGGATCTGTCGCGCGAGATTGACGGCAAAACAGACGATGGCTTCGTCTACTCCGGCACCGAATATCTTAAAGATGGCGCGGTTGTAAGCGGGTACATCGTAATAGAGGCCTATCAAGGATCCAAACAAGATATAGCCGTGCCGAACAGCATAAACGGACTTCCCGTCACCGCGGTCACCCTGTCAACATCGGCTAACCTCAATGAGATCGTCCCCTCCAAGACAAGAAGCTCTTCCCTGACCTCGGTAGACTTCACATCCTGCCAATCAGTCACGAAGATAGCCCTTAAAATGCAGGAGCTCGAGAATCTGAGGCTGGAAGACCACCCCGCACTTGAGAGCCTGACCATCGATCAGTCTGGCATCTCCACGACTATCCAAGGCAAGCTCAGAAGCCTCGATCTGTCCGACTGCCCCAACCTCACAGCGCTGACGATATACCATAGCAAAATCGCAGCCATCGATCTCTCGGCGTGCAAAAAGCTCGAAACGGTCACCTTCTACAGGAACAACTTCGTCGATCTCTCTTTCAGCGGATTGTCGTCGCTTAAGAAGATAAGCTGTCAGCAGAACAGCGCCCTCACAGCCCTCAATCTAAGCGGCTGCACTTCGCTCGTCGAGCTCCAATGCGACTATAACAAAATCAAAGCGCTCGACACGAGCAGCTGCAAAGCCCTGGAAGAACTCAATTGCAGCTGGAACGAGATCTCGTCCCTCTCCGTTCATGGATGCAACAAGCTCCAGATAATCAATTTCTACGCCAACCAACTGACCACCTTTGACCCCAGCGGCTTGCCAGCGTTAAAGGTCATCAAATATAACAGCTATTACCCGGGTCACGGGTTCGATGCAAGCGCAATCGAAGCCTGGGGTGTCTATCGGGAGCACTGCGAATGGGTGCGAAAGGATCTCGTCTAAGCTCTTGCCCTCATTTACCCTGCCTCAGGTGGCACATGCGCCAAAACCACGACTAGGGGCGGAGGGCGCGCCCTCCGCCCCTTCTGTACCCTGAGCCCCGTCTCTGGATGCCCGTCGGAACTCGTCGACATTCGTCGCATAACGGAAATGCAAAATCAACAGTATCTAGGGAGAAGACGCCGGCGAGAAAAAGAAGCACCGGAGAAGCTCCGAGGAACGCGATTCGCGCTGATTGCCATCATCCCAACCATCCCGCTGGGCCGCTAGCGACTGCCGCGACGAAAGCCCGCATCGCCCGCCAGCGCGCCCTAGGCCCTCCGCGCCGCCTCAAGGAGAGCGTCACGGGGAACCTCCGACAGCGCGGCGAGTTCCTCGGCGCGGCGTCGGATGAACTCTCCCAACTCGCGCAGGAACGGCTCCGGGAAGGGGTGGGCCTCGCTATTGCAGAACGCGAAGGATCCGAGGCGCTCCAGCTGATCCTTCTGCAGCGGGCCGATGAGCCGGGCCGCCTGCTCGTCGAAAGTCACCTGGGGCCACGCGGGCAGCGCGAAGCGAGCCTCCACCTCGAAGGCGTCCGGCTGATCAAGCCCCACGTTGAAGAAGAGCGACCGCCCGTTGTCGAACACGGGCGCCGCCTCCAGCAGCCGCCCCGTCCGACTCTCGCGCAGCACGCCGAAGTTGGTCAGGTGCCGGTCGGTATTGCAGATAAGCGCATCGAACACCATCATGGAGGCGTAGCGCTCGAAGTGCTCGATCCCCCAGCGCAGATACGCCCGCGCTGCCGCGCCGTGGGTGCTCTGCCCGAAGGTGAGGGCCTGGGGAACGTAGGACACCTCGGTCGTGCAGAAGCAGTCGCAGGCGGAGCTGGGGCCGGCAGACGCATCGCTCCACGAAGTCAGGTCGTAGCGCACGGCGTCGAGCTCCATGGCCTCGGCCACCTGGGACGCGAGAAACTCAGCGCGCGCCTCGCCGTACTCGGCGCGCACATCCGACGAGCCCTTGTACAGGCGACGCGTGCCGTCTTCCTCGATACGCCAAGCCTTGCGCAGGTTGCCGTTGGTGGTGAGCTCGGGAGTGGCGGGCGTCATGCCATGAAAATCGCTCATGACGCCGGTGTAAGCCACGGCAGCGAGCATCGACGAGAACCCGTTCTCGAAGAGGTTGACCTCGGAGAAGGTTCCCTCGAAACCCACGGGAGCTATCCAATAGGAGTCGTTGAGCGACAGTCCCATGCCGGCCGCCAGGATGCCGCTGCGGTCGTTGGCAGACAGCCCGAGGGATCGGCAGAGCTCCACGGCGAATCGGCGGTTCTGAGGGATGGCGCGCGTCGAGAGCCAGCGCCACAGCCCCTCGTCGGTCAGCTCGAGCCCGAGCGGCATCAGATGCGCAAGCTCGGCATCGCACTCTCGCAAGATGGCAGGATCGTCCTCGCCGAACGAGAAGCGCGCCAGAACCTGGTCGAACAGCCTCAGCTCATATATGTCATCTCCGCGAATCATGGGGTCATTCTAGCACGGGCGCTCCGGCGTCGAAGTCGCTGAGCGAGCGCCCCCCCCCCGATGACCTTTGTTGCGCAACGAAATTCTTCGAATTGGGAGTATCTATAGGCCATCGGCGCCCGCGGGGCATGGCGGGCGCATCGGGAGAACTGCCGCAGGCAGGAGGAGGAACGATGCTGAGTCAGATAAACCGCAAGGTAGCCTCGGCGGCGCTGGCATGCGCGCTTGTGATCGGCGGAGCCGGCACGGTCGCAATGGCCCAGGCGTCATTCGAGGCGCAGCAGGCCCACGCGGCGCCAGCTGGCGCCTGGAAGCAATCCGGCGACAGGTGGTGGTACGCCTATAGCGCAGGCGGCTACGCGAAGTCCGGGTGGGCCAAGATAAAGGGGGTCTGGTACCTCTTCGACGACGCCGGCTGGATGACCACCGGCTGGCAGATGTGGAAGGGAGCCTGGTACTACCTCCATCCTGAGAGCGGCGCCATGGCCACGGGCTGGACGCTCGTGGACGGGAAGTGGTACTGGATGGATGCCTCCGGCGCCATGCGCACCGGCTGGATCCAACTGAACGGCACGTGGTACTACCTCACGGGATCCGGCGCCATGGCCGAGGGCTGGGTGCTCGACCGGGGCACTTGGTACTACCTCAACCCGGAAAGCGGCTCCATGGCCACCGGCTGGGCGCTCGTGGGCAATACCTGGTATTACCTGGAAGGCTCGGGCGCCATGGCCACCGGCTGGGTGCAGCTGGACGGCACGTGGTATTACCTCGACGGATCCGGCGCCATGGCCGAAGGGTGGGTGCTCGACCGGGGCACCTGGTACTACCTGGAGCCGGGCAGCGGAGCCATGGC
Source organism: Enterorhabdus sp. P55 (assembly GCF_009911695.1). GTDB lineage: Bacteria > Actinomycetota > Coriobacteriia > Coriobacteriales > Eggerthellaceae > Enterorhabdus. Next base: position 2,518 of record NZ_QWKK01000119.1, on the reverse strand, counting down.
CACCGGCTGGAAGATGGTGGACGGCAAGTGGTACCACCTGCAGCCCTCCGGCGCCATGACCTCTAACACCTGGGTGGGCGACTACTACGTGGGCGGCGATGGCTCCATGCTCACCGGGGCCTGGGTGGACGGCTACTACGTCGGCGAGGACGGGAAGTGGATTCCCAACTACGTCGCACCCGAGGAGCCTGGAAAACCCGACCCGGATCCGGACGACCCGAAGGACCCGGTGGCGCCTAACCCCGATCCCGACGATCCGAAGGATCCGACGGAGCCCGACCCCGACCCGGAAGAGCCGGAGGATCCCATCCTGCCCGACCCCGTGCTCGCCGATTTCGACTGCGAGGTCGTCAAGGATGCCGATGGCAGCCTCGGCGTGAGCATAACGGGATACCACGGATCCGAGAGCACCATCGTCATCCCCTCCGCCACGAGCAAGGGCGTTCCGGTGACGTCGGCTCGCCTGACGGGCTCGAGGGACATAACCACCGTCGATGCGAGCGGGTGCGCGTCCCTGCGCAGCCTCGACTGCTCCAGCCTGATACTCACCGACCTTGAGCTCGAGGGATGCGACTCCCTCGAGACCCTCGACTGCGGCATGAGCGTGCTCTTCATCGACCCGTACCAGCTCCCCTCGCTCACCGAGCTCCGCTGCACAAGCGACCAGTCTGAGTTCGACTCCGCCAAAGTGAGCACCTGGGGCGCGCTCAACGCCAGCACCGGCACCTGGGAGCGCACAAAGCGGTTCGCCACGCCCGCTGCGGTCGGCGAGCCCACCCATGACGGAACCGACTTCGACTTCCGCGAGGTCAACCTGCCCGACGCGAAGGCCATCGCCATCACCGGGTATCACGGCAATAATCCTGACGTGACCATCCCCCATCGCATCAACGGCTACGAGGTCACCCACGTCATCCTCACCGACAACCCCGCCATCGAGTCCATCGACGCGAGCGGATGCCCGTCGCTGCGGGCGCTGATCTGCGGGTGGACCATGAGCCTCGGCGGTGGCAGCGGCACCGTCTACGCATTGCGCTCCGTCAACGTCGCGGGCTGCGACAAGCTCCTTGAGCTCGAGTGCAGAAACGGATCACTCGATACCATCGATCTCGCAGGGTGCGGCAGCCTGGAATACCTCAACATAATGAGCATCTGGTCTTCCCAAGATGATTCTCAGAAGAAGCTCGACACCCTCGACCTGAGCGATTGCGCTTCCCTCTCCTTCCTGGAGTGCTCCGGCCATCCGCTCGCCAACCTGACGCTGCCCGCAACCAAGGCGCTTCGTTACATAGGCGTAAGCGGCTCGCATCTTACTTCCCTGGAGCTTGAGGGCTATGCGAACCTGGAAAACCTCTCCTGCGCCAGCAAGACCCTTGCCTCGCTGCGCATCGCCTCGTGTCCCTCTCTCAAGGGCGTGGGCGCGGCAGCGGCAAACGGCCCCGTCACCCCCTACGTGCGCAACGAGCTTGCAACGCTGGAGATAACGGACTGCCCCGCCATGACGAGCCTCTTCTGCTATGACTCGAAGGTCTCGTCCCTCGATTTGCAGGGAATGCCCCGACTTGAGTACGTGGAGCTCTCGGGCAACCAGCTGACCTCGCTCGACGCAAGCGGGCTTGCGGCCTTGAAGAACTTGAGTTGCCGAAACAACCAACTGGCCTCGCTCAGCATAGACGGCTGCCCGCAGCTGCAGCGGGTTGACTGCTCCGAGAACCAGCTGGCCGCCCTGCGCACGGGCAAGCTTCCGCAGCTCACGATGCTGGTGGCCAGCGGAAATCCCCTCACCGACCTTGACGTATCCCAAGCCGCGGCGCTTGAGTCGCTCTATATCACCGGAAGCAGCCTTACGACCTTCGACCCGTTCGCCTGCCCCTCGCTCACCGAGCTTCAGTGCTTTGGGTGCGCTGACCTTGACATGACGCTCATAGAGCAGTGGGGCGACTTGGATACGACCGATCATAAGAACATCTGGGTGAAGAAGAACCTCTAAGCCGTTAAGGGACATGAGAAAGGAGAAGGATATGTCCAGATCGATAGCGCGCGGGCTCGCCTCGGCGGCGCTCGCCGGCGCCCTGGCGCTCGGGGGCGCCGGCGCCCTCGCGGCGGCCCAGGCCTCGCTCGATGCCGGGGAGGCCCACGCCGCCCAGGCGGGCTCGTGGAGGGAGTCCTCGGGGAGGTGGTGGTACGCCTACGACAGGGGCGGCTACGCCAGGTCGTGCTGGGAGCGCGTCGGCGGCGCGTGGTACCTCTTCGACGACGCGGGCTGGATGCGCACCGGCTGGGCGAGCTCGGCCGGCGCGTGGTACTACCTGCGCGGATCCGGCGCCATGGCCGAGGGCTGGGCGCTCGTGGACGGGGCGTGGTACTACCTGAGCCCCGGCTCCGGCGCCATGGCCACCGGCTGGGTGCAGCTGGGCGGGACGTGGTACTACCTCGACGGCTCCGGCGCCATGGCCGAGGGCTGGGTGCTCGACCGGGGCACCTGGTACTACCTGAGCCCGGGAAGCGGCGCCATGGC
>NZ_QWKK01000118.1 GCF_009911695.1 Enterorhabdus sp. P55 | reverse complement strand
CCCCGGCACCCGACGCCGCAAGCGCCCGCCCTCGGCGCCCCGGCGTCCAGCGCGCGGACAGCACCGCCCACGCCCGCCGGCGCCCGGCAGCACCGCCCGCGCGCTACACGTAGACGCGCGGCAAGCGCGAGCAGCCGAACCCGATGGCCACCTCATGGGGGATGGTGTCCAGCAGGTCGCACATCTCGTCGATGGTCACCACCGCGTCGCCCACAGCGCCCACGATGACCACCTCGTCCCCCACCTGGGGGTCGATGCGCGTGCGCGTGCCGTAGGTGCGCAGGTCGACCTCGAACATGCACTGGTCCATGCAGATGTTGCCCACCTGGCGCACGCGGTGCTCGCCCATCAGGAACTCCACGCGTCCCGAGAGGCCGCGGCGCAGGCCGTCGGCGTACCCGATGGGCAGCGTGCAGATCTTCACCGAGCCGGGGCTGCGGTAGTGCAGCCCATAGCTGACGCCCTCGCTCATGGGCACGAGCCGCGCGTCGGTGATGCGCGCCTTCACGCTCATGGCGGGCCGAAGCTCGATGAGCGGGAACGTCTCCGGGCAGGGGTGGAAGCCGTACAGGCCGATGCCCAGGCGCACCATGTCGAACTGCACGTCGGGGTAGCGGATGGCCGCCGCCGAGTTGGCCGCGTGGATGATGCCCGGGTCGATGCCGCCGGCGCGCAGCGCGTTGACGGCCTCGATGAAGCGCTTGACCTGAATCTGGAAGTCGAGCGTCTCGGCGCAGTCGGCCGTGGCGAAGTGCGTGAACGTCCCCACCAGCTCGAGCGCCCGGTGGAAGCCCACCTGGTGCATGAAGGGCACCACCTGGTCATGGCGCACGCCGATGCGGTTCATGCCGGTGTTCACCTTGAGGTGGAAGGGGGCGCGCAGGCCCAGGGCGTCGGCCGCCTCGGCGTACTGGATGGCGAACTCAGCCGAGTAGACGGTCGGCATCACCTTGTAGCCGAGCAGCAGCGGGATGGCGGTGGCCGGCGGCTCCGCCAGGATGAGGATGGGCGCGTTGATGAGCGCCTCGCGCAGCTCGATGGCCTCCTCCACCGTGGCGACGCCCAGGTACTCGGCGCCGGAGTTGAGGGCGGTCTTGGCGCACTGCACGGCGCCGTGCCCGTAGGCGTCGGCCTTCACGACGGCCATGAGCCGCGTGCCCGGCGCTAGGCGCCGCTTGACCGCCGTGGCGTTGTGGCGAATGGCGTTGAGGTCGATCTCCACCCATGACCAGCGGCGCTCGACGGGCGGGATGAGGGCGAGCTTGTCGGGGTCAAAGGCCGTCGCACCGCCCGCGCCGCCGCGGGTGAAGCGCAGGACGCCCGTCTGGGACGCCGGCGCGCCCCAGGCCCCGCCCACGCGCCCCAAGTCGGCCGTGGCCTGCGAGAGCGCCTGGGCGTTGGCCGCGCGCGCCTCGTGGGCGAGCCGGGCGGTGCTCGACGGATCCGAGCGGGCCATGCGGGCCTCGGTCTCGGCCTGGCGCATGGCCTGGCTGGCCGAGACGAACCCGGGGTCGCGCCGACCGAATCCCGTGAAGCCGTTGAGTGGTTCTGTCATGGGGTGCCTCTGCTTCGCTTGCTTGCCTGATCGCCTGCCAGTATAGCGCAACGGGCCCGCGGCGGCGTGCCGTCGCGGGCCCGCAGGGGCGCGTGCGGAAGCAGGCGCGGGGCCGGTGTCGCGCCCGAGCCGAGCATCGGCGCGAGGGCGCGGGCCCGACGCGCAGGCCGGGGCGAATGCCGGCGCCCCGCGCCGCAGAGGGCGGGACTACTCGTGCCCGCCGCCGGCCATCATCTTCACGGCGTGGGGCAGCGCCGCCACGATGCCCTCCCAGTTCTCGGTGGCCGCCTTGGTGGAGCCGGGCAGGTTGACCACGAGCGTGCGCCCGCGCTGCATGCACACGGCGCGCGAGAGCATGGCGAAGGGCGTGATCTGGAGGCTGTGGTAGCGCATGGCCTCGGCGATGCCGGGCACGTCGCGGTCGCACACGTCGCGGGTGGCCTCGGGCGTCACGTCGCGCAGCGACAGCCCGCTGCCGCCGCAGGTGAGCACGACGTCCACCTCCGGCGCGTCGGCGGCCTCGACGATGGCCGCCGCGATGTCGGCGCGCTCGTCGCGCACCACCACGTGGGACGCGCACGTCCAGCCCGCCTCGGCGATGAGGCGCTCGAGCGCGGCGCCGGCAGCGTCCTCGGCCATCGAGCGCGTGTCAGAGCAGGTGACGATGGCGAAGGTGACGGGCTGAGCAGAATGATCGTGGGACATGGGGGTTCCTTTCGTTCGGCGGAACGGGCGGGGGGCGGGGGCCCGCGGCGCCCCGGGCGGGCACCCGCAGGCGAGGCGCCCGCTGAAGCGGGTGCGGACGCGGGCCTTCCCTACAGCGGCACTTCCTCAGATACGTCGAGCAGGATGCACTCCACCGCATCGCCCGGCTCGAGCATCTGCGGGCCCTCGGGGATGGAGGCCAGGCAGTTCGACTTCTGGATGGGGCCGAACAGGCCCGAGCTCTGGTTCTTCGCGGGCGTCACCTCGAAGGCGCCGTCGGCCGCGCGCGTGAGCGTGGAGCGGCTGAACAGGCGACGCACATCCTTCTTGCGCACCGGCGCGGTCAGGCGCGCCTGCACCGCGGGGCGGTCAAGGTGCGAGAAGCCCTGCATCTTGCGCAGCGCCGCGCGGATGATGAGCTCGAAGCCGCAGTAGGCCGCCGCGGGGTTTCCCGGCAGGCCGAAGACGGGCGTGCCGTTGACCAGGCCGAACGTCTGCGCCTTGCCGGGGCGCATGTTGACCGACGTCATGAGCAGCTCGCCGAGCTCCTCCACGACCGGCTTGATGAAGTCGAAGTCGCCGTTGGCCGCGCCGCCGGTGGTCACCACGAAGTCGTACTCGCGCGTGGCGGCGTCCACGGCGTCGCGCAGGGCCTCGAAGGTGTCCGCGACGATGGGCAGCACCACGGGCACGGCGCCCGCCTCCTGGGCGCAGGCGGCCATGGCGTAGCTGTTGGAGTTGCGGATCTGCCCGGGACCGGGCACCTGGTCGGGCGGCACGAGCTCGCTGCCCGTGGCGATGATGGCCACGCGCGGGCGCGCGTAGGCGGGCACCTGGAGCACGCCGCAGCTGGCGAGGAAGCCCACGCCTGCCGCGCCGATGACCTCGCCGCGTTCCACCACCACCTCGCCGGCGCGCGCCTCCTCGCCGGCGGCGCGCACGTTCGCGCCCGGCTTCGCCGGAGCGGAGAACGCCACGGTGGAGCCCGGCTTGCCATCGCCCGCGAGCACGGCCACGATCTCGTACTTCACCACCGCGTCGGCGTCGTCGGGCAGCGGCGCGCCGGTCATGATGCGCACGCACTCGCCCGGGGCGATGGCGCCTGAGAACACGTCCCCCGCGCCGATCTCCGCAATGACCTTGAGCGCGACGGGCGCCTCTTCGGTGGCGCCGGCGATCTCATCGGCCCGCAGGGCGAAGCCGTCCATGGCCGAGTGCGCGAAGGGGGCGATGTCGATGTCGCTCGTCAGGTCGGCGGCGGCCACGCGGCCCACCACATCGAGCAGGGGAACCTCCTCCGACCCGAGCGGCGCCACCTTGGCCAGCACCAGCTCGCGCGCCTCTTCCAGCGAGATCATGTCCGTCATGGGCGTTCCTTTCCGCAAGAAGGCGCCGCGCAGGGCCGACCCCGCGCGGCGCCTCGTTCATAGGGTTGCCGCCATTATACCCGTTTGAGAATATCCACGCCCGGAAAGAAGCGGCGGAAGGGAAGGCCGCGCGCCCACCGCACGCCGCCCCACGCACGCCACCCGCGCGCACGCCGCGAGCCCTCGGTCGCCGTCCCATCGCGCACGCTGCCCGCGCGCCCGCCGCGCGGCGCGGCTACGCGAGCAGCCGCCTCAGGCGGCGCATGGCCTCGGCGGTGTCTTCGGGGCTGCCGAACGACGAGAGGCGGAAGAAGCCCTCGCCGCACGGCCCGAACCCGACGCCGGGGGTTCCGACCACTTGGGCGTTCTCGAGCAGGTAGTCGAAGAACTCCCAGCTGCCCAGGCCCCGCGGACACTCCATCCACACATAGGGCGCGTTCACGCCGCCGCAGTACCACACGCCCACCGCGTCGAGCGCCTCCCTGATGACGCGCGCGTTGCCCTTGTACACCTCGATGTTGCGCTCCGCCTGGCGGCGACCCTCCGGGGTGAACACGGCAGCCGCGCCCCGCTGTATGACGAAGCTCACGCCGTTGGTCTTGGTCGTGCGGTTGCGCACCCACATATCGGCCAGCCTCATGCCGCCGCGCTCGAGGGCGGAGGGTATGACGGTGTAACCCAGGCGCGTGCCCGTGAAGCCCGCCGTCTTGGACAGCGAGCAGATCTCTATCGCGCAGGTGCGCGCGCCCTCCACCTCGAAGATGCTGTGAGGCACGTCCGCATCGGAGATGAACGCCTCGTAGGCGGCGTCGAACAGGATGATGGCGCCGCGCGCGTTGGCAAACTCGACCCAGGCCTTAAGCTTGTCGCGCGTGAAGTGGGCGCCAGTGGGGTTGCCCGGCGAGCACAGGTAGATCAGGTCGGCGTCGGCCGCGGGGTCAGGCCATGGGGCGAAGCCGTCGTCCTTGCCCGACTCCAGCCGCACGATGCGCCTGCCGGCGATGACGTTGGCGTCGACGTAGGCCGGGTAGGCGGGCTCCACGACGAGCGCCGCGCTCGAGGCGTCGAACAGATCGAGGATGTCCCCCAGCTCGTCGCTCGCGCCGCTCGACACGAACACCTCGCCCGCGTCGAGCGCCACTCCCCGCTCCGCGTACTGGCGCGCGATGGCCTCGCGCAGGAAGGGCGCGCCGCATTCGGGAAGGTAGCCCTGGAAGGTCTCGGCGCGCGCCTGCGCGTCGACGCCCTCGTGAAGCGCCGCGATGACCGCCTCGGGCAGCGGCAGGGACACATCCCCTATCCCCAGGCGCAGGATGCGCGCGCCCGGATGGGCCGCCTCGTAGGCGGCGACCTTCTGCGCGATGCCCGCGAACAGGTACGACTCCTCCAGCTCGGCATAGTGCCGGTTCAGCTCGATCACAGCTCGACCTCCCCCTCGCATACCGTCGCCGCGGGGCCGGTCATGACGACCTCCCCGTCGGACGCAACTTCAATCAGCAGCTCCCCGCCGTCGAGGACCACGCGCACGGGGCGTCCGCCGTCCGCCAGGCCGGCGCGGACGGCCGCCGCGGCAGACGCGCACGACCCCGTGCCGCAGGCCATGGTGATGCCGCTGCCGCGCTCCCACACGCGCATGCGCAGCTCGTTGTCGCCCGTCACCTCGACGAACTCGACGTTGACCCCATCGGGGAACGCCGCATGGCGCTCAAGCGCCGCGCCGAGGCTCGCGACCGGGGCGGCGAGGGCGTCCTCAACGAAGACGACCGCGTGGGGGTTGCCCACGTCGACGGGCACGAGGCGCACCTCGGCGCCGAGCGCCTCCACCACGCGCTCATCATCGACCGTCGCCCGCCCCATGCGCACGGCGACCCGCTCGACCATCCCGTCCGGGCCCGGCGAGAGCTCCAGGCCCTTCATGCCCGAGCGCGTCTTGACGCGCACCTGAAGGCGGTCCACAAGGCCCTTGTCGTAGAGGTACTTCCCCACGCAGCGAACGCCGTTGCCGCACATCATCGCCTCGCTGCCGTCTGCGTTGAAGATGCGCATCAGGCAGTCGGCATCGTCTGCGGGGGCAATCCAGATCATGCCGTCAGACCCCACGCCGAAGTGCCTGTCGGACAGGCGTATCGAAAGCTCGGCGGCATCCAGGCCGTAGCGCTCCTTCGCCCGATCGGGGTTTCCCAGCACGTAGAGGTAGTCGTTGCCCAGGCCGTGCATCTTGGTGAACTTGAGGCCCATAGGCCCCTCCTTTCCTCGGTTTCTCCTCTTTCGCGCCCGCGCGGCCGGCCGAGGCCCTCGGCGCGCCCGGCACGGCGCCGGCCCTCAGGCCCCCGCGGCCGCCC
>NZ_QWKK01000117.1 GCF_009911695.1 Enterorhabdus sp. P55 | reverse complement strand
CCCGCGCGCCGCGCCGCCACCGACCGCGCGCGTCGCGTCCCAGCCGCTTGCCCGCCGCCGCAGCACGCCGCGCCCCGACCGCTTGCCCGCCTGTTACGCGAGGGGCCGCCCGGGACGAATCCCGAGCGGCCCCTCACGGCGCGCGAAGCAGGCGCGGTCTACTTCTCCATCAGATCGATGGTCTCGGCCAGCGAGCGGATGATGTTGCGACGGCTGAGGGCGCCCACGAGCTTGCCCTCGGCGTCCACCACGGGCACCTTCTTGATGCGTTTGCTGGCGAACAGCTGGCACACCTCGTCCACCGGCGTGTCCGCGCCCACCGACACCACGCGGCGGGTGGCCACGTCCATCACGTTGAGGGCCAGCAGCGCACGCAGGCGATCCATGGTCTTGGTATCGTCCACGTAGCGATACAGGTTGAGCGTGCTGTCCACCACCGAGATCTCGGTCTTGCCCAGGTAGTTGGCCACGTCGCCGTCGGACACGAAGCCCACCAGCGCGCCGGCGCCGTCCACCACGGGAAGCCCGCTCGTCTCGTTGGCGGCCATGAGGCGGATGACCTCGGCCATCGTGTCACCGGCGCTCGCGCACACGGGCTGGCGGTTCATCACGTCTGCGGCCACGTAGACGCGCTCGGGATCGAGGCGCTCGTCGCGCGTGGCGTCCACCGTCACGCCATCGAAGCCGGCGGAGTAGTCGACGGGCTCCTGGCCGCGCTCAGCCGCCGTGGCCGGCGTCCCCTTGCGGTCGCGCACGAGGAACAGGATGACCAGGCCCGCCACGCACATGAGGGCGAAGGTGGCGATGAAGGCCATGTGGTCGCCCACGTAGCTCTGCTCAAGCGGCGCGGCCTGGGGCGCCACCATCGGGGCGAGGGCCGAGATGGAGACGAGAACCGCCGTGCCGATGGACGCCGCCACCTGGTTGAGCGTGTTGGACACGCCCTGCGCATGCTGGATGACGCTGTTGTCCAGGGAGTTGACGCCCCAGGTGTTGAGCGGGGTCATGGTGAACTGCAGGCCCACCACCAGCACGGTGTAGGTGAGCGTCAGGTTGAGGAAGCTGCTGTCGATGCCCAGGCGCGCCAGCCCCGAGGCGCCCAGCACGGCCACGATGACGCCGGGAATGACCACGCGGCGCACGCCGAAGCGGTCGAACAGGCGCCCCGACACCAGTCCCATGAAGGCGCCGATGAGCGCGCCGGGCAGCATGGCCACACCGGACATGGTGGCCGAGAAGCCCAGCACGCCCTGCACGTAGAGCGGCGTGATGACGCCCGTGCCCATGAGCGCCGCCTGGACGATGACGATGATGACCACGGCGATAGCGTAGTTCCTGGAACGCAGAATCCCCACCTGCAGCATGGGCTCGGGCAGCGTCACCTGACGCCGCACGTACAGGGCGCACAGCACCAGGCCCACCGCGATGAGCGCCGCGGTGACCGCCAGGTTATCCGACGACGCGAAGGTAGACAGCCCGTAGAGCAGGCACACGAGGCCCACGGTGGACAGCGCCACCGAGAGCTTGTCGAAGGGAGCGCGGGCGAAGCTGCCGTAGTTGCGCAGGACCGCCACGGCCAGCACGATCACCACCACCGAGAGCGCCGTCACGATGGCGAACAGCGCCCGCCAGCCCACGGAATCCACCAGCAGGCCCGCCGCCGACGGCCCCACCGCCGGGGCGAAGCCGATGATGAGCCCGATGACGCCCATGGCCGTGCCGCGCTTCTCGCGGGGGAACACGAGCAGGATCACCGTGAACACCATGGGCATGGCCATGCCGGTGCACGCCGCCTGCAGCACGCGGCCCAGCAGCAGCACCCAGAAGCTCGGCGACACAGCAGCGGCCAAGCTGCCGGCCGTGAACAGCGCGAAGGCCGTGATGAACAGCTGCCGCGTGGAGAATCGGCCGATCAGGTACGCGGAAAGCGGGATGACGACGGCCTCCACCAGCGAATAGCCACTCGTCAGCCACTGCACGGTGGTGGCATCCACTTCCAGGTCGGCCATGATCGCCGGCAGCGCCGGGGAGAGCAGCGTCTGGTTGAGCACCGCCAGCAGCACGCCCACCAGCAGCACGCCCACCATCACCAGCTCTTTTCTTCCAACACCAAGGGTCATGAGCTCTAACCTCACTCTCATTTGCTTAGAATCCGTAAAAAAGCGAATGTTCCGATGCTAGCGGCCCCATCGGGACCGGGCAAGGGAAAAGTTCGCAAGCGGGCCAAGAAAACAGGTCCGCCGACCCGCGCGGGCGAATGCCAATGAGCCCTGCGGGCGCGTTTCTGCCAGCTAACGGCTGCCGCACAGTCGCACGTCAGCCCGAAGACAGCGCCGGGGCGATGCTACGATAGCGCCGGCCCCTCCCGCGCGAAAGGATCCCCCATGCTGGAAGACGGAACCATCCGGATGGCCCAGGCGGTCGATGCCGCGGGCTCCCCTCTCGACGTCGCCTGCCTCCTGCGGCTCGACCAGGCCAACCGCCACGGGCTCATCGCCGGCGCGTCGGGCACGGGCAAGACCGTTACGCTCAAGGTGATGGCCGAGGGGTTCTCCCAGGCGGGCGTTCCCGTGTTCATGGCCGACGTGAAGGGGGACGTCACCGGCATGGCCCAGGCCGCCGACGACGCCAATGGCAAGCTGGCCGCCCGCGCCGCCGAGCTGGGCGCGCCGGGCTGGGCGCCGGCCGGCTGCCCCGTGCGCCAGTGGGACATGCTGGGCGGGCCGGGCATCCCCGTGCGCGTCACCGTGTCGGACATGGGGCCGGTGCTGCTGGCGCGACTGCTCGGGCTCACCGAGGTGCAGGAGGGCGTGCTCAACGTGGTGTTCCGCGTGGCCGACGACCGCGGCATGCTGCTCATCGACCTCAAGGACCTGCGCGCCCTGCTCAACTATGTGGGCGAGCACGCTAAGGAGTTCGAACTGGAGTACGGTCGCGTGTCGCCCCAGTCCGTCGGCGCCATCCTGCGCGCGCTCATCGCCGTGGAGGATCAGGGCGGCGACGTGTTCTTCGGCGAGCCGGCCCTCGACCTGGCCGACTGGTTCGCCTGCGACGAGGCGGGCCGCGGCTACGTCAACCTGCTCAACGCCGCGGGGCTCATCACGAGCCCCCAGGTCTACGCCATGTTCCTGCTGTGGATGCTCAGCGAGCTGTTCGAGACGCTGCCCGAGGTGGGCGACGGCGACCGGCCGCGCTTCGTCTTCTTCTTCGACGAGGCCCACCTGCTCTTCGACGACATGCCCAAGGAGCTGGTGGATCGCATCGTGCAGGTGGTGAAGCTCATCCGCTCCAAGGGCGTGGGCGTGTACTTCATCACGCAGTCGCCCTCCGACATCCCCGACGAGGTGCTGGCCCAGCTGTCCAACCGCATCCAGCACGGGCTGCGCGCCTACACCCCTGCCGAGCAGAAGACCGTGCGCGCCGCGGCGGCCGCCTTCCGCGCCAACCCCGACCTCGACGCCGAGGCCGCGCTCGGCGAGGTGGGCACCGGCGAGGCGCTCGTCTCGCTGCTCGACGAAGAGGGCCGGCCGAGCGTGGTGCAGCGCGCCAAGGTGCTGCCGCCAGAGTGCTCGATGGGCGCCGCGCCGCCCGAGACGATGGCCGCCGCGCTGGAGGCCGCCGCGCCCCTGGCGGCCAAGTACGGCCAGGCTATCGACCGCGAGAGCGCCTACGAGCTCATCGCCGGCGAGCGGGCCGCAGCCGCCGAGGCCGACGCCCTGGCCGCCGAGCGGGAGGCGCTCGAACGGGAGCGCGCTGCCTTCGAGGCGCAGCGGGCGGCCGAGGACGCCCAGGCGCAGAAGGCCGCCGAGCGAGAGCGGGAGCGCCTGGCCAAGGAGGCTGAGCGAGCGCGCGTCGCCGCCGCGAAGGAGGCTGAGCGGGCCGCCCGCGAGGCCGAGCGCCAGCGGGCGCAGGCTGCCAAGGCCGCCAGCTCCGTGCTGGGGCAGATAGGCCGCGAGGCCGGCCGCCAGCTAGTGCGCGGGCTCTTCGGCGCGCTCAAGCGCTAGGGGCGCCTCCCAAGGGCGCAGCGCGGTCGGGGGGGGGCGGGGCGGTCGTGGGAGGCCAGCGAACTTCGCCGTTTCGCACCCGGGGAGGCGTCGCGGCGCCCCCATGCATCGGAATCGCCGCATTCTGGCCATTTGCTTCGAAATTCCGAGGCTTTCAGGCCCCACAGGGGCTCGATCTACCCTCGACGAGAGTGACCCGCTCTCGCGACCTGGGAAAACGTCGGCAGCCACGCGACAAGCGGAGAGCGCAGCCTCGGAATTTCGAAGCAAATGGCCTTTTTCCGCCCCATTCCATGCACAGCCCGCGCCGTCACGCCAGAAGCACCGCCAGCGGGATGGTCACGACGCTCGCCACCAGGGTGGCCACGGTGATGCCCGTGGCGTACTCGCCCTCGTCGCCGTTCTGGGCGGCCACCATGGGCACCACCGTCATCACCGGCAGCGCCATGATGATGACCAGCGCCGACACCAGGTCGCCCGGCAGCGGCGTCAGCGCCAGCAATCGGCCGGCCAACACGGGCAGCGCCACCATCTTCACCGCCACGCCCGCATAGAGCTCGGGGCGACGCAGCACGGCGCCCACGTTCGAGAAGCACACGAGCGCACCCAGGTACATCATGCACAGCGCGCTGGTGGCGTTGTCGATGGTGCCCAAGGTGAGCGCCGCCAGCCGCGGCAGGGGGATGTCCGCCAGCACGAACACCAAAGCCGCCGCGATGGCCACCGTGTTAGGCGTCACGAGTGAGCGCGGGTTGAAGCGCGCCACCTGCCGATCGCGGGCCGTGGCCAGCCACACCCCGTAGGTCCAGAACACCGCCTGGTCGATCAGGGAGAACAGCATCATGTAGAGCAGGCCCGTCTCGGGAAACACCGCCGCCAGCAGCGGGATGCCCACAAACCCCGTGTTGCCGAAGATGAAGCAGAACTGGAACACACGATCCTTGTCGTGGGGCAGCCGGAGCACACGGGCCAGCAGAAACAGCACGAGCGACACCAGCGCGTAGAACAGCGCGGCCAGCACCACCATGGCCAGGTTGTCGAAGAGGGCCTGGCGCGTGCAGCCAACGCAGGTAGAGTAGAAGATCATCACCGGCAGCAGCACCTTGGTGATGAGCTTGGCCAGGCTCGGCAGGTAGTCTCGCCCGATGACGTTCAGCTTGGCGGCGACGAAGCCCACCGCCAGTATCAGGAAGAACACGATCATGCGCTCTAGGGTTATCTCGAATATCATCGCCGCATCGCTCCTCGGGCCGCCGACAGTCTCAGCCCGTTACGTTATCCGCGCAGGCGGCACGATGCTGAACAAAGTCGTACAATGTGTCCGGAAAGTACCGCCCACCCCGAGGAGCCCCGTGACCGACCGCCGCATCGAGAGCACCCGCCACGCCATCAAGGAGGCCCTGCTGCGCCTGCTGGCCGCCAAGCCGCTGGCCCAGGTCACCGTGGCCGAGCTGGCCGCCGAGGCTGGCGTGAGCCGCTCCACCTTCTACGTTCACTACGCCAATACCCAGCGTGTGCTCACCGCCCTCGTCCGCGACTTCCTGCGCGAGGTGCGCCCGCTGCCGACCCAGCTGCGCTGCGCGGCCTGCCGGGAGGTCCTGGGCGCCGGCGAGGATGAGGCAGCGCCCCGAGGCGACGGGAGCGGCCCTGCGGAGGATCAGGCGCTCCTACGAGAAACGGACGGCGGGACGGCCCCCGCAGCGAGCGTGCCCTTCTGCGTGGCCCTTCGGGATGGCGGACGCTGGCGTCCCCTGGTGCGCGACCCGCTGTTCCTGCCCACGGTGCTCGCCCTGATCGAGAACGAGGACAATCCTGCGCTCAACGCCTACCACGCGCTCGACCTGGACGGCGAGCTGGCCCGGACGCTCTACCGCTTCCAGATGACCGGCTGCTATGCTGCGGCCCTCGCCCACGACCGAGACGACAGCTGGCCTCGGGCCCAGACTGCCATCGACACGTTCATCCGCGGCGGAATGAACGCCTTGCGCGCTCGGTAGGCGACGATCCCGCGCCCGCACGCGCGCCCGCGCTGGCGCCGCCAGCCAGCGCGTCGTCTACCCAACGGCGCGCCCCGCGCCCGCCGCGCCTGCCAACGCGCC
>NZ_QWKK01000116.1 GCF_009911695.1 Enterorhabdus sp. P55 | reverse complement strand
GCGGCCCCGCCCGCGGCCTCGGCGCGCTCGGCGGCGCGGGCCGCCTGCTCGGCGCGGGCAGCGCGGATGCCCGCCACCACCTCCTCGGTGGTGTGGCGCGGCAGCGGGTGCTCGGCGAACACGGCCGCGTAGTCCTTGGCGCGGGGGAACAGCTCGTCCATCCGCACCTCGGCGGCGGGGATGCGCAGCGACAGCGCGAACACCTCGCGCATGGCGTACCAGGTGCAGCCCTCCAGGCGCTCGTCCTTGGGCAGGAAGTCGAAGTCGCCGAGCAGGATGGGGCTGCCGTACTCGATGGTCACCTTGGGAAACCGGAAGAAGCGCCCCTTCTGCTTGATCTTCTCGACGTCGCGCACGGTCATGGGCAGGATGGGCGCGTGGCCCATGCGGGCGACGAAGGCGGCGCCGGCGTGCAGCTCGGGCTCGGTGCCGCTCTTGCCGCGGCGCGTGCCCTCGGGCATGATCCCCACCACCTCGTCGCGCTTGAGCATGGCCGCGGCGCGCTTGATGGCCGTGCGGTCAGCCGAGTCGCGCTTGACGGGGAAGGCGCCCACCCGCGTGAGGATCTGCCCTACCAGGCCGCGGGCGTTGCCGAACAGCGAGTCGCGTCCCATGAAGCGGATCCACTGCGCGGGACGCGCCGACAGGTACATGAACACCACGTCGAGAAACGACGTGTGGTTGCCGATGACCACCACGCCCGTCTCGCCAGCGAAGCCGCGCAGGGCCTCGCGGTTGTCCACCCGGTAGCGGAAGCACACCTTGAACACGGCGCCGAGAAACGCCCAGAGGATGTTGCCCAACCAGTGGGGCACCTGCTTTTTCTCGGACGTGCCCCCGAGGGGCATGTCCCACATCTGCTCGGATGACAGGAACAGGCTCATGGCGCCCTCCTCCTCGTCGGGCCGGCGCTAGGCGCGCGCGGCGTCGGCCATCGCGCAGATCTCGTCGATGACCTCCTCGATGTAGCGGCCGGTGGAGTCGAGGTGCACGGCGTCGTCGGCGGCGCGCAGGGGCGACGTGGCGCGGCTCGAGTCCAGCTCGTCGCGGCGACGCAGGTCGGCGAGCACCTCGTCGTAGTCGATGGAGCCGATGCCGCGGTCGACGTTCTGGCGCACGCGGCGGTGGGCGCGCTCCTCGTCCGACGCGGTGAGGAACACCTTCACCGGCGCCTCGGGGAACACGACGGTGCCGATGTCGCGACCCTCCACCACATAGTCGCCGGCCCGGCCGATGCGGCGCTGCTGGTCCACGAGCGCCTCGCGCACCGAGGGCGCGGCCGACACGGGACTCACGGCACGGTCGATCTCGGCCGTGCGGATGGCGTCGGTCACCTCGGCGTCGCCGACGAACACGCGCTTGGGCACCGGGTCGCCCGCCTCGTGGCCGAAGGCGATGACGCAGGTGCGCGCCACCTCCCCGAGCGCCGCGTCGTCGTCGAGCGCCACGCCGTCAGCCAGCGCCTGCCAGGCGATGGCGCGGTACATCGCGCCCGTGTCCAGGCACGAGAACCCCAGCTTCTTCGCCACCGCCTTGGCCACGGTGGACTTGCCGGCCCCGGAGGGCCCGTCAATCGCGATGATCATCTACTTCGCCAGCCTTTCCATGTCGGTGAGGAAGTTCGGGTAGCTCACGGCCACGCAGCCGAAGTCGCGCACGGTCACGGGCACGCGGCCGGTGAGGCCCACCAGTGCCCAGGTCATGGCCAGGCGGTGGTCGCCGAGCGAGTCGAAGACGAGCCCCTCGGGCACGACGAGGGAGGGGGTGCCCTCGATGCAGAGGTCGTCGCCGGCCGTCCACGCGTCCACGCCGAGGAGCGCCAGGCCGTCGATGATGGCGGCCAGGCGGTCGGTCTCCTTCACGCGCAGCTCGGAGACGTCCTTGAACACCGTGACGCCGCGGGCTCGGGCCGCCACGAGCGAGAGCACCGGGACCTCGTCCACGAGCGAGGCGATGTGCTGGGCCGGCACCTCGCAGCCGCGCAGCACGTCGGTGTAGGCCACCGAGATGGCGCCGCGGGGCTCCTTGCCCTCCTGGCCCTCATGGCGCACCGCCACGTCGGCCCCCATGCGCTCGAGCGTGCGCACGAAGCCGATACGCGCCGGCGAGAGGCTCACGTTCTCGACGGTGAGGCGGCTGCCCGGACGCAGAAGCGCGGCGCACACGGGGAAGGCGGCCGAGGACGGGTCGCCGGGAACCACCACGTCGGCGGCGGTCAGGGCTGCCGGGCCGGTCACGCTGGCCAGGCGCGCAGCGGCGGTGGTAGGCACGCCGAACTCCGGGAGCATGAGCTCGGTGTGGTTGCGCGACGGTGCCGGCTCGCGCAGGGTGGTGGTGCCCTCGGCAAACACGCCAGCCAGGAGCACCGCCGTCTTGAGCTGGGCCGATGCCATGGGCGCGTCGTAGTCGATGGCGCGCAGGCGGGCGTTGCCCGTCTCCGTGAGGGGCAGCGTCTCGCGCCCGGCGGGCTCGAAGCGCGCGCCCATCTTCATGAGCGGCGCGGTGATGCGGCGCATGGGGCGACGCTGGAGCGACTCGTCGCCGGTGAGCTCGACGGTGACCGGCCACGGCGCGAGCACGCCCATGAGCAGGCGCGCGGTGGTGCCGGAGTTGCCGCAGTCGATGGGCCCGTCGGGCTGAGCGGGGCCTGCCGCCCCCCAGCCGGTGACGGTGCCCGCCAGGCTGCCGTCGGGCTGAACGTCGAGCTGCGCGTCGGCGCCGAGGGCGCGCACGGCACCGATGGAGGAGCGCACGTCCTGGGAGTCGAGCACGCCCGAGAGGCGCGAGGTACCCTCGGCCATGGCGGCGAAGAGCACGGCGCGGTGCGAGATGGACTTGTCACCCGGCACCCGCGCCTCGCCGTGGAGCGGGGCGGGCAGGGGCTCGATGAGGGTCTGGGGGCCGAAGGCGGGGACCTCGGCAGCGGGGGCGCTAGTCGACATGGGCGTACTCCTTCACCATGATGGGGCTGAACGACACGGAGAACCCGGCTTTGATGAGCTGGAGCGAGAGCGCGCCCACGTCCCCCTCGTCGGTGAGGATGAGGGAGAGCACGGCGTTGCCCTCGGACACGTGGTCGATCTCGATGGACTGGATGTTGCAGCCGACGGAGCTCGCGATGGTGGTGACCTCAGCCACCACGCCGGCGCGGTTGACCATGGGCACGCGCACCTCGAGCAGGTTGTCGGTGGAGGGCACCCAGGCCGCCGGCAGCGCGCGGCGCGCATCGGCCGCCTGGGCGAGCAGGTCGGTGAAGGCGGCGCGGTCGCCCGCCTCGAGCGCGCTGACGAACGAGCCGATGATGCCCTGCATCTCGACGAGCCCGTCGCGCAGGGCCGCTGCGTTGTCGAAGGCGATGCCGCACCAGAGCTTGGGCGAGCCGGCGGCCACGCGGGTGGTGTCCTTGAAGCCGCCCGCGGCCAGGCGCATGAGCGACTGGGTGTCGTCGGCATGGCGGCTGGCCAGCTCCACCAGCGACGAGGCCACCATATGCGGCACGTGGCTCACGATGGCCACGGCGCGGTCGTGCTCCTCACGGCGCAGCGACACCACGCGGGCCTCCATGCCGGTGATGAGCTCGTGGAGGCGCTGGAAGTGCTCGGGCACCGTGTCGGCGTCCGGGCAGAGGATCCAGTTCGTTCCCTTGAACAGGTCGGCGCGGGCACCGTCGATGCCGTTCTGCTCAGATCCGGTCATGGGGTGGCCGGGCACGTAGTTGCGTGGCACGGGCAGGAGCTCCGCCGCGGCGTCGAGCACGTGGGCCTTGGTGGAGATGGTGTCGGTGACGATGCCCTGATAGCCCCAGTCGGCAAGCAGGCGGAAGTAGTCGTCCACGCAGGCCACCGGCGTGGCGATCACCACGAGCTCGCAGCGCTCGCGCACGAAGGCGGCCAGCGCCGGGTCGTCGGGAGCCACGGCGCGCGCGGCCCAGCCGCGCTGCTCGGCCAGCTCGCGGGCGCGCGCGTCCACATCGACGCCCATGACGAAGGCGTCCGGGAAGGCCTCGGTGATGGCGGCGGAAAGCGAGGCGCCGATGAGCCCCAGGCCCACGACGGCGATGGCGTCGAAGGCGGGTCGGCGGGCAGTGTCGGTGTCGGCGGCCTCAGGGGTCGCGGGTGCGTCGGTCACGGTGTCTCTCATCCTCGGTCAGGGTCAGGCGCGCAAGGCGGCGAGATGCCCCGCCGCGACGCCCTATTGTAGTGCTTGGCGCCGCCAAGACCAGGGCAGATGGCGGGAATCCGGCAACTTTCCGCGCGCCGGGCGCGGGCGGCGCCCCTACTCGTGGAGCACGCTCGCGGCCCACCCCTCGTCGACGGCGCGGTTGCAGCGCTCGTCGATGGCGCGCGCCGTCTCCTCGGGCGTGGCATCACCGCGCAGCAGGTCGCCCATGCACTCGTGGAACACCTCGCGCACGGCCAAGGTATCGGGGTTGGACCCGGTGAAGTCCACCTCGTTGGCGGCGTTGGCCTGGAACAGGGCGAAGGAGGGGGTGTCCGCGCCGTAGCGCTCGGCCACCGCGCGCGAGGCAGGCAGCGTTCCGGCGGCGTAGTCGAGCCAGCCCGAGTCGCCGTAGACGTAGGCGAGGAAGTCCTTGGCCACCTGGACCTTCTGCGCATCGCCGTTGTCGAACACCTCGAAGCCCGACACGAACGAGGTGGCGCAGCCCTCAGGACCGGGGCCGGGGAAGTTCACGAGCCCGATGCTGTCCCCGTAGCGGCCGATGGACACGTTGTTCACCATGTAGAGGGCCAGCTGGCCGTTGCGGAACAGGCTCGAGCAGTCCTCGATCTCCAGGTTCTCGGCATGGGGCGGGTACCAGCCGCGCGCCACGCCGCCCTGGATCCAGCGCAGGGCGGCCACGCCCTCGGGCTCGGAGAGCGCGAAGCGGCCGTCCTCGTCGAAGAACCGTGCGCCGCAGCAGCGCAGGAGCGTCATGGTGTGGGTGTCGCCCTGGGAGCTGTGCGCGTACATCATGAGCGGGTAGGCGCCCTCGGGCAGGCGCGCGGCTAAGGTGTCGAGCACCTGCTCCCACTCCGCGAGCGTCCACGACTGGATGGCGTCGTCGTCGATGAAGGACTCGAGGCCCGCCTGGCGGAAGAGCTCCTTGTTGTAGGCCAGCACGTTCTGGCGCGCCAGGTAGGGCAGCAGGTAGACGCGCCCGCCCACCGTGCCCCGATCCCACAGGTAGTCGTAGATGTCCGCGCGCCGCTCGTCGGTCACGACGTCGTCGAGCGGCACCACGCGCCCGGTGTGGACGTAGGTGGACATGTTGAAGAAGTCCCCGTAGAGGATGTCGGCCTCGTGGTCGGTGCCGAGGGCTCCGATGATGGCCTCGTCGTAGAGGCCCTGCTCGAACACCTCCACCGTGATCTCGACCGGCGGCCCGTCGTAGGAGGCGGAGAAGTCCGCGGCCATGGCGGAGATGACCTGGTCGATCTGGGTGACGGAGGGGTCGAAGGTCACGCTGTGGCTCGTGCGCGGCACCTTGATGGTGAGCCGTACGGGCTCCTCGGCGGGCGCGGCGCAGCCGGCGAGGGCAAGCGACGCCGCGAGGACGAGGGCCGCCAGCGCGGCGAGGATGCGCGCAGGACGCGCACGGCGAAGGACGGCGGGGGCGCTCATCGGGCACCGTCCCGGATGGCGCCGAGCTTGGCGAGCATGGCGCGCACGTCAAGCGGCTTGGCGAGGAAGTCGTCCATGCCGGCCTCGAGGGCGCGGGCCCGGTCCTCGGCGAAGGTGGACGCGGTGCAGGCGTAGATGCGCACGGCCGCGGCGTCGGATCTCTCGAGGGCGCGGATGGCGCGCGCCGCCTCGTAGCCGTCCATGACCGGCATCTGGGCGTCCATGAGGACGGCCGCGAAGTGGCCCTCGGGCGAGGCGGCGAAGGCGTCGAGGGCCTGCCGGCCGTCGCCGGCCACCGTCACGGCGTAGCCCTCCTCGCCGAGAATGCTCTCGATGATGTCGGCGTTGAGCTCGTTGTCCTCGGCCACGAGCACGTGCATCGGCGCCCCGGCAGCTACCAGGGCCGCGGCGTCCGCCGGATCGACGCCCGGGGCGGTAGGGGCGCCCGCGCCCTCCGAGCCCGCCGCCTCGCCCTGGCCCGCGCCCGCCGGCCGCT
>NZ_QWKK01000115.1 GCF_009911695.1 Enterorhabdus sp. P55 | reverse complement strand
TTGGTACGGTGGCGAGACGCGAAAACAGCTTGATAGCCCTGTTTCGCGGGGGCGCAAGAGGCAAAACCCCAGGTCGGCTTTTTCAGAGGGCGTCTCGCGAGGGTTCGCCACCGTACCAAACTCCGGATCTGTGCCATCAAAGCCGCGAAATGTGGTTGCGGGCGGGACGCGCGGGGAAGCGTGGGCCCTTTCGGGTATGCTATGCGCAGTGGCGGCGTGGCGGCGATGGCGGAAGGAGACGCAGTGGGGGATTCGCTCAGGTTCATCCATGCGGCTGACCTGCATATCGGCGCGCCTTTCCGTGGGTTGCGGGCGCTCTCTCCGCGGTGGGCCGATCGGCTGATGGACGCCATCCCGCAGGCATGGGACCGCGTGGTGGACGCCGCCGTGCGCAATGACGTGGACTTCGTGGTCATCGCCGGCGACATCTTCGACACGGCACGCGCCTCCTATCGCGACTATCTGCACTTCTTCCGCGGCCTCGAGCGGCTGGAGGAGGCGGGTATCGCCAGCTACCTGTGCACGGGCAACCACGACCCCTACGCCACCTGGCAGCAGGACTTCTTCTCGTTGCCCGCGCACGCGGTCATGCTCGCCGCCGATCGGCCCAGCTTCGCGCTGCACGAGCGCGACGGGCGTCCGCTGTGCGTCATCGCTGGGCGCGGCTACCCCAACAAGGTATGGGCCGATGACGAGGACATCGCCGCAGGCATCACCCGCACAGCCGCCGAGCAGGCGCTCGGCCCGCGCGCGACCGAGGCGCCCTTCGGCGTGGGCGTGCTCCACACCGGGCTCGACCTCGATCCGGTGAAGGCCCCCACCAGCCCGTACGCGTTGCGAGCCGCCGGCTTTGACTACTGGGCGCTTGGGCACATCCATCGCCATTGGGAGGACGACCCGGCGAACCCGCGTCTCGTGTTCTCCGGCTGCATCCAGGGACGCGACATCCGCGAGACGGGTCGGCGCGGCGTAAGCCTGGTCACGCTGGAGAAGGGCGCGCCTAACCGTGTCGAGTTCATCCCCACGGCGAGCATCGTCTGGCAGCAGGTGGCGGTGGACGCGTCGGACAGCCCGACGCTGCCAGCCCTGGTGGAGAAGGTGATGCGCGAGCTGTTCGCCGTGAATGGCCGCTCGTCGTGCGAGGAGATGGTGACGCGCATCACGCTGACGGGTGCGACCGACCTCCACGAGGTGCTCGGCCGCCCCGGCGTGCTGGAGGACGTGCGCACGAGCGTCAACGACTCGTATCCGGAGTTTTTCTGCGATGCACTCATAGACGAGACCACGCGTCCGCGTGATAGGGAGGCGCTGCTGGCGGAAGGCCTGTTCCCAGCCGTGTTCCTGCGCGCCGCCGAGACCCTGCGCGCCGATTCAGACGAGGAGCGCGCCTACCTGCAGGAGGAGTTCCTGCGCCGTGGCATCGCGCTGCCCTCGGCGCCTTCGGGCCAGCTTGACAAGCTGGCGGCCGAGGCCCAGGAGCTCGTGCTCGACCTGCTCACCCAGGAGGAGAAGTGATGGGCGCGGAGGGACGGCGCGCGGAAGGCGCCGAAGACGTGCGGGACGTGCGGGGTGCGGAGGGACAGCACGCGGAGGCGGCTCGGACTGCCGCGAGGGCGTGCGACGCGCGGCGCGGCGCGTACCTCAAGTTTCTGAAGGTGACGAGCTTCGGCGCGTTGAGCAATCGCGTGGTGGGGCCGTTCTCGCCAGGGCTCAACGTGGTGTTCGGGCGCAACGAGGCGGGCAAGACCACGCTGTCGTCGTTCGTGGACGGCGTGCTGTTCGGCTGGGAGGAAGCGCGTGGCACGCGCAACACCTACAAGCCGCAGAACGCCGAGCGTGCAGGTGCGCTCGTCTTCGGTCAACTGACCGGGCCTGGTGTGCCCGACGGCCTCGGGGGCCTCGGGACCTCGCCGGGGGAGGGCCTTCGGGAGGAGGGCGCTGGCGATGCCTCCATCGGCCCCGACGGCGTCCTGCGAGAGGGCCTCGCGGGAGGGCGCGCCTTCGACGGGGGCTCCGCGGCGTGCGTCGATGCGCCCGACCTCGTGGTCTTTCGGGCGCGCAACGCCGACGGGCTGCAGGGCGACGTGGCGGTGGCGGCCGACATCGACCGCGACACCTTCCGCACCATGTTCTCGCTCAACAGCGACGAGCTGCGCTCGCTGCGCAACACGCCGGACGTGACGGCCAAGCTGCTGACGGCGGGGTCGGGCACGGGGGCCTCGCCGGCCCATGCGCTGTCCGTAGTGCAGGAGCGCCTGGCCGCGTGCACGTCGCGCGCTGCCAGCGCCGAGGGCTCTCTCGTCAAGCTGACGGCCGAACGCAGCGACCTGCGCGCGCAGCTGCATGCGGCTGCCGACGAGATGGACGCCTATCGCAAGCAGGACGCCGAGTTTCACCAGCTGGAGGGTCAGCGCCAGGCCATGGCCGAGCGTGTGGCCGACACCAATGCGGCGCTTGAGGCGCTCTCGGCCTGCCGCGCCGGCACCGAGGGCCTCGAAGCCGAGGCGCGCATGCTCGAGGCCGAGTGCGAGCGCCTGCGCGAGGAGGAGCGCCAGGCCGTGGCCGATCGGCGCGCCTTGGAGGGTACGGTGGGCCGACGGCTCGCGCGGCTCTCCAGCGCAGAGGACCGCGCCTTGCGTGACCGGCTGGACGCCCTGGGCGCCAAGGAGGAGCGCCAGGCCCACGCCGTCGACCGGGCGCGCGGCAACTTCGCAGCCTCCAAGGCCGCTTACGAGGTGGTGCTGGAGTCTGGCGACGACCAGGCAGAACGCGCGCATGAGGCCGCCACGCGCCGCATGCGACTGGCTCTGGCTGCCGCGCTGCCGGTGGTCATGCTGATGGGCGGCCTGCCGCTGTTCGCCCTCGGGCGCGCCCGCGGCAGCCTCACGTACATGTCGCTCGGGCTGGTGATCACCGCCTTCGCGTTGCTGATGGCCGCGGCGGCCTTCGTGATGCTCGTGCGTCCCGACAAGAACGCCGACGCGCGCAAGGAGCGCCTGCGCGACGCGCAGTGGGTGATGCGCCAGGACGAGAAGAAGCTCGCGTCGTGCCTGGCCGACGAGGAGGAGCTGGCAGCGTCCATCCGCGCCGAGCTGGACGGGGCGGGGCTTGCCGAGGCGGAAGGGTCGCTGCGTCGGGCGCGCTCCCTGCTCGACGAAGCGAAGGACGTGCGGGCCGAGATGGCGCTTGCCCAGCAGCGACGGCAGGCGGCCACGGCGCGCCTGACCGAGGCCGAGCGGCGCCTGGGCGACATAGCGCTTCAGCGCGACCAGCTCTACGAGCGCGCCGGCATGGAGCCGGGCGCGCCACTGTCCGCCGTGGACGAGGCCGTCTCGCGCCGCACGCTTCAGCGCGAGGGGTTGCTGGAGGCGTCGGAGCAGCTCAACCGCCGCCATGGCGAGCTTCGCCAGCTGCTGGCGCAGGCGGGCACGCTGCGCTCCTTCGACGAGCTGAAGATCCGCTACCAGGCGGTGCGCACGCGCCTAGCCGAGGCCACCGCCGACTTCGAGCGGCTGCTGCTGGCCGAGCGCATGCTTCAAGCGGCCATCGCCACCTGGGAATCCAAGAGCCAGCCGGAGGTGTACCGCCAGGCCAGTCGCCTGCTCGCGGTAATGACCGACGGCCGCTGGACAAGCGTGTCGCTCTCGTCCGAGGGCGTGTTGCGGGTAACCGACCGGGCGCTCACCACGCTCGAGCCGGTGCACCTGTCGCTCGGCACGCGCCAACAGCTGTACCTGGCCATGCGCATGGCGCTGCTGCTGACAGCCGACAACGTGGGCCGCGCCATCCCCATTCTGGCCGACGACATCCTGGTGAACTTCGACGCCGAGCGTCGCCGTGGGGCCGCCCGCGCCCTGGCCGAGCTGGCCGCCACGCGCCAGGTGATCCTCTTCACCTGCCACGAGGAGGTAGTCGCCGCCCTCCGTGAAGCCGCCCCAGACGCTACGCGCATCGACCTGTAGCGCCCCGACCCTGCGGCCTCCCGCGCCCGCGGCTTGCGGGCCCCTCGCGGCCCACGGCCCCATGCGCCGGTCCTACGCGGCTTGCGGGCCCCACGGCTCGCCCCCTATGCGGGGCCCTCGCGGCTTGCCCCCCCGCACCCGCGGCGCCGCAGCTTGCGTCGCGGCCGTCGTTTCTGCGCGACATGCGTCCGTGGGCTTCATCGGCGGCGCCTCCTTGGCGAGGGCGTGAAACAAATGTTTCACGTGAAACATACCCCCACCGGGTATCCCCCCCGCTGTTTCCCGCCCGAGCGGCTCCACCGGGCGTCCACCTCCCCGCACGGGCCTCACGGCTCGCACAGATCCCGCGGCTCGCACAGGCCCCGCCCCCCCCGGCGGCTCGTATCGCGTGCCCGTGGGTCGCCCTCCGGTTTTTTGGGCTGCGCTGCAAATTCAGTCGGTTTTGCACCCGGCCTTCACGGCTGTCCACGCCTTTTCCTGTGGCCAACAAGGAAAAGGCCAGGTCGCAAATGCCTCGCAAGCCTTTGCCGAGGCGCAGCCACTCTGCGGGGAGTGCAAAACCGTCCGAATTTGCAGCGCAGCAGCATTTTTTAGCAGGTTTTGCCCAGCTCTCGCAGCCTCCCACGCTGGATAGGGGAGTTTGCCCCCGGTTAGCCGTCCTTCTGCGGCCTGCGCGCGCTCCCTATACTATAATTCGGAGGTTGCGAGAGAATCTGCCGTCCGCGGAGGCCCGCGGCCGAAGAGAGGGAGCGAAACACATGCCCAGTACAGTGCTCGTCGGTGCCCAGTGGGGTGACGAAGGCAAGGGTAAGATCACCGACCTCATCGCCGGCGACTATGATTACGTCGTGCGGTTCCAGGGCGGCAACAACGCCGGTCACACGGTCATCCACGGTGACAAGGAGCTGGCCCTGCACCTCATGCCCTCCGGCGTCATGTACGAGAACGCCGTGCCCGTCATCGGCAACGGCGTGGTGGTGGATCCCGGCGTGCTGGTGAAGGAGATGGCTATGCTGGAGGCCGAGGGCGTCTCCTGCAAGAACCTCAAGATCAGCTGCGACGCCCATGTCATCATGCCGTATCACAAGGATCTCGACGGCGCGGACGAGAAGCGCCTCGGCTCCAACCAGATAGGCACCACCAAGCGCGGCATCGGCCCGTGCTACCAGGACAAGATGGGCCGCAAGGGCATCCGCATCCAGGACCTCATGGACGAGCGCATCTTCCGCCTGAAGCTGGAGACGGTGCTGGCCCAGAAGAATCCTATCCTCGAGAAGATCTACGGTCTGCACACCTACACCGTGGACGAGATCTGCGAGGAGTACCTGCCCTACGCGCGCATCCTCAAGCCGTTCATGACCGAGACGGCCTACATGCTCAACACCGCCCTGCGTGACGGCGCGTCCATCCTGTTCGAGGGCGCCCAGGGCACGCTGCTCGACATCGACCACGGCACGTATCCCTACGTCACGTCCTCGTCGTGCTGCGCGGGCGGCGCGGCTACGGGCACGGGCGTGGGCCCGGCGCGCATGGATCGCGTGCTCGGCATCCAGAAGGCCTACGTCACGCGCGTGGGCGGCGGCCCCTTCCCGACCGAGCTCAAGACCGCCGACGAGGGCGGCGTGGGCCAGGACGCACTTGACGGCCAGACCCTGGGCACCATCGGCCACGAGTTCGGCGTGACCACCGGGCGCAAGCGTCGCTGTGGCTGGTTTGACGCGGTCATCGCGCGCTACGCTGCCGATGTGAACGGGCTTACCGATGTGGCCCTCACCAAGCTGGACGTGCTCTCGGCCTTCGACACGCTCAAGGTGTGCGTGGCCTACGAGTGCGACGGCGAGCGCTACGACTACTTCCCCATGCAGCAATCGGTTCTGTTCCACGCCAAGCCCATCTACGTGGAGCTGCCGGGCTGGAAGGACGTTGACATCACCGGTTGCCGCTCCTACGAGGAGCTGCCGGAGAACGCGCGCAAGTACGTGGAGTACATCGAGGAGATAACCGGCGTCCCCGCGAGCATCGTCTCGGTGGGCCCGGACAGAGATCAGACCATCATGCGAGGCTGGTAGGGGAGGGCCCCGCCCGGGCGCTGCCCGGGCGCCGTGTCGGGCGCCCCGACGTGCCCGGCGCGCCCCGCCCGCGAGGCGCGCCTCCCGCGG
>NZ_QWKK01000114.1 GCF_009911695.1 Enterorhabdus sp. P55 | reverse complement strand
CTGGCCGCCGCCCGCGCCGCCGAGGGGCGTCCCCTCGTGCTGACGCCCCATGGCGGCGAGGCCGCGCGCCTGGCCCGCGCGGCCCGCATCAGCGAGGCCGAGCCGGCGCTCCTCGCCGGTGCCCTCGCCCGGGCCTACGGCGCCGTCTGCGTCCTCAAAGGCCCCGACACCTACGTCTCCGACGGCACGCGCGTGGTGCTCGTCGACCGCGGCACGGCGGCCCTGGCCAAGGCGGGCACCGGCGATGTGCTCGCCGGCATCATCGGCGCGCTGCTGGCCCAGGGCCTCGCGCCCCTCGACGCCGCGGTGCTCGGCGCGACGCTCCACGCCGAGGCGGGGCGCGTCGCCGAGGAGCGCCACACGGCCATCGGCGTCATCCCCGAGGACGTCGTCGAGGTTCTGCCCGAGGCCTTCCGCTGCCTGGCCGGCTGAGCCTCGCCTGGCCAGCGGGGCTTCTCGCGACCCAAGTCCCGCCCTTCCCCGGGCCGTCCGCGTCTGCAGCGGAGCCCCCGCGCCCTCTCGTCGCTCCGTCTCTCCGTCCTTCCTCCCCTGGCCCCGAGGCTCGTCTCGGGGAGGGCGAGGGCGTGCGGGCGGAAAGCGGGATGATTTCTGGCGAGAAAGTCCGGTTCTGCATGATCGGCGACGCAGACTCCCTTTCTTCCGAAGGCGGGCTACGGGCGTTTCCCCAGGTCACGGTTAACGGCTGGCGCGAACGATCGGTTCCGAGCGACACGACGAGCGCAGAAATCATGCAGAACCGGACTTTCTCGCCAGAAATCGGCCGTAAATCTGCCCGACCCTCCAATCGGGTCTCCGAAAGCCGCCCGCCGACGCAACGCACAGCCTCTGGCGCCGTCCTTGCGCCGTGTCTGCGCGAGGTGATGCCTGGGAGATTTCGCCTGTGTTGCCCTCGGCGCGCTCCACGACATGCGTTGCGCCCCACCTTGCCTCGTCCGCGCTTTTTCTGAGGTCTATGCCCCGAGTATCCCGGGCTCTATCCGGTGTGCCCTGACGTGGCCGCGACGGCTCGCTGACCGTTCGTTGACGCCTGGGAGGCGACCGCTGCGGCCGCTACGCTCCATTCGACAATGCCCGCAAGGGCTTTCATCGAACGAAGGAGCGTGATCGCAATGGAGGCAACCAGCAAGCGCGACTGGGGCATGTTCGCCGCGGGCGTCGCCCTCATCATCGTCGGATTCGTCTTCCTGTGGGCGCCGGGGCTCACCCTCGTGAGCATCGCCGCCGTCGCCGGCGCGATGTTTTTGGTGGTGGGCGCCTTCGACCTCTACACCTACGCGCGCTACCATAAGTCCCTCGACCTCTCCGGATGGCTGCTCGCCTACGCCATCTGCGACATCGTCCTCGGGCTCATGTTCCTTATCCATCCGCTCATCGCGGCGGAGGTCATCCCCTGGGTGGCGGGGGCCTTCATGGCGGCTTACGGCATCTTCGAGATCGTCGCAGCCGTGCAGCTGCGCGGGGCGGTCAGCTGGGGCTGGCTTCTCGTCGGCGGCATCGTGAGCATCCTCTGCGGCGTGTTCTTCTTCATCTGGCCGGCGTCGTTCGCCATCTTCCTCGCGTTCTTCCTGATGATGCGCGGCGTCACCCTGGCGGTCTACGGCGCCACCCCGCGCATGGTGCTCTCCGACAAGTCGCTTCACCACACGGCGTAGCGCGTCCACGGCGCCCGCGCGGCGCAAAGCCGTGGTAACATGGGCGCATGAGAACGGCCGAGGGGCCCGGTGGATTCCGGGCCCCTCTCATGCGCGGGGCCGCGTCCGCTGCCCTGCGGCCCAGGCGGTGAGGGAGAAGGGAAGGACACCCGATGGAACACGAGCAGGGATCGCTGCTAGACGAGAAGGCGCTGGCCGAGGCGGCCGCCGACCCGGCCGCCCGCGTCGAGGCGCTGCGTCGCGAGATCGAGCACCACTCCTATCTCTACTACGCGCTCGACGCGCCCGTGCTCTCCGATGCGGCCTTCGACTCGCTCATGCGCGAGCTGCGCGAGCTGGAGGCGGCCCACCCCGAGCTCATCGACCCGTCGTCGCCCACCCAGCGCGTCGGCGGCTACGTGGGCGAGCAGTTCGCGCCCGTGCGCCATGCGCGGCGGATGTACTCGCTCGACAACGCCATGAACCTCGAGGAGCTCGACGCGTGGATGGAGCGCGTCGTAGAGGACTTCGGCCATTTCCCGCCCATGGACTGCGAGCTGAAGATCGACGGCAGCTCCATCGCGCTTACCTACGAGAACGGCGTGCTCGTGCGTGCGGCCACCCGCGGCGACGGCACTACCGGCGAGGACGTGACCGCCAACATGCGCACGGTGAAGGACGTGCCGCTGCGCTTGCGGCCCGAGGCGCTGGGCGCCGTGTCCGACCCGGCCGCGCCGCTCGAGCTGCGCGGCGAGGTGTACATGCCCAAAGCCAGCTTCGAGCGCCTGAACCTGGCGGCCGAGGCCAACGGGCGCGCCCCGTTCGCCAACCCGCGCAACGCCGCCGCCGGCAGCCTGCGCCAGAAGGACCCCGCCATCACCCAGGGCCGCGACCTGTCCACGTTCATGTACGCCATCGCCGAGGACGGCGCGCTCTCGGTGCCTGGCCAGGCGGAGCTTTTGGGCTGGCTGCGCGAAGCCGGCTTCCACGTGAACCCCGACGTGGCGCTCTGCGAGAGTGCCGAGGAGGTGCGCGCCTTCTGCGAGCGCGCCCTCGAGCGGCGCGAGCAGCTTCCCTACGAGATCGACGGCGTGGTGGTGAAGGTGAACGCCTTTGCCCAGCAGGAGGCCCTCGGGTTCACGGCGCGCGCCCCGCGCTGGGCCATCGCCTTCAAGTTCCCGCCCGAGGAGAAGACGACGCTTCTGCGCGCCATCACCGTGCAGGTGGGGCGCACCGGCGCGCTCACGCCCGTGGCCGAGCTGGCGCCGGTGGTGGTGGCTGGCTCCACCGTGGCGCGCGCCACGCTGCACAACCTCGACGAGGTGCGCCGCAAGGACGTGCGCGTGGGCGACACCGTGGTGGTGCGCAAGGCGGGCGACGTCATTCCCGAGGTGCTCGGCCCGGTGCTTGCGCTGCGTCCCGCCGACGCGCTGCCCTGGTCCATGCCCGAGGCGTGCCCGAGCTGCGGC
Source organism: Enterorhabdus sp. P55 (assembly GCF_009911695.1). Taxonomy (GTDB): domain Bacteria; phylum Actinomycetota; class Coriobacteriia; order Coriobacteriales; family Eggerthellaceae; genus Enterorhabdus. The sequence goes on along the minus strand of NZ_QWKK01000114.1, from coordinate 3,027 downwards.
TCGCCGGTCATCCGCGAGGAGGGCGAGGTGGCCTTCCGCTGCATCTCCATCGACTGCCCGGCCCAGGCCCAGGAGCGCCTGCTGCACTGGGCGAGCCGCGGGGCGCTCGACATCGACGGCATGGGCGAGGAGATCGTCACCCGCCTGGTGGAGGTGGGGCGCCTCTCTGACGTGGCCGACTACTACTCGCTCGACGAGGCCGAGCTGGCGCTGCTCGACATGGGGCGCGTGAACAAGGATGGGCAGCCCATCCGCCTGGGCGCCACCGTCGCCGCCAAGCTCGTGGCCGCCATCGAGGCCAGCCGCACGCGCTCCTTCGCGCGGGTGCTGTTCGGCCTGGGCATCCGGCACGTGGGCAAGACCATCGGCGAGGCGCTGGCCGGCGCGTTCCCCTCGATGGAGGCGCTTGTCGCCGCCAGCGAGGAGGAGCTGGCCGCGGTGGACGGCATCGGCCCCAAGATCGCCCGCAGCGTCTACGTGTTTCTGCGCGTGCCCGAGAACACGGCCGTCATCGAGCGTCTGCGCCGTGCCGGCGTCACCCTGGCCGAGGAGGCGCCCGCACCCGGCGAAGAGCGCCCCCAGACCCTCGCCGGGCTCACGTTCGTGCTCACCGGCTCGCTCACCCAGAGCGGCATGACCCGCGACGAGGCCGGCGCGGCGCTCAAGGCGCTTGGCGCCAAGGTGTCTGGCAGCGTGTCGAAGAAGACGAGCTACGTGGTGGCGGGCGAGGCCGCGGGGTCGAAGTACGACAAGGCGGTGGCGCTCGGGGTGCCGGTGCTCGACGAGACGCAGCTGCTCGCGCTGCTCGCGGGCGGGGAGCCGCCCGTGGCGGAGGCCGCCGAGTAGCAGGACGGGCGCGGGCAACGCGGCCGCCCCGCACCGAGTTGCCCGGGCGCGCGGGCGTGCAGGTGTTGGGCGCGGCCCGTTCGGCGCCAAGCCGCCTGGACGCCCGGGTGTCCGGGGTGCTGGGTGCTAGGCGCGCGGGTGCTCGGGTGCTGGGCGCTAGGCGTGGCTCGTTCGGCCCATTCCACCTGGACGCCCGGGTGCGCGGCTGCTGGGCGCGGCCCGTCCGGCCCATTCCGCACAGTTTTGACGACTTTGCGACGCCTGGGGGTGCGGACTCCAAGTTGGACACCCAGGTGTCCGGAGAGGAGGCCGCATGTACGGCGGGGAGGCTAGGCGGGACGCGCTGGACCTGTGGTTCGCGACGCTCGGGGAGATGTCGGTGGAGGACTTCGTCGCGGAGCTGGGGTATCCTTCTGAGTCGACGATGCGCAGGTGGGTCAGGTCCGACCCGAGGCACGACCCCGACAGGGCCCAGTACCGGTCGCTGCCGATGCTGGCGAGGCTGGAGGCGGTCAGGCGGGTCGCCGGCGGCGAGAGCGCCGCGGCGGAGGCCAGGCGGGCCGGGGTCTCGAGGAGCCACATGGCCAGGACCGTCTCGGGCTTCGCCCGGGGCGGCACCGCGGCCCTGCTGCCGGCGCCCGCGAGGAGGAAGAGGAAGGAGGCCGAGATGGACGAGGGGAAGGCCCGCCGGGCGAGCCGCCCGGCCCGGCCCATGCCCTGCGAGCAGCCGCCCCGGCTGCCCGACGAGCTGCCGGACGACCCGGCGGCGCTCAAGGCGATCATCGCCGAGCTCGAGCTCAGCAACGCGGCGCTCAGGGAGGTGCTGGCCGTCCTAAAAGCCGCGGCGCCGGCCCTCACCAACGCTGAGGCCGCCGGCTGCGCCTCGAGGCTCGAGGGCCCCTTCGGCGCCGCGGCCGCCTGCGCGGCCCTCGGCCTGGCCCGCTCCACCTACTACTACCAGCTCGGCGCCCTGACCTCGCCGGACGCGCCGCCGGACGGGATGGCCGGGGAGGTCGAGCGCGCCTTCCGCGTGGACGGCGGCTCGTCGCGGGGCTACCGGTTCGTGCGGGAGGTCGTGTCCCGCCGGCGGGGCCGCCCGGTGTCGGAGAGGGTGGTGCGCCGGCACATGCGCGCGCTCGGGCTGCGCGTGTGCTACGCGCGCAGGGGGCGCTACAGCTCCTACGCCGGGGAGGTCGACGCGCCGGCGCCCAACCTGCTGCTGCGGGAGGACGGCACCCACGACTTCTCCGCCGCCCGCCCCAACGAGGCGTGGGTCAGCGACGTGACCGAGTTCCGGCTGCCCGGCGACGGCCGCAGGGTCTACCTGTCGCCCGTCGTCGACCTGTTCGACGGCAAGCCCGTCGCGTGGTCGATCGGCACGAGGCCCGACGCGCGCCTCACCGAGTCGTCGCTCGAGGCGGCGTGCGCCACGCTGCGCGCGGGCCAGGCGCCCGTCGCCCACACCGACCGCGGCTGCCACTACCGCTGGCCGGGGTGGAAGGCGATATGCGAGCGGCACGGCCTGGCCAGGTCCATGTCGCGCAAGGGGCGCAGCCCCGACAACGCCGCGTGCGAGGGGTTCTTCGGCAACCTGAAGAACGAGTTCTTCCACGGGCGGGACTGGTCGGGCTGGCGCGCCGAGGCCTTCATGGAGCTGCTGGACGGGTGGATGCGGGCCTACTCGACCGAGCGCCTCAAGGCGTTCCGGGAGGACGGCCGGATCGTCTACGACACGATAGACAACCGCAGGAGGCGGCTGGGCCTGGCGGTCTAGGCTGCGTCCAAGTAACTGTCCGCACCCCCCCTTTCGTCGCAGCTGGCGGGCGTCTGGGGGCGTATGCCCAGGTCACGGTTGATCGGGTGCCCGCCCGTCTTTGGAATCCCCTCTATTCGCCGCCTTTTCGTCGCAAAGTCGTCAAAACTGTGCGGTTTGGTGCCGGCTGCCTTCTCAGGTCTCGCTTCCGGCTTGCGTGGCGCTCCGATGCTCGACGCCCGGCCCCGGCGATCGGCCCCGCACCGCCCGGCCCCAGCCCGACCCGCCTGGTCGCTGGCTCTTGGCGCGGCCGGCGCGCGGTCCTCAGATCCGTTGCTCGCCGACCGCCTCGGCCACGGCCCCTCCGCCGACCGCCCCTGCCCCCCGACGCACCGGCGTGCCGGCGGCGCTCGCCCCGGTTTAGGCCC
>NZ_QWKK01000113.1 GCF_009911695.1 Enterorhabdus sp. P55 | reverse complement strand
GCGGCGAAGGGGCGCGGCGGCGGGCCGCTGGGCCTCAGGGCCGTCCGACGCAGCTGCGCCCGCACCGGGCTCGTCAGGCGCGGGCGCCCCGCCGTCACGAGCGGGATCCGGCGTAGCCGCAGCGTCTGGGCGCGGCGCGCGCCTCCCCGTCTCACGGGGCCCAGCCAGGACCGAGGCCGGCTCGCCCTCCGAGGACGCCTCGCCCTGCGGAGCGCACGCCTGCCTCACCGCCTCCGTGGCCAGCGTCAGCTTGTTCACGCGCCTATCGTAGGTGAGAATGCCGTTGACCTCCTCCTCCACGTCCGAGAGCTGCGTGTACACCCAACCGGCCAAACCCGCCGGCTCAAGAGCGTCCGCCGCAGCCAGCGAGGCAGCTACCGCAGCGCCCCACGACGCCGCGTCCTCGTAGGTATCATAGCCGTAAAGCTCCTGGTAGGCCATGTGATCTTGCACCCCAAGGGCAAGGCCTCCGAACTCCGACACCACAAAGGCGCGCCCCCCGCGCGAAGCCGCCTCCCCCACCAGGCGCGCCGGATCGTCCGGATACACCTCCAGGTCGCGGAAGTAGTTGTGCACGCTCAGGAAGTCGCCGCAGCGCTGGTCGTACCAGCCGCTCACGGCGTCCACGGGTCGCGTCGGGTCGGCCGCGCGCACCTCGGCCGCGGCCACGGCGGCGTCGAACTGCCCCCAGCCCTCGTTGAACAGCACCCACGTCACCACCGACGGGTGATCGGCCAGGTAGGCCACCGTTTCCCGGCAGCCCGCGCGCCACTGCTCGCGGTAGCGCTCGTCTCCCGCCGAGAGCCGCTCGCGATGGCGCGGGGTGTCGTCCGCATAGGCGCCCCACGACCGGCGCAGCAGCGTCGGCTTGTAGCTCGACGCCCACGCGTCGAGCGGCCCGCCGCCGCTCACCATGTCCTGCCACACGAGCATCCCCAGCCGGTCGCAGTGGTAGTACCAGCGGTCGGCCTCCACCTTCAGGTGCTTGCGCAGCAGGTTGAAGCCGGCATCGCGCATGGCCTGCACGTCGAAGGCGAGCGCCTCGTCCGAGGGGGCCGTCATCAGGCCGTCGGGCCAGTAGCCCTGGTCGAGCACGCCGCGCAGGAACAGCGGCTCGCCGTTCAGGAGGAAGCGGAAGGCGCCGCGCTCGTCGCGGGCCACCTCCACCGTGCGGAAGGCCGCGTAGCTGTGCACCACGTCATGCCCGTAGCGCAGGGCCACCCCGTAGAGGCAGGGATCATCCGGACTCCAAAGTCGCAGGTCGGGGATGGGAACTTGCACCTCAAGGGCAACGCCGTCGTCGTCCGCGCGCACCGTCTCGCGCGCGACGAGCGCCCCATCGGGCGCCGTCACGTCCACATGGAGCAGCCGCCCCGCCCCGCAGACGCGCACCTCCAGCCGCAGCATGCCCGCCGCCGGGTCGGGCCGCAGGGCCAGCGACTCCACGCGGCAGGCCGGCACCACCTCAAGCCACACCGGCTGCCAGATGCCGCTCTGGGCCGCGTACCAGATGCCGCCGGGCGCAAGCCGCTGCTTGCCCCGCAGCTGCGTGCCCTCATCGCTCGGATCCCACACGCAGAGAACCAGGTCGTTCTCCTCGATGAGCCCGTGGGCAGGCACATGATCGGGCCTCTCGCGTAAAAAGTCGGTGACGTCGAAGGCGAAGGGCAGGTAGCCGCCCTCATGCAGGCCGACCCGCTCGCCGTTCACGTAGCAGGCGCAGGCATGATCGACGGCCTCGAAATGCAGCAGGCAGCGCTCGCCCTCATCCAGCTTCGGCGTGGCGAAGGCGCGGCGATACCACAGAAGCTCGGTGGGCAGCACCGTGCGCCCCACGCCGGAGAGCGGCGCCTCCGGCGAGAACGGCACGAGGATGCGCCCGTCATAGCGCGCGGGAGGGCGCATCCGCGCCCAGGACTCGCCCGCGTTCAACGTGGGCACGATGGCATACTGCCACCAGCCGTTGAGCGAGCGGATGCCCTCGCGGGCGAACTGGGGGTGCGGGTGCTCGGCGCGCACGCGGGCGGGATCGATCGCCTCACCCCAGGGAGTGGTCAGCTGGGCTGGCTCTCCCCGATCGTGCTTGCGCGGGGCGCTGGCCAGGATGCGTTTGATGTCCATGCGGCTTCGCCTCGTCTTCCGTTGCGGACGGTTCGCGGTCTTGCGACCCAACGATGATACCGCGACTCCCCGATCCGCCCGCAAACGTAACCGTTCCGTGTCCCAGCTGCGCGGCCGCCATGCCGCCTCCACGCCGTAGGGCTATGATCACGGGAAGCGCCGAACTCAACGGGGCGCCGCAGCAGGGGCGTGGCGGCCCCGCCAGCGGGAAGAGCCCGCACGCCTCTGGAGCCGCCAGGGGCCGCCACGCCCGCAGAGCCCGCCACACCAGGGCTGCCACGCCGCCGCGCCCCGCGCAGCCCCGCAGCCGCCGGGGCCGCGACCAAGGCGCGACCGCCGAGGGAAGGAGCACGCATGGCAAAGCGCATCGCCGTCATCACCGGGGCCTCATCGGGCATGGGGCGCGAGTTCGCGCGCCAGATCGACCTGCTCCAGCAAGCCGACGAGCTGTGGCTCATCGCCCGCCGGGACGACGCCCTGCGCGAGGTCGCCGCCGACCTCACCACGCCTGCGCGCTGCCTGCCGGCCGACCTCACCGACGCCGCGGCCCGCCAGGCCATCGCCGACGCGCTCGACGCGGAGGCTCCCCTCGTCACCCACCTGGTGAACGCCGCGGGCTTCGGCAAGTTCGGCGACTGGCGCTCCATCGACGAGGCCGATGCCGAGGCCATGATCGAGCTCAACTGCCGCGCGCTCGTGGCCCTGACGCGCGCGTGCCTGCCGCACATGGGCCGCGGCTCGCGCCTCATCCAACTCTGCTCGGCGAGCGCCTTCACGCCGCTGCCGCACCTCAACGTGTACGCATCCACCAAGGCCTTCGTCCTCAGCTACACGCGCGCCCTGCGCTGGGAGCTCCGCGGCAGCGGCATCACCGCCACCGCCGTCTGCCCCACCTGGGTGAAGACCAGATTCGAGCAGGTAGCACGCAGGTCGGGCGCTGGCCAGGACGTGCGCCATCTGCTCGGCGCCCAGGAGGCGTCGACCGTGGTCTCGCGCGCCCTGGCCGCCAACCGCGCCCACCTGGCCGTGGCCACCTGCAGCCCCCAGGCGCTCGGCCTGCGCGTACTCGGCAAGGTGCTCCCCCACAGCGTGACCATGGCCGGCTGGGACGCCGTCCGCCGTCTCTAGCCGCGCGCCAGCCCGGACGCGGCGCGCACGCGAAGAATGGCCGGCGGCGGCAGGGGCTGGTATACTCGCGGCACGGCAAGCCAGGAGGGGGGCTCTATGGGGAATCTGCGCCTCATCGCGCTAGCGACGCTTCTTTCGCTCATCATCTTGCCGATGCTTGCTTGCAGCTCCGCGCAGAGCCAAGCAGAAAACGCCGCCGACCCCAACGCTTCCTCCTCTCCTCCGACGGCAAGCGAATCCGGACAAGGGGTGGAGCTTCCGCAGGAAGAGCCTTCCGACGAACCGGCCGAAGCACACGGATCGGAAGCTGCAGGCAAGAGCAAGGACGAAACCCAAGCCATCACCCAGCAGGGGAATCCCCCCGATCTCGAGACGCCCCACTATTCCCTAACCATTCCCGATGAAGAAAAGCGTCTCTGCGTACTTGAGTACAGTTCCGACTACGATGTCGACCCAAACGGACTTGCCATCGGATTCAATACAAGCGTGTTCGCAAAGGGGGAGGATTGGCCCCGCGATAAATACGCCATCTTCTCCGTAGCCATCTTCTCCGACAACTGGGGGCCGCAAGGGGAGTTTTACGCTAAGCCCCTCGGGCACCCAAGCAAGATGCCCGGATCCACCGCCTACATCCTCCAGGGAATGTTCAGCCAGGACAACGCTTTACTCGAAGACCAGACCGACGAATACTCCCGATGGATTGAGGTTTTGTAACAGCACGGCAGACGGATCGCTTTTCAAGATAGCGAACGAGGTCGACAGAGAGGAGCCCGCCATGCTTTCCAACCCCGTCATCGATGCCATCCTCGCGCGACGATCCACGCGCGCCTTTACCGCCGAGCCCGTCGCGCGCGAGCAGCTCGAGGCCATCGTGGCCTGCGGGCAGTGGGCGCCCTCGGGCATGAACCGCCAGGAGCTCACGTTCGCCGTGCTCTCCGACGGCGAGCAGGTGGCACGGCTGGCGGCCGCCCTCGAGCCGCTGCTCGACCGCGGCTCCTATGATATGTACGGCGCCCAGGCCGCCGTGCTCGTCGCCGTGCCCGCAGGCTACCCCTACGACCGGCAGGACGACTCGTGCGCGCTGGAGAACATGTTCCTCGCCGCCACGAGCCTGGGGCTGGGCAGCTGCTGGATCAACCAGCTCAACGGCCTCTGCGACGAGCCGTCCGTCCGCATGCTGCTCGGCGAGTACGGTATCCCCGCCGACCACCAGGTCCACGGCATCTGCGCCCTCGGCCACATCGCCCGCGAGACTTCCGCGAAGCCGCGCAAGTCCACCGTCATCTGGGTGTAGCCGAGAGAAAGCCCACCGCGCCCCTCCCGCAACGCGCGATCCCGCGCCTGCGCCGCCCGCGGGATCGCGCGTCATCCGCGACGCCGTCCGCCATTCGTCGTTCCGCGGCACACGTCACCCGCCGGCAGCCCCTTCGGCCGCGCGCCGCATCCCGCCGCCCACAGCGCCGCCGGCAACGACCCGGCCCCGCAGACGAAGTCAAGCGCGACGACCTACGCCAACGCCGCCGCGCACACGGCCAGCAGCACGGCCAGAAACGCGAAGCCGAGCACCGTGAACCAGGCCAAGAACACGCGCGTGCGGGGGACGCCCTCGCGGGGACTGCGGGCGAACAGGGCCCGGACGGAGCGGTAGTGGCTGAACGTGATGAGCCCCGCGAGCGACGCCACGAGCGTGCCCGCGCCGCCCACGTTAACGCCCACGAGCAGCGGCGCCCACTCCCCCGTGAAGTGCGAGAGCAGCACGGCCGCCGGCACGTTGCTGATGACCTGGCTCGCCCCGGCGCTCACCCACAGGCCGCCGTCGGCCATGAGCGGCGCGAGCACCTCCACCACCGCAGGGATGCGCGCCATATTCCCCGCGAACACGAAGAAGCACGCGAAGGTGAGCAGCAGCCCGTAGTCCACCTGCGCGAGCGCCCGTCGGTCGAGCGCCAGGAGCGCCCCCGCCACGACCGCCACCGCCGCCGGCCAGGGAACGACCCGCAGGACAGAGGCCACCATCAGCACCAGAAGCCCCAGGCAGATAAGCGCGCGGGCACGCCGCGAGAGACGCGGGCGGAAGGCGCGGGCGCTGGACGCGGCTGGCGGGCCCCCTCCCGCGTGGGCGCCGCCGGTGGCTCCGCGAGAAGGCGCGAGCGCAGTCCGCTCGGCGTCTGCGCGAGCCCGCCCGGCGGGATCCTGCGAGACGCCAGATGCGCGCCCCGGCTCCACGGAGCCCTCGCCGGTGCCCGAGAGCGCCCGGCGGGACGCGGCCCCCGCATCGCCCGCGTCCCGCCCGTCGAACCCGGCCGGAACGTTTTCCGCAGGTCGCACGCCCTCTTCCCGCCGAGGCGTCACCCGTCCCGCGCGGGCGCCCTTCCCGGCATCCACCGGTACCAGCAAAGCGCAGCAGAGAGCTATCAGCGCCACGGATACGGCAAAGGGCAGGGCCATCGTGGCGAGGAAGTCGCCTAGGGGAATGCCGAAGAACTCGTAGAGGTAGAGGTTCTGCGGGTTGCCGAAGGGCAGCACCATGCCGCCGAGGTTGGCGGCCAGGTTCTGCAGGACGAAGGCGACCGGCAGCGCGCGACCCCAGCCGGCCTCGAGCAGGGTGGCCGCCGCCAGCGGCAGCATCATAATGAGCGCCATGTCGTTGGTGGCCACCATCGACAGCACGAGCGTGGCGCCCACGAGCGCGGCCACCGCTCCGCGGCACGTGGCGAAGCGGTCGACCACCAGGCGGGCCGCGCGCTCGAACACGCCCAGGCGGCGCAGGGCCGCCACCACCGCGAGGATGCCGAAGAGGCACCCGATGGTACGCAGGTCGAGGTAGCCCGCGTACGCCGCATCAGGCGGCACGACCGCCATGGTGGCGAGCGCCGCGGCGGCCGCCACGAGCAGCACCGCATGGCGCGCCGCCCAGTAGCGCGCCCGCCGCGCGATGCGCCGCGCACGACGTGCGGGCGGCCGGGG
>NZ_QWKK01000112.1 GCF_009911695.1 Enterorhabdus sp. P55 | reverse complement strand
GGCACGCCCCGGCGCTCGCGGCGCTGCGCCGCGCCGGTTCCGCGCTCGCCGGCCGCGCAGCCTGGCCGCCGGCGGCTACGGTAGCGTCGTTTCTCAGATCGGTCATGAGACGTAGGCCCCCTTGTCTGCGGACGTGACGAGGCGCGCGTACTTGGCCAGCACGCCGTGGTCGTGCTTGGGCGCCGGCGGCTGCCAGGCCGCGCGGCGTCGCGCCAGCTCGTCGTCGGATACGTTCAGCGTGAGCGCGCCGCCTTCGATGTCGACGGTGACGGAGTCGCCCTCCTCCACGAGCGCGAGGGGCCCGCCGGCCGCGGCCTCGGGACTCACGTGGCCGACAGCCGGGCCCTTGGTGGCGCCGGAGAAGCGCCCGTCGGTGATGAGGGCCACCGAGGTGGATAGCCCCATGCCGCAGATGGCGCTCGTGGGCGTGAGCATCTCGCGCATGCCCGGCCCGCCCCGGGGGCCTTCGTAGCGGATGACCACCACGTCGCCCGCGCTGATGGCCCCGGCGCTGATAGCCGCGCAGGCCGCCTCCTCGGAATCGAAGACGCGGGCCGGGCCGGTGTGGCGCATCATGGACGGGTCGACGGCGGCTTTCTTCACGATGGCCCCGTCCGGCGCCAGGTTGCCGTGGAGCACCCGCAGGGCCCCCTCGGCCGAGAAGGGGTCGTCATGACGTCGGCACACCTCGCCGTCGGCCGGCGGGCAGCAGGCGCGCAGGTAGTCGGGCAGAGGCCCCATGCAAGTGAGGGCCGACTCGTCGAGCAGCCCCAGGGCGGCCAGCTCGCCCATCACCACGGGCACGCCGCCCACGTGGTACAGGTCGATGAGCGGCCGCGGCCCGCTCGGCTGGAGCTTCACCAGGTGCGGCGTGCGGGCGCTCGCCGCGTCCCAGTCGTCCATGGTGACGGGACAGCCCGCCGCCTGGGCGATAGCCGTCAGGTGCAGCACCGTGTTGGTAGAGCCGCCGAAGGCCATGTCGCACTCCATGGCGTTGTGGATGGCCGCGGCGTTCACGATGTCGCCGATGCGCGTGCCCGCCTCCACGAGCTCCATCACCTTCATGCCGGCGTGCTTGGCCAGGCGGATGCGCTCGGAGTACACCGCCGGCACCGTGCCGTTGCCGGGAAGGGCGATGCCCAAGGCCTCGCATAGGCAGTTCATGGAGTTGGCCGTGAACATGCCCGAGCAGCTGCCGCAAGTGGGGCACGCCGTGTCCTCGTAGAAGGCCAGCTCCTCGCCGGTCATGATCCCGGCCGCCACGGCCGCGGCACCGTCGAAGAGGGTGTTGAGGTCGGTGGTGGGCCCCGCGCCGCCCGGCTGGACGCCCGGCAGCATGGGGCCGCCCGACACGAACACCGTGGGCACGTTCACCCGCAGGGCGCCCAGGATCATGCCGGGCACCACCTTGTCGCAGTTGGGGATGCACACCACGCCGTCGAAGGCGTGGCCCTGCACGGCGCACTCCACCGAGTCGGCGATGACCTCGCGCGACACGAGCGAGTAGTGCATGCCCTCGTGGTTCATGGCGATGCCGTCGCACACGCCGATGGTGGACACCTCGAAGGGCACGCCGCCTGCCATGAGGATGCCGGCCTTCACGGCCTCGGAAATCTTATCCAGGTTGAGGTGCCCCGGGATGATGTCGTTCTGAGAGCTGATGACGGCGATGAAGGGCCGCTCCATCTCCTCGTCGGTGATGCCGTCCGCCTTGAGCAGGCTGCGGTGCGGCGCGCGGGCTGTCCCCCGCTTCACCTGGTCGCTGCGCAGATCCATCGTGCTCGCTCGCTCCTTCCCTCGCCGAAAAAAGAAAAACCCGCGCAAGCTGCAACGGGCCAGGGAAGGCAGATGCGCCACGGCACGGGGCCGCGAGAGCATGCCACGACAGATAACGGTGTCGCCGGTCCGGTGCTACTTGCGCGCCCCGACCCGGCGGTGAGCCCGGCGGCCGCGGCGGCGTTCACGCCAAACTGCTCGGAGGAGACGCTCAGTTCGTCCACCGCCGGCTTCCACTGACCGCCGGCTCTCTGGGAAGGTGGGTTCGCCCCGCCGCTCCTCGTCAACGCATTTGGAGGTATGAACTTATGGCTGAGTAGTATACTCCACGATTCGCCGATCGCAAGGGGCGTCTCCGCGAGGGGCGGCTTGCCGCCCCTCGCGGAGACGCCCCTTGCGATCCTAGGGCAGCGGATGTACCAACAAAGGGAGGGGACAGTACTCGGAAAGAGGATCCCTCAGGTGAGGCCGTACGCTCTCCCCTTCTTTCCCCCGAGATGCGGTTACGCAGAATATATCTTCAAATGCTACATATATTCTGTCGATTCATATATAGCGCTTCTTGAGAATTTGACCGTACTAACCATCGAGCTAGGCGGTTTTATGGGCATTCTCGAGACGTTCTCGACCAATATGCGGCACTACCGCCGTCAAGCACACCTCACCCAAGAACAGCTGGCAGAGAGATGCGGGCTACATCGCACCTATATCGGAGGCATCGAGCAACTCCGCATAAACGTGAGCCTTAAGAACGTAGAGAAAATAGCCGACGCCCTGGAGATAGAGCCCTCCCTCCTCTTTGTCGAGGAGCACGAGCAGCCGCCTCGCCCTTAACCGAGGCTGCGCCTCCCTGCGCGTTGGCATGCCATTCGAAGGGGTTCTCAAGGGGGGGTGTCAAGATAATCAAAGTCTAGCGTGTTGCGCGTGGCGAGCATGGCGTCATTACGCAGGGCTATGGAGGCAACCATAAGGCCCTCGATGGCCGAATCCGGATGGGATCGCATGAGCTCGGACACCACATTGGTGTCGACCGCATACCTCATAGCCACTCCTCCGCATCGATGACGCTCCGGCAGCTCAAGCTCCACGCCCCCGACGGCACTGCGCGCGCCCACGAGAAGCGAGACCCAATCGCGCGCCCTCACACAGGACGACTCGAGGACGGTCTTGGCCCCGCCTGCTGAGAGCGTCCGCTGCGTGCTGCACGGCTCGCGAGCTCTTCTTTGAGGGCAGGATCAAGCCGCGGAGGAGGATATCAGCCATAGCGCCCCCTCTTGCTTGGTGCTAGATGCTGGCAACGCTATCCGATTGAGCACCCTGGACATTGATAAGCGCAAGGATGAGACGGCGGGCACGGTGGGCGGAAGGACACCTTACCAGCTGGTTACGGCGCGGCCATGGGTTGCCAACGGGGACAGCGGCGCGCCCGCAGGCGCGCGGGGCAGCGGCTTATGCTCGGTTACGAGTACCACCGCGTCACCGAGAGGAGGGAGCCATGCCGACCCGTCGTCGAGCCGACTCATCCCGCCCCTTCTCCCTCACCCGCGCCGAGGAGCCGGCGCATCCCGCCCGCAAGAAGCCCACGCGCCGCCGAGCCAAGAACGCCCAAGGCGTCACCTTCCGCCGCTCCGCGCGCATCGGCAGGCGCGCCGCGCCGCAGGTCGGCGTCGACGAGCCAGCCACGGCCTGCGTCGCCGAAGAGGTCGGCACCGAGGGCCGAGAGGCCGGACTGAGGACAGCAGGCGCCCCCATGGGCAACGACGCCGCAGCGAGCCGGGCGGCGACCCCGCAGGGCGACGGCGCCCTGCCCGTCGCGGGCCGGGGCGCGATCGCGCAGGACGATGCGACGGCCGCCACGGACGCAGCCCCCGTGGGCGCAGCCATGCGCGCAGCCGCCGGCATCGCCGAGGACGGCGGGCCCGCGTCGGCGCAGGCGCCCGACTCCTCGGCCTGCGCCGACGCCGATGCCTCCGCGCTCGGGAAGCGCCTCCTCTCCCCCGTCGCCTTCGGCCGAACCCTGCGCCGCGGGCTCGCCCGGGCCGACCGCGCCGACAAGTCCTTCGCCGAGCGTGCCCGCGACCTGCTGCTCGGCCCGGCTCGGACGCTCGCGTCCACTCGGCGCGGCGGCGCCACCACGACCGAGGGCTTCTACGTCCCCGCCCACCAGGCCCACACCCCCGCCGCCTCGGCCCTCGTTGCGCCCCATGCGCCGGGTACGCGGCTCACCTGGGCCTTCGCCATCGGGCTCGCCGGGCTCCTGTGCATGGCGGCCGTCATCGCCTTCACGTGGATCGCACCCGTGCGCAGCGCCGACGCCCAGCAGTACTTCGCCGCCGACCTCAAGCCCGACGTGAGCACGCCCCGCGGCGGCTGGACGCGCGGCGTCGTGCCTGCCATCTACCAGGGCGACGAGCGCTGGGGCAGCGCGCCCTACGGGGTGACCAGCATCGGGGAGTCAGGCGCGGCGCCGTGCGCGCTGTGCATGGTCTACGTGGAGGAGACGGGCGACCGCTCACGCACGCCGCTCGACTTCGCCGGCTGGGCCGAGACCGCGCGCGTGGCCTCCCCGGCACGCGACGACGTGATAGCCCTGCTCACCGACGGCGCCACAGACGCGGGCCTTGTCGCCCAGGCGCTTGAGCCCGATGCGCTCGCGCTGCGTCAGGCGCTGGGCAACGGGCAGCCCGTCGTGTGCGTGACGCGCGCGGGCACCTTCGACGAGCACGCATCCTGCGTGGTGCTCACCGGCATCAACGAGCACAGCCTGCTCGTGCTGGTGGATCCGTCCAGTTCCGAGCGCAGCGCTGAGAGCTGGACCTTCGACGAGGTGCTCGGCGCCTCCGACGCCCTCTACTCCTACACGAGAGCCTAGCGCGCCAGAAAGGACGCGCCGCCGTCGCCTAATAGGATTGGCGCGGCCGTTCTCCCGCACAGCCCCAAGTGTCTCGGAGGGCTTGCCAGGCCAGCGCCTGCCATTCCTTGCGCCCACCTGGCAAGCGCTCCGCGAGGGGGAGCCTTCACTCCGCCAAAACGCAAATTCGCGCCGGAAACGCGCTGGAAAGCGGCTGTCACTGCCAGGAATCCCGCCGATTCTGGCACAGATCGCGAGTTTGGTACGGTCGTCGGCCATTGCGATGACGGCTGTGCCCGTCGGGCAATCGCATTTCCCCAGGTCGTCGTCTTCGCACGTGCGCATAACGCAAGAAGAGCCCCCTTTTCAGGGGGCTCGACCGTACCGAACTCGCGATCTGTGCCAAAAAAACGCCGAAAACTGGCAGTGAGCCGCTGCGCGCCTGCCCCGAGCATGGAGCGCGAGAGCGCCCGCCCGAGCGCCTGACGCCTCACAGCTCGCGCCAGCGCGCAGCGCGTCGCCGGGCACCGGGCGCCGGGCGGCCTACTCCCCCGCGAACAGCTCGGTGGAGAAGTAGCGCTCGCCGGTGTCGGGCAGCAGGGTGACCACCGTCTTGCCGGGGCCCAGCTTACGGGCCAGGCGGCGCGCGGCGGCCACGTTGGTGCCGCTCGAGACGCCCACCATGAGGCCCTCCTCGCGGGCGAGCTCGCGGGCGCAGGCAAGCGCCTCCTCGTCCGACACGATGCAGATGTCGTCGTAGATGCCCTGGTCGAGGATGGCGGGAATGAGCCCGTCGCCGATGCCCATCTGCAGGTGCGTGCCGATGCCGCCGCCCGAGAGGATGGCTGCGTTCTCCGGCTCGACGGCCCATATCTCCACGTCAGGGTAGAGGCGCTTGAGCGTCTGGCCGATACCGGAGATGGTGCCGCCCGTGCCGATGCCCGAGCAGAAGCCGTGGATGGGCCCCTCCGCGTCCTCGACGATCTCGAGCGCGGTGTGGTACTTGTGTGCGAGGAGGTTGTCCTCGTTCTCGAACTGCTGGGGAACGTAGACGCGCGGATCCTCGGCGGCCAGGCGCTCGGCGGTAGCGATGCATTCGGCGATGCACTTGCCGATGTCGCCGTCGTCATGGACGATGATGACGTCGGCGCCGTAGTGGCGCACGAGCTTGCGGCGCTCCTCGGAGACGGAGTCCGGCATGATGATGCGTGCCGCGTAGCCCTTGACGGCGCAGACGAGCGCCAGGCCCACGCCCTGGTTGCCGCTCGTCGGCTCGACGATGATGGAGTCCGGGCCGATGTCGCCGCGCTTCTCAGCCGCCTCGATCATCTGCCAGGCGGTACGCGTCTTGACCGAGCCGCCCACGTTGATCCCCTCATATTTGACGAGGATCTCGGCCGCATCGGGCTCGCAGAGACGGTTGAGGCGGATAAGGGGCGTGCGGCCCATGGCGTCGAGGACGGTGTCGTAGATCATCAGGGCTCCTTCATGAGCGTCGGCTGTCGGCGCCGATTCTACCACTGCCTGGCCGCCGCCCCGTCGATCCGGCGGCCCCGGGGCCGCCGAGCGGCGCGGCTGGGCGCAGGGGCGAGCGCGGCCCCGGGGCCGGC
>NZ_QWKK01000011.1 GCF_009911695.1 Enterorhabdus sp. P55 | reverse complement strand
TTTTTTTTTGTTTCACGTGAAACATTCTAGGAGTGATGAAAATGTTTCACGTGAAACATTTTCTAAAGGGAGTTCTTTAGTTGTCCGCAAGCCCCTGCGATGTCAGAACCACGAGAGCGCCTCAAAGTAGCCTCGATATGGTGCCGGCTCAGTGTATCAATCCAATGGTTGACCGTATTAAGAGGCGCTGGCTGGAATGGGGATCCTGCGACGTTGTTCATCGGCAGCAGATTCACATGACAGAGCAGGCCCTCACAGAAGTGAAGGAGCGCCTCAAGGTCTTCTTCCCTGTCGTTTGCGTCTTTAATGAGCAGATATTCAAGGGTAACGCGGCGATTAGTCTTCTCCACGTAGTTCATGAGGGCGGTTTTGAGGTCAGGGAGCCTTTGGGCGCTAACGCGTGGCATGAGCTTATCGCGCTTCGCCTGAATCGCTGAATGAAGAGAGATGGCGAGGGTGAATTGTTCAGGTTCGTTGGCCAACGCATCGATTCCCGTAATGATTCCGCAGGTAGAGACAGTGATGTGGCGTGCGCCGATGTTGAAGGAGTCGACGCTGTTCATCTTGCGAAACGCTTCAATCACGGCATCGTAGTTGAGGAAGGGTTCTCCTTGGCCCATGGCAACGATGTTGGTCACACGCCGGCCGAAGTCCTTCTCAACAAGGGAGACCTGGTCGATCATCTCCTCTGGCGAGAGGTTGCGGTGAAATCCCTCCCTACCTGTTGCGCAGAAAGCGCAGGCCATCGCGCATCCGACCTGCGTTGAGAGACAGACGGTGAGTCGCTCCCCCTGAGGCCCCGAGGGCATCCCCACAGCTTCGACCATCTGACCGTCGGCGAACTGGATGACATACTTTCGCGTTCCGTCTTTGGACTGCTGTCGATTGATCAGTCGTGCGCTCTTGAGAGGGTAAGCGCTCGCAAGCTGAGCGCGAAAGGCTTTGGGAAGGTTGGTCATCTCATCGAATGACGTGGCGTGGTGTAGGTGGAGCCATTCGTAGAGTTGCTTCGCCCGAAACCCTGGTTGGCCAAATTCTTTCGCAAGCTGCTCAAGGCGGTCGAGCGGGTATGTTCTGATGTCGTTTTCCATTGGGTCATTATACGAAATGTTTCACGTGAAACACTCAGTGCTATACTTTCGGCCACTGAATGCGGCAATTTGAGAGGTGTGGAACGAATGTTCGAATCACTTGATCCTATGAATTGCAAGGTCGCGCTTCTCGCTGGCGGGAAGAGCGGCGAACGTGAGATATCCCTATCCTCGGGAAAAGGCGCTCAATCAGCGCTTGAGGAGGCTGGCTTTGCTGTTACCGTTCTTGATCCAGCGAACAAGGCCGATCTGGAGCGCCTGATAGCGGAGGATTTTGACGTGGCCTTTCTCTGTCTGCACGGAAAAGGCGGGGAAGATGGCTCTATCCAGGGTTTTCTCGAGACCATTGGGCTTCCCTACACGGGTTCTGGTGTGTGGGCGAGTGCGCTCGCCATTGATAAGGAAAAGGCGAAGAAGTTCTATCGCGAAGCGGGGATTCCCACGCCGGAGTCCCTTTCCATCACGCGAGGTGAAGAATATTCCCTAGACGAGATAGCTCGGAAGATGGGCGGGAGCTGCGTCGTTAAGCCCAATAAGGAGGGAAGTTCTCTCGGAGTATTCATCGTGAAGTCAGGCGATGACCTGGGAGAAAGCATTGACCAGGCGTTCAAGGTGGGAGAGAGGCTCCTGATTGAGCGTTATGTCGAGGGTATGGAGCTGACGGTAGCTGTTGTGGGAGACAAAGAACCTGAGGCGCTCCCCATCATCGAGATTGTTCCTCAAAGTGATTCATATGACTTCGAGTCCAAGTACGCTCCGGGAGGATCGCAGCATATCTGCCCTGCGCGTCTGGACGAGGAGATTGCGCGCCGCGTAGGGGATCTGGCTGTCCGTGCGCACCAGGCTCTGGGATGCTCGGGTGTGTCGCGCTCTGATTTTCTGCTCGATGCCCATGGTGAGCCGTGGATTCTGGAGACCAATACCATTCCTGGCATGACAAAGACCTCGTTGCTACCTGATGCAGCCCGAGCTGCAGGAATCTCATTCCCAGAGTTGTGCACCAGACTCGTGGGGTACGCTCTAGAGGGAGGGAAATAAAACCCCGGAATGTTTCACGTGGAACATTCCGGGGCATCTTCAGGGAACTAGAACAGCCCGCAGGACTTCATTGTGAATAAGGCGCCGGCCACTAAGGCCAAGAGGAACGCCCAGCTGACGAGGTAGCACCCCTTGTTCCCCTTCCGGCCCTGCTCGATGGCCCTTTCGCTTAGGGAGCGGCGGCTCTTCATGATGACCGTTCCCTTTTCTTTTTGAGGCAGGGGGATCGTCTTCTCGGGAATCCAGGTGCCGCGGCTCTCGACGATGCGGTTGACGCCGTCAGGCTCAAACGAGACGTTCGTTCGGATTCCATCCTGCATGCGCATGGCTACGTTCTGCACGAAAGTCTCGAAGTCGTCTGCCTGGGCGGGCTCGTACGCCACGACTGCCACCTCCCCCCAGTAATGCCCTGGTTCAGGGCTTTCCGTGAAGGCGATGAAGGACAGCACCGCCACGAGCGTGAGATCTCGGGCAGCCAAGATGCTGAGATCGCGGGAGAAGTCCTCGTCGAAGTAGCCGATGCGCTGGTCAAAGCGGCTGACGAGCCATGCCTTATGGGCGGTTCCCTCCATGGTGCAGTCGATATGATAGAGGTCGCCGACGAGGTTGTCGGCCCCGAGGAGCCGGCCAGCCTCCTTCTTAGAAGCCGTCTCGAAGCGATGATATGTACCGAAATACTGGTTCATGGGCCTCTCCGTTCCATGGACTCCGGCAGGGTTGATACAATAGCGGGACGCATAATCGCCGGAAGGCGCCCGTTGCCTTTGTCGGGCCATTTTCCCCTGTTTCGTCGCTTTTCGAAAGTCCTTTGCTGTGAAAGGAAGCATGAGAGCAGGGGAGTGCGCCCGTTCTGCTGATTGGGGAGAACAGATGAGTGATGAGCTCGTAGAGAAGAGGTCTGAGAAATCCGACGACAAGAATGTTTCACGTGAAACATTCTGCGTCGCGCGGGCTGATCGCGAAGAGGCGAGGCTCCCCGGCGAGCTAACGCGCTTTATCACCGACGGCACGCTTTCCGAGGTGGTGGAACGATATGCTCAGCTTCCGGCGCAGGCTGCGGCGGCGGACTATGGTGAACTAGATCGCAATATCGTCGTCATCGATACGGAGACTACGGGTTTTTCCCTCAGCCACGATGAGTTGACCCAGATTGCCGCAGCACGCATGGATCAGGGAGAGATAGTCGATTGGTTTATCACATTTGTTAACCCTGGTAAACCAATTCCCGATGAGGTGGCTCATCTGACGAATATCCACGATGAGGATGTGGCCGACGCGCCGTCCCCGGCGGAGGCTCTCGCCCAGCTGGTTGAATTCGTAGGCGATGCGAAGATCGTGGCTCATAACGCCGAGTTCGATCGTAACTTCACGACTAAGCACCCTGCAGGCTATCCTCTGCTGGAGAACCAGTGGCTGGATTCCCTCGATTTGGCGCGCATTGCCCTGCCGCGGCTGAAGTCGCATCGCCTGATAGATCTGGTACGCGCGTTCGGTGCGCCGCTTTCCACCCATCGTGCGGACGACGACGTGGCGTCTACCTGCGCACTCTTCCGCATCCTGCTGGCTGGGGTGGACGCGATGCCGGAGCCTCTCGTTCGCGAGATAGCGCGCATGGCGCCGGCTGAGAGTTGGCCGACCGTGGTGGTGTTCGACTATTTCGCGCGCCGCAAAGCACAGCGGGCGCTTGATAACGTGTTCGGGGATGAGGGGGACTCAGAAGGCGGTCAGAATGTTTCACGTGAAACATCTCCGGACAAAGCTGGTGCGATGGCGGGCGAAACCGGCATCGCACCTGCGGGGGAGGCCGCGTCGGTGCAGCTCTCCGCGTTTGGCGACGCGCCCCAGCGGTTCTCCATCCGCGCGCTGCGTCGTGATCGCCTGCGCGGGGACGAGCGCCGCCCTAAGGCAGATGCGGACGCCATCGCGCAGGACTCCTTCCGCGAGCTGGTTTTCCCCAGCCAAGACGAGGTGTCTGCCGCCTTCACTGCGGCGGGTTTGGTGGGCTCGCTCTACGATGATTACGAGCCGCGCGATGAGCAGCGCATCATGTCCGAGGCCGTGCGACAGGCATTCGCGTCGTCGCGCAATCTCATGGTGGAGGCGGGCACGGGCGTCGGCAAGTCGATGGCCTACCTCGTTCCCTCATCGATGACCTCGCTCATCAACGATGTGACGGTGGGCGTGGCCACTAAGACCAATGCCCTGCTTGACCAGCTTGTTCACCATGAGCTGCCCGCTCTGGCCGCAGTCCTCGAGAAGCAGGGCAAGACGCTCACGTTCGCCTCGCTCAAGGGCTTCTCGCACTATCCGTGCCTGCGTCGGATCGAGCGCATTGTGGAAGAGGGCCCGCGCCTGCGCGCCGTGGGAGGACAGGAGAAACCCCAGGCTCCCGCGCTCGCGGCCCTTCTCTCGTTCATCGAGCAGACCGACTACGACGACCTCGACAGCCTCAAGATCGACTACCGCGTGCTGCCGCGCCGAATCATCACCAACACGAGCCATGAATGCCTGCGTCGCAAGTGCCCGTTCTACGGCACGTCGTGCTTTGTGCACGGGTCGCGCCGCCGTGCGGAGACGGCCAACGTGGTGGTGACCAACCACAGCCTGCTCTTCTGCGATCTAGCCGCCGATAACGGTCTGCTCCCGCCTATTCGCTATTGGGTGGTGGATGAGGCCCACGGGGCCGAGAACGAGGCCCGCCGCGCCTTCTCCCTTGAGCTGCCGGCCGACGAGATCCGCTTTCTCGCGCGCCGCGTGGCAGGTGATGAATCCGCGCGCAACGTGTTCTCGCGTGCTGAGCGCGTTGCCGTCATACCAGGCAAGGAGGAGGGCGCCACCCTCTTCTACGCGCTCACCAACAAGGCGCGCACGGCCGGCCGCGCGTTTGCCGAGGCCGCCGACGCATTCTGCGAATCGATGCGCGGCCTGCTGTTCTTCGACACCAACCATCGCGGTAAGGGCTACGAGATTGTCGAGCTGTGGGTGAACGGGGACATCCGCTCGTCGGCTACCTTCACGGACGTGGTGGAGAAGGGCCGCGCGATGGCGGATTGCGCCGAGAAGCTGGTCACGGCCTGCCAGGAGATAGTCGCGTACCTCGAGGACGCGGATGGGGCGGCGGTGATCCAGCGTGAGATAGCATCCATCGCCCTGGAGCTGAAGGATATCCTGAAAGCCGCCGAGGTCATCCTGTTCTCCGCGCCGGAATCCTACGTCTACGCCGCGACGCTCAGCCGCAAGGGCGACCGCCCGGTGGATAAGCTGGAGGCGCTGCTGTACAACGTGGGGGCCGCGCTCGATGAGACGCTCTACGCCAACACCCACGCGGTGGTATACGCGTCGGCCACGTTGACGGTGGGCGAGTCCTTCTCCTCCTTCGAGACGGCGCTGGGGTTGAACACGAGCGAGGCCTCGGCATGCGATACGCTGCTGCTCGCGTCGAGCTACGACTTTGACGGCCATATGCGCGTGTTCGTGGCCAGCGACATGCCCGAGCCGAACGACCCGCGTTACCTCGCCGAGCTTGAGCGCCTGCTCATCGGCACGCATCGCGCGCAGAGGGGGTCGATGCTCACCCTGTTCACCAACCGGCGGGAGATGGAGAAGAGCTTCGAGGCCGTCCAGCCGGCCCTCAAGGAAGATGATCTGCGACTCGTGTGCCAGAAGTGGGGCGTGTCGGTCAAGGGGCTGCGTGACGACTTCCTGGCCGACGAGCATCTGTCTCTCTTCGCGCTTAAGAGCTTCTGGGAGGGATTCGATGCCCCCGGCGCCACGCTTCGCGGCGTCATCATCCCCAAGCTTCCCTTTGCCAAGCCGACCGACCCGCTTTCCTGCGAGCGCGGCGCGCGCGATGACGCGGCATGGCGCCGCTATGTGCTGCCCGCCGCGGTCATGGAAACGAAGCAGGCAGCCGGCCGTCTCATCCGCAAGGCCGACGACCGTGGAGTGCTCATCCTGGCTGACAAGCGCCTGGTGACGAAGGGATATGGGAAGTCGTTCCTCAAATCCCTGCCCAGCCGCAACATCACGGTGTGCACCGTCGATGAGATTATCGCCGCGCTGGATGCGGCGGAGTAGGGGCGCAGGAGCCGGGGGATGGCAAGGCACGGTCGGAAGATAACGCACGCGGCGCATGTTAAGCGCTCGACGCAGGGAACCTCCAACGAGCTTTCCTTCAGCGTGCTCGACGCTGCTCGGGAGTCGCTCGAAGATGGCGGCCGGCGTGACGCCGGGCGGGGGCGGCCTCGCGGACGGACGCGCGCCAGCTCTGCTGGCCGTGGGGGAGGCGCTCTCTCCAAGCTCGGGGCCATCCCGCTGTTCACGTTAGGCCGCCACCGCAAGACGATGGCGACCCCTGAGCGTGAGCGCGGACTCATGCTGCCGGGCGGCACGTTCGTCTCCACCGAGGGAGATCGGGACACGGCGCTCACCTCAGGGCCGGTGAACTCCTCGGCGCGGGCGGGCCTCGGCCGCGCCACGGCGACGGGCCTTCCTGCATCTCGCACCGCCCGCGAGTCCTCGTGGCAGGCGCCGGCTGAGGAGGTCGCGCGTCGCAAGACGCTGCGCAAGCGTCGCCGACTCGCTGTGGTAGCGGCCGGAACGGCGGCCGTGCTGGCGGCCGCTGCCTTCCTGGGCACCATGGGATACTCGCTCATCCAAGCGCAGAAGGCCCTTCGGGGCGACCTTTCGGCGGCCCTCGGCGACATCCAGCGGGCCGACGAGGCCATTATTCCCATGGATGAGCTCATCGCCGCCCGCATCAACGATGGCGTGGACAAGGGGGACGCAGAGGCTATCGCGACGGACTGGGAAGCACTCCAGCCTCAGATAGACCAGGCCCTCGTCGATCTCGATGCGGCGCGCAGGGACGTGGAGGCAGTGCAGTCGAAGCTCGTGGACGCGCGCGACAAGGAAGCCGCCAACCGCGCGCTCGTGGCCGCGAACGCCCGCGTGAACATGATCGGAGCCGGACGAGAGCTCATGGCCGAGGCCGTCCCCGCACGGCGCGCCCAGCAGGCGGCGCAGACCGCCTGGGAGAAGACGCTTGAGGGGGATGGCTTGGCGCGTGATGCCGCTGCTGCGCTCTCCTCCATGACGAAGGACACGGTCAACCAGTCCATGGCCTTGAGCGAGCAGGCCCTCGCGGCGTTTACCGCGGCGCGAGACGGCTTGGAATCGGCTGCCGAGCTCTATCCGAACGCCGACTACACCGCCTTCGTCAGCTACCTCAACCTGCGCATAGACGCCCAGTACGCGGCCATCGCCTCGGATAAGGCGTATCTCGCGCGCGACAAGACGGCCATGACGGAGCAGAACACGCGCTACAACGAGCTGGACGCCCAGGCAGCGGAGGCCGCTCGGGCCCTGGAGGGAGATCCGACGGGCATCGTGGGTCCGCTCTACGCCGCTGCGGCGAAGGACAAGGCCGCTGCCTACTCCTCCGAGCGGCTCCAGGCGGGCGATGCGGATGCATTTCTGCGGGATTACTTGGGCAGCCTGGGCAAATAGCTTATACTGACGGTAATTATGCCTTGGCATTAGGAATGTAAACCGAAAGGCTCCCTACATGGCCGATATACACGAGCACGTCGCGTATCTCTCGCAGAGCATCGGCCCGCGTCCGGCGGGTACTGAGGAAGAGCAGCAGGCGGCGCTGTACATCACTGAGCAGCTTCAGACCGATGCTGGTCTGCCGGCTTCTATCGAGGATTTCAACTGCAACCCCGACGCCGATCTTCCCCGCGCCATCTGCAGCGCGCTCGTGATACTCGCCGGTGTGCTCGCTATCTTCGTCTCGATGGCCGTGATTCCCGCCCTTATCGTGGCGCTGCTGGCCACGGCCCTGTTTGCTGCCGAATCGCTCGGCAAGCCCGTGATCTCGCGCTTCTTCAATCGCGGCGTCAGCCAGAACGTCATCGCCAAGTACGAGCCCGACTTCTCGCCGGAGGCAGGCGGCGCGCGCCGCCGCAAGATAGTGCTGGTATCCCATTACGACAGCGGCAAGGTCCAGCCGGAAACGAGTCAGCCCCTGCTCCGCGCGCTGCCCCTTCTGGCTTGGGCGTCTCTGGGTGGCATGGCCGTGAGCATTATCGTCCTGGTCGTTCGCGCCATGGCGACCTTGGAGGGCCCAGCGGCCATCGCCCTGAACGTGGTGACCGCCCTCGCCCTTCTGTGTGCAGCCTGGCCGCTGCTGCTCGCCATCCTGCATCGCACCTCTTCTTATAACGAGGGTGCGAACTGCAACGCCGCCGGCGTGGCTGTGCTCTTGGACGTGGCGTCCCGCGTGGGTCGTGGCCGGGTGTCGGCGGCTGAGCTCGAGCGGATGCAGGAGGCCACCATTCACGGCGAGGAGGCTGCCCGCGCCGCAGGTCTGGCGCCTGCCGGCGGCGAGCTCGTCTACGAGGCGGCCGTGCCCCAGCAGGAGGAGTCCGCCGCAGACCGCCTGCTCTCTGCCAAGGCCGCCGTTGCCGCGCTCACGGGCATGCCGGTGAGTGAGACGATCAACATCGACCTGCCGGAAGAGGAGCCCGCGCCCGCGCCGGCGCCCGCTGATCCGCTTGCTGGCCTTGCCGTCGAAGGGGAGTCCGCCGCTTCTGCCGCGGGCGAGCCGCACGAGGCCGCTACTTCGAGTGCTTCGGCCGAAGGATTCGCTTCCGAGGAAGCCTCCGAGGCCGACGCCATCGAGATCGAGCCAGAGGAGAAGGAGTCCTCGGTTCCGGATTGGTTCCGCTCCGCGCAGCAGAAGGCGAAGAAGGCTGAGGATCGCGAGGTGGCCGTGCAGCGCTCGCGCTACGCTGAGGCCCTAGACGCCGCCCAGCTCGAGCAGCGCCCCAACCGCTTCAGCGCGCCAGCCGAGACGGCTATCTCCGAGACGGAGCAGCGCCTTCAGCAGATGCGTGAGAGCATCATGGAGGTGAAGGCTCCCGGCTTCCGCCGCGCCGACGAGGCATCGGCCCCCGAGGGTGCTTCCGGCGCCGCCCCCTCAGAGCCCGCCGAGCCCAGCGTCGCCGGGGAACCCGAAGTTGCCGATGCCGCCGCGGGTGGCTCAACGGTGGCCTTTCGGCCCGTGCCGCTTGATATCCCCGCGGTCGCTGACGTGCTGGGCGCCGCCCCTAAGGAGACGCCGGCTGCCATCTTCGGTGACGCGGTGGAGGATCTTCGCGCTCAGGAGGGCGTGACGCTGCGCGAGCCGCGTCCGCTGACCGGCGCGCAGTCCGCTTCTGAGTCGGCGCCCAATCGCGCGGCCATGGCCGAGTCGCTTGCCGCTGCCATCCCCTCCATCCAGACTCCTGCAGCTGCCTTGGCTGACAAGGTTCCCGCCGTAGCTGCCTCAGGCAAGAAGCCCACGCGGCGTAAGCAGCGCGCCATAACGCTGCCCTCCATTGGAGAGGCTGCGGATGGGCTCGCTCCCCTCGACGAGCTGAGCAAGCAGCCGGCGCCCCTGGCAGAGGAGCGCCCGGCGGCGACGGGCCGCGTGCGCGACCTGCGTGCCGTGCTGCCCTCCATCGGCGGCGCTGCGGCGGCAGGCGCTCGTTCTGTCCAGGCTGACGCCCTGCCCTCGCTTTCCGGAGCGCTCGTGACAGAGGAAGCGCCCGAGGAGCCTTCCGAGACGAGCGTCAGCGTCGCAGGGGCGTTTTCCGTGGCGGGTTCCACGGGTGCCTTCGCCCCGGTGGGCGACGAGCTGCTGGAGAACGTCGATCCTGACGACAGGTATGTCGAAGATGCCGATGACTCCGACTACGAGGAGGTCATCACCGAGACGGGCGCGTTCTCTGGCCCCGGCTACGTGGATATGCCCAAGTCGCGCGCGTCGCGCCTCTTCGGAAAGTTCGGCTTCGGCCGCAAGAAGCGGCAGGAGGAGACGACGCCTCAGGAATGGCTCGACGTCGATGATGAGTTTGAGGCGCAGGCTGCCGGCGCGGCGCGCGGCGGTTGGGAGAGCTTCCGCGAGGATGACGACTACGATGATGCCGATGCCTACTATGACGATTACGAGGACGATGAGGAGGGCGAGGTTTACGAAGCCCTCTACGAGGAGGACGATTCCGCTCCTCGCGGCGCCCACGGCGCTCCTTCCCGCTGGAACGGCGGCAGCTTCTCCCGCGAGCAGCTCGGTCGTGTCTCCACGCTGTCCGAAGACGTGCGGCCTGAGCAACCGGCCGACCTTGAGCCCGACGCTGACGACCTCGATGGCATCTACCGCTTCCGCAACCCTGAGATCAACACGGAGGTCTGGTTCGTCGCCCTTGGCGCCGAGCTTGCCGGCAATGGCGGCATGAACGCCTTCCTCGACGAGCATGCGCAGGAACTGCGCGGCGCCATTTTCATCGACCTCGACGCCCTCGGCGCCGGCGAGCTCACCCTCATCGAGCGCGAGGGAACCTATCTGCCGCGCCAGGCCTCATCGCGTATGCGCCGCCTGGTGAAGAAGGCTTCGTCGGCGGTGGGCTTGTCGGTGGGCGCGGGCACCATGCTCTGGACGGACAGCGCGGCTGCCTGCGCCATGCGTCGAGGCTGTCAGACCATGCACCTGGCTGGCATGGAGAATGGCAAGCCGGCTCACTACGGCCAGAGCGATGATGTGGTGGAAAACGTCTCTGGAGAGGTCATGCACGCCAACGCGGACTTCATCATGGAGCTGCTCAAGAGCATCTAGCGATCCGTGACCCCATGACGAAGGACGCCCTCCGGCTGACGACGGAGGGCGTCCTTTTCCTTTTCGAGCGGTTTCCGGCGGCTCGGCTACTCCAAGTACGTGCGCAGGTTGCGCTCAAGCTCGGCCAGGTTGATGGGCTTTGCCATGAAGCCGTCCATGCCTGCTTCCAGCGCGCGCCGGCGATCCTCATTGAAGGCGTTGGCCGTCATGGCGACGATGGGAACATGGGCGCGGCCCATCTGCTGCTCATAGGCGATTATGGCGCGAGTCGCCTCAATGCCGTCAAGGCGCGGCATCTGCCAGTCCATGAAGATCAGCTGGTAGTGTCCCTCCTCCGCGTCGCGTGTCATGCTCACGGCCTCCTCGCCGTCGCAGGCGCACTCGACTTCTGCGCCCAGCTGCTCGATGAGCTCGGTGGCTATCTCGCGGTTGAGCTCGTTGTCCTCCACGAGCAGCACGCGACCTGAGAGAGGATGCTTGGACAGGCTGCCATGTGCGACCTCTTCCACACCCCCGTCTACGCACACGGCGCGCAGCACATGGTAGAGCCGCGAGCGGAACAAGGGCTTCGAGACGAAGGCCGAGACGCCGGCTTGGGACGCCTCCTCCTCTATCTCAGTCCAGTCATAGGCGCTCACCAGCACGATAGGCGTGGCATCTCCGACCTTGTCGCGTATCTGGCGGATGGTTTCCAGGCCGTCCATTCCCGGCATGATCCAGTCGACGATGATGGCCTCGTAGCCATCCCCATCTGCAAAGGCCTGAGCGGTGAGGGACACGGCCTCGTTGCCTGTCGCGGAGCAGTCGCCGCGCATGCCGAATCCGTCGAGCACGTTCTTCGTGTTTTCCAGCACGTCACGGTCGTCGTCCACCACCAGCACGCGGATTCCCTCAAGGCAGCTGACGTCCAGCTCCTCGGCGGCCTCGTCGTAGGGACGAAGCGGGATGACCACGGTGAAGGTGGAGCCTACGCCAGGCTGGCTTTCCACCGTGATGGTTCCCCCCATGAGATCGACGATGTTCTTCGTGATGGACATGCCGAGCCCCGTGCCCTCGATGAAGGGCGTCTTGTCGTTGCCCTCGCGCTCGAAGGGGTCGAAGATGCGCTCGAGGAACTCCGCGTCCATGCCGATGCCGGTATCATGGACAACAAAGCGGTAGTTGTTGAAGCCGGGTTGCAGCGAGGGTTCCTCAGAAACGGAGATGCGCACGACATCGCCTTCCTCGGTGTACTTCACCGCGTTGCCCGCCAGGTTCATGAGCACCTGGTTGATGCGCATGGTATCGCCGATGACCATCTCGCGCTCGATATTGCCGATGACCACGTCGAAGCGCAGCTTCTTCGCGCGGGCCTGCGGCTGCACGATGGTGACAAACTCGCCGATGAGGTCGGGGAAGGAGAACGGCTCCTCGTTGAGCGACATCTTCCCGCTTTCGATCTTTCCCATGTCGAGCACGTCGTTGATGAGCCCAAGCAGGTGCTTTGACGACGTGGTGATGCGCGAGAGGCACTCCTTCACGCGGATGGGGTCATCGAGGTGGGAGTGCGCGATGGCGGTAAGGCCTACGATCGCGTTCATGGGCGTGCGGATGTCGTGCGACATGTTGGAGAGGAACGTGGATTTGGCGGCGTTAGCGCTCTGGGCCAGGATGAGCGCCTCCTCAAGGCTTGCGCGCAGCTGGTTCTCGCGGTCGGATTTACGGCGCAGGATGGTGAGGTACACGGTGAGGGAGAACACGACGGCGGCCATGAGCACGCAGGATACGATGAGCGTCTGGTGGCCGGCGGTGGTGACCGTGGTGTACATGGTGTCGGCCACCTCGGTGGATTCGTCGAGGATCTCGATGTCTATGGCAAGCAGGTCGTCGATGAGGGGGTAGATGCTGCTTTCGGCGTATTCGCGAACGGCGGTGTCGGAGATGGCGGGGTTGGTGACCATGCCTATGTAGTAGCGCACGTTGGACGCCAGCTGGTCATAACCTGAGGCCAGCGATGCGGCGGCCTCAGGATCGCTGCTGTGGTTCTCGGCGATGAACGAGAGCTGGGTGGAGAGGCCCGCGTCGATTCCCTGGAACGAGGCGCGCAGGCTCTGGGACGCCTCCGGCGTGCGCACGTAGGCGGGTCGCTCGGAGATGGTGCGCAGCTGCACGAGCAGCGTCTCGACGCGCCCGGCGGCTACCGATACGGGGTACGCCCCCTCGCGCACCGCCTGAACCTGCCCGTTGATGGCGACGGTGTTGTTGAGCGTGACGCCGAAGAAGGCCAGCAAGAAGAGTGCGAGCACGATGGCCGTGAGGCGAGAGAGCAGGTCGGAGCGCGCGCTCGACCGGCGATTCAGGTCGTCAGAATGTGACATGGTAACCACTTCCCCCAATACTGCGTGTTGGAACAGGATACCGTTTCGCGAGGCCGTGCCGCGATGCGCCTCGGTAAATACCGCATCCGCGGGTAACGGTTTGGATACAAGGAAGTTAACCATAGGGAACTTTACGCGCACGCGTGCTCACTGCACGGGGGGGAGTTGGTGGTTGGTGCGCGAGTGGGTGGTGGGGCGGCGGGGTTGTGGGGGAGGATGGCAGCTGGTGGGCCGGCGGAGCTGTGGCTTGCGTTTGGCAGCTGGTGGCGAGTCGGCGGGGCTGTGGCTGGCGGCTGACGGGGAGCGGACGACGGCGGGCGCTTGGCAGAGGGTAGGTGGAGGATGCCGAATAGCGGCTGGCGGGCGGCGGCAGCAGGGTTGTGGCTGGCGCCTTGCGCCAGAGAGGGGTCTCAGGTGAGGGGAGCGGGGTCGGGTGCGGAGTACGCGAAAGGTTGGCTCTGGGTTGGCGGGGCTGGCGGGTGGCGAGTCGATGGGGCTGTGGAGAGTGGACGGCTGCGAGTGAGGGGGGCGTGTTGCGGGCGCGAGTGTTTCACGTGAAACATTAGTAGGCGGTTTTCGGGAGAGGGCGGCACCCAGGATGACTGCGAGGGGAGGTGGCTTGTGCCCGACGGCTCGCGGAGCTAGTTTCGTGTGCCTTCGGGAGCCTGCGTAGCGAGCGGGCGGGCGGCAGGGGGTCAGTTGGCGAGACATTCGGTGACGGTGGGATTCTTCGCGATGATCTCTCGCAAGGCGGCAAGGTAGCGAACGAGGAGGTCGCTCGGCTTGCGCTCGTCGTGCATGAGGTAGCCTACCTCCATCGATGCGTCGGTGTCGAGGGGAATGGAGGCGATTCCCGAGAGCATCTCCTCGGAGAGCACGCCGGTGGAAAGCGTGAATCCGTTGTGGTGCGTGAGCAGGTTAGTGAGCGTTCCGCGGTCGGATATGCGGATGATCTTCTTGTGAGGCAGGTAGCTGAACGGCTCCTCGGCGTAATAGAACGAGTTGGCCGTGCCCTGCTCGAAGGAGTAGCGGGGGTAAGGCGCCAGGTCGTCGGGCGTCAACACGTCGCGGTCGGCCAGGGGGTGGCGCTCGCTCACGAACACGTGGACGCCCGCACGGAAGAGCGGGTAGAACGATACGCTCGCCTCGGCGAAGGCTCGCTCCAGCACGCGCCGATTGAAGTCGTCGACATAGAGAATGCCGGCTTCGCTGCGGAAGGAACGCACGTCGTCGATGATCTGCCCGGTGGCGCACTCGCGGAGGATGAAGTCGTACTCGTCGCCTTGGAACTCGTCGGCCACCTGCATGAAGGCCTGGACGCTGAAGTAGTAGTGCTGCGTGGAGATGGCCAGCCGTGCCAGCTGAGCGTCGCCGCCGGCATAGCGGGCTTCAAGCATGTCGGCCTGCTCGACCACCTGGCGCGCATAGCCGAGCAGCTCGGTGCCGTCATTGGTGAGCGTGACGCCGCGATTGCTGCGCGTGAAGATGGTGATGCCCAGTTCGCGCTCCAGCTCCTTGACAGCCGTCGACAGATTCGATTGCGATGCGTACAGCTGCGTTGCCGCCGCATTGATAGATCCCTGCTCCGCAATGGCGATCAGGTAGCGAAGTTGCTGAAGAGTCATAGGTTCGTCCTTCCGTATTCACGCTGTACCACGCGAGCGGCGGCCAGCGTTTGCCGCCCCGCCAGCGTCCCGCTACGTTCGCGTACTGCTACACCAGCCGCCCGCATTCCGCCGCGCCCTCTGTCGGCGCCGTCTGCCCGGCGTGGCGGGCAAATGTTTCACGTGAAACAGTATCCTTTTTCTATTCGAGATAATCATAAACTAGGTTATCTATTTTATCTATATCGTTCGATCAGAACATTGAATCATCGAATCGCTTGTACGCTTATGCGATCAGTGGTTTCATACAGCTTACTGTTTTCGAAGCATCAACGTGAAGGAGCCACCATGGCCAAGGACATCCCCTACGATCAGAAGTACTACGATCCGGAGATCGAGTGCATACCGCGCCCGGAGCTGGAGGCGATGCAGCTCGAGCGCCTCAAGGACATGGTCGCCTATGCCTATGAGAACACCGTCTACTACAAGCGCAGCTTCGATGAGGCAGGCGTGCACCCGGAGGACATCCAGACCCTCGCCGACATCGAGAAGTTTCCCTTCATCGACAAGAAGACCGAGCGCGATACCCAGCACGTCGGCAGCTTCTTCGGCGAGATGTGCTCCGTACCTGAGGAGGAGGTCGTCTTCATGGCCACCTCATCCGGATCGACCGGCGTCCCCACGGTGAGTCCGTTCACCCAGGAGGACTTCGACCTGTGGCAGGATACCGAGGCGCGTCTGTTCTGGCAGGCTGGCATGCGTCCGAACGACCGCTACGTCCACGGCCTCAACTTCGCGCTCTACGTGGGAGGCCCTGATGTCATCGGCGCGCAGCGCCTGGGTGCGCTGGCCATCTGGGTGGGCGCTGTCCCCTCCGATCGCCTGCTGTTCGTGCTCAAGCAGTACCAGCCCACCGTTATCTGGACGAGCCCGTCTTACGCGTGGCAGCTGGGCGAGAAAGCGAAGGAGAAGGGATTCGACCCGCGTACCGACTTCTCCATCCACACCATCATCGTGGCTGGCGAGCCGGGCGGCTCCATCAAGTCCACGCGCGAGGCCATCGAGAACCTGTGGGGCGCGAAGGTGGTCGACTTCTTCGGACTGTCTGACATCTACGGCGCCTGCGCGGCCATGTGCGAGGCGAAGGACGGCCTGCACATCGTGGAGGACCAGATCCTCGTGGAAACGGTCGATCCCAACACCGGCGAGGTGCTCGAGCCCGGCCAGCAGGGCGAGCTCGTGTACACGACGCTCATGAAGAAGGCACGCCCGATGATCCGCTTCCGCACGGGTGACATCGGCTACGTCTCCACCGAGAAGTGCGAGTGCGGTCGCACGCTGGCGCGCATTCACGTCACCGGCCGCAAGGACGAGATGTTCATCGTCGGCGCCGTTAACGTGTTCCCCACCGACATCGAGTACGTCGTCCGCGCGGAGAAGGGGCTCACCGGCGAGTACTCCATTCGCGTCTATGACCAGGACTTCACCACCAAGTACGAGGTGTCCGTCGAGCGTGCTCAGGGTTCCGAGGAGCCCTATGACGAGGTGGCTCGCCGCGTTGAGAACGCGCTCAAGACGCACACCGGCGTACGCCCGGCCAAGGTCATCGTGTATGATGCCGGCAGGCTCGGAACTTCGTCGGAGCACAAGGCATCGCGCTTCGTCGACGAGCGCACCTCCTCCAAGTAGTCGCGTCCGGCCGAAGGCGAGCGGCCCGCATCGCCTGAGCGAGCGCTCCCTCGGCCGGCTTTCGCCCGCAACGACCCGATCCCATGAAAGGGGCTCCCGTGAGCAAGACGTTCTCCATCTCCGGCCAGCACTACCTCTTTGATGTGCAGACCTTCGCCCAGGTGGTGCTCGCCGCTGGTGGCGATGAGTTCCACTACGCGCTCTACGACCGCACGACCCAGGGTGTTATCGATGATGTGACCTCGGGAAAGAGCGACCTGGGCGTCATCTTCCAGACTTCTGAGACGGCTGAGGGCCTTGGCGCGGCGCTCGATGCCGCGGGTCTTGAGTTCCACGAGCTTATCCGCAGCACTCCGCGCGTGGCGCTGCCGGCGAGCCATCCTATGGTGAACGCCGACAAGCTGACGTTGGAGGCCATGGCGGATTATCCCTACCTCTACTTCGACCAGGGCGACGACGCGCCGGCCTTCTTCTTCGAGGAGGCCCTGGCCACAGTCCCGCGCGCTAAGACCATCGCCTGCACCGACCGCGCGTCGCTCTCCGAGCTGATTGTCGCGCTCAACGGCTATACGGTGACGAGCGGTATTCTGGTGGGCATCTCTGACGGCGCGTCGCTCAAGACCGTGCCGCTCGACACTGACGTGCAGCTGCGCCTGGGCTATGTCACTCGCAAGGACGCCGAGCTCTCCGATCTGGAGCAGCGCTTCGTCGAGAAGCTGGAGAAGAACCTGGAGAAGTACGCGCGCTTCTAGCATCGCCACATCTTCGGCGACCGTCGCGCTTTCCGCATCCCTCGCGCTTGCGGACGCCCGGCGCCGAGGTGCGAGAACCTTTCGCAGGGCCTGTGTTTCACGGGAAACACAGGCCCTTCCTTTTGCGGGGGGATGCGGGGGGGGTGGAGGGTCGGTGGGGCGGCGGAGCGGTGAAGTTTACGTCGCGGCGATAGGCGATGGCGGCTGATGGCGCCGCGTGTGCTGGATGAGACTCGCGTTCGGAACCTGTGGGCGCCGGAGGAGGTTGCCGCGGCCAGGGCGCACCGGGGGGCGCCGTCCCCTGGCAGCTAGGGGAGGTGGCGCCCCCCCCTCCTGGCAGACAGGGCGTGCGCGGCAGCTGCTGTCCTCCGGCGAGCTAGGGTGGGGGTGCTTGAATGTTTCACGTGAAACATTCAACCGTGGCTAACTTTTGGTGGATTGATTCTCGGAGGGGTGTGTTTCACGTGAAACATCGGCTGTTTCCCTATACTGGATGGGAAAAGAGAAGGGACAGCCTATGATCGAAGTTCTGTGGCATGGTCGCGGCGGCCAGGGCGCGTTTACGGCGGCACGGCTGCTCGGTGCGGCGGCGTCGATGGCCGAAGGCACCTCTGCGCTGGCGTTTCCGTCGTTTGGGCCGGAGCGGCGCGGTGCTCCGATGCGCGCGTTCACCAAGGTGAGCGACCGCCCCATCGGCGACCGCAGCGCCATCACGCGTGCCGACTACGTGATATACCTTGACGACACGCTGCTCGCCCCCAGCTGGGAATCCGAGCTAAAGCCTGGCGGCATTGCGCTCGTGAACAGCGTGAAGACGCCGGAGTCCCTCCTGAGTGCCATCGGCGCGCCGCTAGCTGCCGCCGTTGATGGATCTTCCGGAGGCGATCGGCTGCTGACCCTTGATGCCAACGGCATCTCGTCTGAGTTGCTGGGTCGTGCTATCCCCAACACGGTGTTCCTCGGCGCGCTTTCGCTGCTTTGCGACCAGGTTCCCTTCGACGCGGTGGGCGAGGCCGTGCGCCAGTACATGCCGCCCAAGCTGCACGAGAAGAACCTGGCCATCGTCGCCGAGGCGCGGCATGCGATGGCCCAGGCGCTGGCGGCTCGCGCTGTTTCGCGGCAGGCCCGGGATGAGGCTGCGGAAGGCGCGCCAGCCGATGTTTCACGTGAAACAGGGTTCGCTGCCATGCAGCCGCGCTCGGCCGAAGGCGCCGCGCCTGGCGAGCGCCGTATGCCAGAACCGTTGCCTGCGTCGGTCCTGCGCTCTCCCACGATTGTCATTCCGCGCTTTCGCGACCACCTGGCTGCCCCGCTTCCCAGCTTGGAGCCGCGCGACTTCGCGCAGTCTACCTGCTATCAGGCGGGTCACCTGGTCTCCCGCAATGCCGGCTGGCGCAACGTGCGCCCCGTGCTGGCTGCGGATCTGTGCACGGGCTGCCTCCAGTGCTACCTGTACTGTCCCGATGGCACTATCGTGCGCACCTACGCGACCAAGGACCAGTTGTCTGCGGGGGATGCGTCCCTCGCGGCCGTCGCCATCGACTATGACTTCTGCAAGGGCTGTGGCATCTGCGCGAAGGCGTGTCGCTTCGATGCCATCGCCATGATCTCGGAGGAGGACGCCCTCGCCGCAGAGCGCCAGATCGCGGAAGATGACGCGGTCGCATCTGTCGGCGTCTCCGCTTCGGACGCCTCAGCGTCCCACGCCACGCGTTCGGGCGTTTCGGCCGATGCCGCCTCCGGCGACTCGCTCGCCGACGCGTTCCTTTCCGATTACGAGAGCGAGGGTGGTGCCCGATGAAGCGCTTTCTTTCCGGCGACGAGGCCTTGGCCGAGGGCGTGCGTCTCGCGCGGCCGCAGGTCATAGCGGCCTATCCCATCACGCCGCAGACCGTGGTGGTCGAGCGCCTCTCCGAGATGGTCGAGTCCGGCCAGCTCGCCGCTGAGTACGTGCACGTGGAATCCGAGCACTCGGCGCTTTCCTGCGCCATGGGCGCGTCGGCCACCGGCGCGCGAACCTTCACGGCCACGTCGAGCCAGGGGCTTCTCTATATGGCCGAGGTGCTGACCTACGCCGCAGGCGGGCGCTTCCCCATCGTCATGATGAACGCGAACCGCTCCACCGCGCTGCCGTGGAACATCTACGGCGATCAGCGCGACTCGCTGGCGCTGCTCGACCACGGCTGGATCCAGGCCTACGCCGAGAGCAACCAGGAGGCACTTGATCTGGCGCTCATGGCCTACGCGGTGGCCGAGGATCCGCGCGTCAGCACGCCGTTCATGGTGAACCTCGACGGCTTCGCGCTCACGCACACCTACGAGAACGTGGACATTCCCGAGCCGGCGCAGGCCGATGCGTTCCTGCCGCCCTACCAGACGACGAATCGCTTCGACTTCGAGCATCCTGTGAACATGGGGTACTCGGCTGGCCCCGAGTTCAACCGCTACTTCAAGTACTGGGAGCACCGCGCTCTGGCCGGCGCCGCGGCGGTGATCGCTGAGGTGGAGGAGCGCTTTGCCCAGGTGATGGGCCGGCGCTACCCAGGGCTTATCGACGCCTATCGCATGGACGATGCCGATGTAGCGATGGTGACGCTCGGCTCGGTGTCGGGCCTGGTGCGGCAGGTGATCGACCAGCTGCGCGCCGTCGGCCTGCGGGTCGGGCTCGTGCGCATCCGCTACGTGCGGCCGTTCCCCGCTGGCGATCTGGCGCGGGCTCTGAGTAGCGTCCGCGCTGCGGGCGTGCTGGAAAAGGACGTCTCCTTCGGGGCGGAAGGCACAGTGTTCACCAATGTGAACTCCGCTTTGCAGCAGGCGGGGACGGGTGTTCCCACGATGAACTTCATCGGCGGCCTGGGCGGCGATGACATAACGGAGCAGCAGGTAGAGGACGCGTTCTTCGACCTCATGGCGCTTGCTGAGCTGGCTGCGGAGAGCCCACGCGCCGCCAGCGCCGTGGATCGCGTGCGGTTTCTCGGGATAGACGAAGACGGCGTCGGCGCGTGTGGCGCGGACGGCCCTGCGGAAGGCGGTGAGTAGGATGGCTCAGGTGGAACGCTGGTCGGAGGTGCTGTTCGGCGCGGGGGTGGAGGCTCCCGAGGAGCCGCCCGCCGGTGCGCCTGGGGTGTCAGGCCGCCTGGCCGCCTCGGGTGCGTCGGCTGCTGGCGGGGGTGGCGCGGCAGACCCGGGCGCGGGCTCGGGTGCCGTCGGGAGCGCTTCCGCTGTCCGGCTAGAGGGAGACCCAGATGATAGCGTGAGGCGCGCTGGGCGTGTTTCTCCCCGTCAGGCGTCCGGGACCTCGCGTCCGAGCGCGCGCACGCTTCCCGACGACGAGCTCTTCTTCGGCCATAAGGCCTGCGCTGGCTGCGGTGGCAGCCTAGCCGTCCGCGCGGCGCTCAAGGTGCTGGGCCCCCATGCCGTCTGCGCGCTGCCGGCCGGCTGCATGAGCGCCGTCGGCTTCAACTTCCCGCAGCTGTGCTTCGCCAACAATGCCATGATCACGCCCTTCGCGGCGACGGCTGCCGTGCTCACGGGAATAGAAGCCGGTCTGCGCGCGCAGGGCAAGAAGCCGGAGGACTGCACGGTGGTGGGCTTCGCCGGCGACGGCGGCACGGCCGACATCGGGCTCCAAGCGCTCTCAGGCGCCATCGACCGCAACGACGACATCCTCTACATCTGCTACGACAACGAGGCGTACATGAACACGGGCATCCAGAAGAGCTCGCTCACCCCGTTTGGCGCCAAGACCACCACCACGCCGGCAGGGCGCAACGCGCACGGTTGCCTGACGCAGAAGAAGAGCCTCTTCGAGGTGGTTGCCGCCCATGGCATCCCCTACGCGGCTACGGCGTCCATCGGGTACCTGCCCGACTTCATGGCTAAGGTGCAGAAGGCGGCGTCCCTTCGCGGCACCAAGTACATCCACGTCATCGCCCCGTGCCCGACGGGTTGGGGCTGCGGCGTGGATGAGACGGTGGAGCTGGCAAAGGAAGTGGTTGACTGCGGGCTGTGGTACCTGGCGGAATACGAGGGGCCGGCGGTCAGCGGGCGGCCCGGCGGGGCGTTCTCGCTCACGCGGCATCCGCACGGCTTCTCCAGCGTTGAGGACTACCTGCGCCGCCAAGGGCGTTTCCGTGCGCTCACGGATGACGAGGTGGCCGTTGTGGTAGCTGGCCGTGACCAGAAATGGGAGGCCATCCGCCGCGACTGGGCGTAGGATCTCCCTCGCGATAAGTGAAGAACGAGAGGACGAGGGCGACTGCCTCGAGGGGTCGCCCTCGTCCTCTTCTTCTGTCTGGGCGAGGTGAACGGTTGCTAATCATGGTTTAGCGGCAAAATAGTTGACAGACACTCTGTAACTACTATTCATTCTTTATTCTGTCAAATAATCATTCATTTCAGTCAAAATGGATATTTTCGCAGTTCAGATCGGTGTTTTTTCATTCGCCGTTTTTGAAGGAAAAGTGCGCTGAATCGTTCGTGAAGTAGAACGAGCGCGAAAAAAGACGTAAAAAGGCCGGAAAAGCTCAATTCTCAATACAGAAAAATCAATTAACCTGTACTAAGTAGTTAAAAAATGTAATGAACAAAGAATAGTGGGAATTTCATCCGGCGACGTTATTGAGAACGGTGATTTTTCCTGGCTAAGATAGGGCTGTCGATAACGACCCGGCGCCTTCTCGTGCAGGGGTCGCTCGATTTTGAAAACCTATCGGTCATCGAGTCACTGGCAAAAACGTGCGTCGCGCAGTTCGCAGGCAAGCGATCAGGCGGGCAGCGCGGTCTTGATGGCTGGAGATACCCGCACGGGATCTCCTGGCAGGCCTCCAGGAGAACCCCGGAGCGAAGAAGAGGGGAGGCGTCCGGGCAAAGCCGCCTCCCTCCTTGGACCTCTCGAAGCGGCGTCTTGAACGACGGCACTTGCCCCCGCGGTGCCGTCGTTCAAGACGCCGCTTTTTCTTTTGCCGGGGTGAGTGCGTTGCGCTGGGCGTTGTCGGCTATGGCGCCGGAAGAGAAGGAGTGTTTCACGTGAAACATCCCCATGTCGCTCGGGCACCCGCGGGATGCGGCTACTTGAGGTGAGTGGGTACCCGCGGGGTGGAAGAGGCGGAGTGTTTCACGTGAAACACTCGCACGCTGTGCGCCTGCCCGCGTTGCGCTCCTGCCCGCGTTGCGCGTTGCGCGCTGCGCGCCTGCTCACGTTTCGCGTTGCACGTTGTGTGGTTTCTCGCGGTGCTCGGGCGCTTGCGGCGTGCGGGCGCTAGGGGAGGACGCGCCAGAAGCCGGTCTTGGTGGAGCCGTGGCGGGCGATGAGGCGAAGCTGCGTCAGACGCTTGAGGGAGCGGCGAACGGTGCTGTCGCTCACGCCGAGGGCGGCGGCCAAGTCGGCCGCGTTGGGACGGTCGAGGTCGCGCAAAAGCTCGAGCAGGCGGCGGTCGACGGAGGAGAGGCGGAGATCCTCAAGCGGGTCGACCGGCGGCGGAACGAGGGGAAGGGTGACAGAAGTCTCATCGACCCCTAAGGCGAAGACGGGTGCGGAAAGGCCGGCCCGCGCGCAGGCGTCCGCCATGAGGTGCGTCCCCCGACCCCACGACCCGGTGGCGCCCAAGGCCGCCAGGGCGGCCGCCATAATGGGGTTGGCCGGTCGCGCGGAATGCGGCGAGGCGAGGTCATCCGCCGTCCACGTCGTCGGCGGGCGGCCGACGTTGGCAATAGTCACCCGATCGGGATAGACGCTTACCTGGACAGGAGCGCCAGCGGCGTAGTCCTTGTGGGCAAGCGCGTTCAAAAGCGCCTCGCGCAGCGCCGCAGCGGGCAGCTCGCCGTCCTTGGCGGCCGGCTCCGGTGGCGGCGCGTCCAGGGAGCGCTCCGTGCGAAAGACGCTGCGGACAGGAGAGGTCGCTCGCCGGGCCTCTGCTTCCCGTCCGTGCCGCGTGTCTGCGACGCCGGCTGCGGAGAGGATGACGCGGACGGCCTCGTTCGCCTGGCTCACGAGCGGTCCGCGCACCTCGACTCGCCGCGACGGCGCACCCCCGCCCGCGCAGGGCGCGGCGGCGCCTTCGTCCTCGAAAAAGCCGATGACCGTGAAGGCGCCGGCTATCAGCTCGTCTGGCGCGCGGTGGGCGAGTGCCACGCAGGCGTTGTTCGCGAACCCCGTGGCCTCGTCAGCCAGGTTCAGCGCGGCCAGCCGCCGCAGCACGGCCGCCGCATGCCGGCCGCCGCCGCTGAGCTCCTCGCTCAGCAGGTCGTCCGCCGACCATCCGCCTGCTCCCGGCGTCTCCTCCTCGTCCCAGGGATTCTGGTCGACAGCGCGTCGGGCCCCATCGCCCCTGCGCAGAAGCCCCGCGATCCCTCCGCGCCCGCCCTCGGCCGCGTTCTCGCCTTGCGTGCCTTCCCCCTCGTCGCCCTCGGCCGGTCTCTCGTCGGCCGCGCCTGTGCGGGCGCGGCCTTCGGCAGCCACGAGGAGGGCGCGAAGCGTCGCAGGATCGAGGTCTTCCAGGCGCGCGGCCGAAACAGGGCGCCGCTCCCAGGTCGGCTCCTCCTCTTCGCCGCGGCCCCGCAGAAAGCGCACGAGGTCGGTGCCGACGAGCAGGGAGGTCTGCCCGTCACGGCGCTGGAAGAAGCGTCCCTCGTAGCTGACGGGCTGCGCACTCGGCAGCACTGCCGCCTCGACGCCCATGCGCCCGCCGACCATCACGAGGCTTACCTCGCAGGTGATGCCCAGCTCCTCGTAGAGCCGCACGGGCAGCCATTCGAGCGTCTCCAGCGGGGTCTTGCCTCGCCGCGTCTCGGGCACCTCCACGAGCAGCGAGCCGCCGTGCCCGTTGGCGAACGCGCACGCGGTCTCCAGCCACGCGCCATGGCGCAGGTCTGCTTGCTCGATTACTTCCTGGTCCACCGCTCCGCCTTCCGCTCTTCCCTGGCTGAATTCTAGCAAAGAAGGGCCGGGGAAGCCGCCCTGCCCTCCTCGCATCCGCCTCGCAGCCCCTCGCTCAGGGTTCGCGATGGTGTGGGGCAGTCTGCTAGAATGGGCGCGCTGCGCTCGGGCCTTGGGAAGTCTGGCCGCGCAGTCCCAGCATCTGAAAAGAAGAAGGAGGGACCATGGAAGACGCCTCGTCGCTCAACGACCTGCTCGTCTCCGTCACGGGTGAGATCGACGGCTTCATGTACACCTATATCCTGGTGTTTCTGCTGGTCGTCGTTGGTATCTGGTTCACCGTGCGCACCAAGTGCGTGCAGATCCGCTACCTCAAGGACATGTTCACCCAGCTGACGGAGAAGAAGCATGTGCCGGGCGAGCGCTCCATCTCGTCGTTCCAGGCGCTCATGGTGTCTACCGCCTCGCGCGTGGGCACGGGCAACATCGCCGGCATCGCCACGGCCATCGCCACAGGCGGTCCGGGCGCGGTGTTCTGGATGTGGATCATGTCCATCGTCGGCGCGGCCTCGGCCTTCATCGAGTCCACGCTGGCGCAGATCTGGAAGGTGCGCGGCGCCGACGGCGAGTTCCGCGGCGGCCCGGCCTACTACATCCAGCAAGGCCTTGGCAAGCGCTGGCTCGGCGTCGTGTTCGCCGTGGCGCTCATCCTGTGCTTCGCCTTCGGCTTCAACGGGCTGCAGGCCT
Organism: Enterorhabdus sp. P55; assembly: GCF_009911695.1. GTDB lineage: Bacteria > Actinomycetota > Coriobacteriia > Coriobacteriales > Eggerthellaceae > Enterorhabdus. Next base: position 8,044 of record NZ_QWKK01000011.1, on the reverse strand, counting down.
ACAACATGACCTCGGCGCTCGAATACTATATTCCCGACTACGCCACCAACGGCACCGCTATCGCCGTGGGTCTCGTGACCATCGTGTTCACGGCGTTCGTCATCTTCGGCGGCGCCAAGCGCATCTCCATCATCACGTCCATCGTGGTGCCCGTGATGGCCATCGCCTACATCGCCCTGGCCGTGTGGACGACGGTTTCCAACCTTGGCGAGATCCCGGCTGTGTTCGGGCTCATCTTCGCCTCGGCCTTCGACTTCCAGTCCATCTTCGGAGGATTCGCGGGGTCGGTGGTCATGCTCGGCATCAAGCGCGGCCTATTCTCCAATGAGGCCGGCATGGGCTCGGCTCCGAACGCCGCGGCCACTGCCAGCGTGTCGCACCCGGTGAAGCAGGGCCTCGTGCAGAGCCTCTCCGTGTACATCGACACGCTCGTCATCTGCACCTGCTCGGCCATGATGGTGCTCATCTTCTACGTGCAGAACCCCGATGCCGCCCAGGCGCTCAACGGCATGCCGCTCGTGCAGATGGCCGTGAACAACTCCGTGGGCGAGGCGGGCATCCACTTCATCACCTTCGCCATCTTCGCGTTTGCGTTCTCGAGCCTCATCGGAAACTACTTCTACGCCGAGAGCAACGTCCGCTTCATCGCCAACAACAAGTACGTGCTGCTGGTGTTTCGCGTGCTGTGCCTGGCGGCCATCATGTACGGATGCCTGAACAGCTTTGACCTGGCGTGGAACCTTGCCGACATCTTCATGGGCTTCATGGCCATCATCAACCTGGTGGCCATCCTGCTGCTGGGGAAGTGGGCGCTCAAGGCGCTCGACGACTACACGGCGCAGCGTCGCGCCGGCAAGGACCCGGTGTTCATGGCGTCGAGCATTGCCGGTTTGCCCGCTACCGAGTGCTGGCATGAGGACGAGCTGGAGGACTTCGGCGGCGCGCCCATCAAGGAGTACCTGGATGAGGCGCTCGACGCCGACGCGCCCGCGCTCAAATAGCGCACGGGCGTGCAGGGGCCTGGCGCGGCGGTCGGGCCGTGGACGGCTCCTGTGCGCCGGCGCCTCCCCGCCATGTGGAATCCCCCGGCTTCGAGGCCGGGGGATTTTTTTGCGCCGCCTTGCCCCCTTGGCCGCCCTGGCGCGCCGCCGCCTGGCTCCTCGCCGCTTTTCGTGGCACTGTGGCCGTCGTTCGTTCCCGTAGGGAGGTGCCTGGTTTCTCCTGGCGCTAGAATAAGTCGTTCGGTTCCTGAGAGGAGCAGCCAGCCGGTTGGCAAGCCGGCGTCGGCGTGGGGGCCCGGGAGCGAAGAGACCGACACGACGGGAAGGAAGCAGCCCATGACCGTGTTCCATCGACTCTCAAGAGGCGCAGACGGCGCGATGAGCGAGGAGGTCGTCAACGCCGAGGTCTCCCGCGAGTTTCTCGAGCGCATCCCCGGAGGCCTGTTCCGCTACCGCGCCGAGGGCGAGCGCGCCGGTCAGATCGACTACGTCAGCAAGGACCTGCTGACGATGTTCGGCTGCGACACCTACGACAAGTTTGCCAAGTTGACCGGATGCCTCTTCATCGGCTTAGTGCATCCCGACGACCGCGAGCGCGTCGAACGGGAGATAGACGCGCAGATAGCCGTGGGCGACGCTGACCAGGTGACCTACCGTCTGAACCGCGCCGACGGCAAGACCGTGTGGGTGGACGATCGCGGGCGCTTCGTGCGTGATTCCGATGGTACGGCTTGGTTCTACGTGACCCTCGTCGACATCACCGAGAAGGTAGGCTACCAGCGCCAGATGGAGCGTGGGAACGAGCGCCTGGAGATCCTCACCGCGCTCAGCAACGACGTCGTGTTCGACGTGGACTGCCCGTCGGGCGCCACCGAGGTGTTCGGCGACTTCGAGGGCCGCTTCGGCCGCAAGCCCCAGATGTCCGACATCGTGTTGCGCCGCCGCTGCCAGGGCGAGTGCTGCCTCGACATCTCCTGCTTCGACATCGAGCCCATGATGCAGCGCGTCGCCCAGGGAAGCTTCGTGGAATGCGAGACCTCCATCCTCGATTCTGACGAGCAGCCCATCTGGTTCCGCTACCAGTCGTTCGTTCAGTTCGACGAAGAGGGCAACCCCGTGCGTCATGTGGGGCGTCTGCTCGACACCCACGAGATGGTCCTGCGCGAGAACCAGTTCCGACGCAAGGCCGAGCACGACAGCCTCACCCAGCTCTACAACCGCGAGGCGGCTACGACGCGCATCGAGGAGTTCCTGGCCGACGATGAGGGGCCGTGCAGCTTCCTCATCATCGACGTGGACGACTTCAAGCATATCAACGATCGCTTCGGGCATCCCGAGGGAGACCGCGTGCTGCGCGAGATCGGATCGTTTTTGGGGAAGGTCATGCGCAAGGAGGACGTGGTGGCGCGCTTCGGCGGCGATGAGTTCACCATCTTCGCGAAGGGCCTGGGGCCGGGGCCTGCCATCGAGAACATCCTCGCGCGTATTGCGCAGGGGCCCTCAACCGGCAGCGCGGACGATGAGCCCTGCGGCTTTGTGATGCCCACGCTCTCCATCGGCGCCGTGACGTGCGTCAGCACGGGGCGCACCTTCGAGGAGATCTACCAGGCCGCCGACGAGACGCTCTACGAGGCCAAGCGCGCTGGCAAGGCCCAGGCGAAGCTCCGCGTGCTGGAGTAGCGCCCGGCAGCCCGCCGCTCGCGCCTGTGTGGGCGGCCCGACGCCCGCCGGCCGGTGGCCCGCGGCGTCCGCGTGGGCGGCCGCCGGCCCATCGTCCGCCGCCGTCGCTGTCGCCCGATGTCACCGTTGCCCGCATGGTGATGGTTCGCGCGCGGCCCCCGCTTGGTCGCGCATCACGCGAGCCCGATCAGTCGAGCAGGATGTTTCACGTGAAACATCCTGCTCTTTTTATGTAGGCGAACCTACCTCAGCTAGCTCCCCCAGGCGCCCGGTAATGTGCCCCGATGCCCTGGCTAACTTCTATGGACGCTTTGTGAGGAAATGGGGAGCCGCCTGAGTCGACGCCGGCTTTCTCTTGAATTGATGTACCGATTTTGGTACAACTGTGCCCACAAAACCTAGTAGTTAGCTAGACTTTACGAAAAGCGTCAACGGGCCACTACGGCTGTTCGGCGCTCCCAACGAGAGAAACCAATGGATGGAGGCATCCCCTTGAACAAGAAGACCAACGCGCGCGCTGCCGGCCCGCTGCCCGGAGTGAGGGGCAAGCTCGCTATCGCCGCCATGGCCCTCGCCTTGGCACTGGCCCCCCTGGGCTCCTACGCGAGTGCCGCCGCCATGCCCGCCGAGGCTGGCCCCGTCGCGTCTGACGCCCCCGCATCCGATGCCGTCAGCACCGTGACGCAGCCGCGCTTCGTCGACGGCGAGACGCGCCCGGAGCCGCCCGTCGACGGGGATGATGCGGCCGACCACACCATGACGTTCTACTACTGCGAGCCCATGGGCTACGAGGACCCGGACTACAGCCACCCGAGCGGCATCCGCCTGCTGAAGAAGCGCGTGGTCACCGGTCTCAAGGCAGGCCAGGTGCTTGACACCCGCGACTACGTCGAGGATATCGAGGGTCATGTCTTCTTCGACGCCTACCCCGTCAAGCCGGTCGTGTCCTCCGACGAGTCCCAGAACTACGTGGAGCTGGTCTACTTCAAGACCATGGACAATGCCTGCACGGTGAACTACTACAAGGTGAAGGGCCAGCCAGACGCCATGGTGGGTTCCGACGACATCGCCATCGAGAAGATGGGGTCGTTCACCATCGACAACCAGCGCTTCGATCAGAAGATCGAGGGAAGTCAGGTGGCCGCTCCGCTCGAGGAGATGATCTGCCTGGATACCTATCCGGAGTCCATCCGCCTGAAGGACAACCCCGAGGACAACGTGATCAACGTCTTCTACACGCCCGCGTTGACGACACTGCCCGGCAACACGATCGTGCCTGACTACACGACTCCTCCCGCGGATGGATCGACTGATCCGGATGCGCCCGAGGTCGTTCCACCGGCGGAGGACGCCGTGCCCCCCGCGTCCGGTGATGCCGACAAGCCGTCAGCAGGCGGCGACGCCGAGGCCGCGCCTCCTGCCGGCTCTGACCAGGCGAAGCCCGAGGGCGATTCGGGCGGCTCCGGCACGGCCGGCTCCGACGGCGCCGATGGCGCTGAGCCCGGCCAGCCCCAGCCGACCCCGGCTCCGGCTCCCGAGCAGCAGGACCCGGCCCCGGCGCAGCCGACCCCGGACGCCAACGCCGACGCCTCCGGCAGCGCTGAGGCCGCCGCTGACCGCGACCGCGACCCTAAGATCGCGTCCGAGCTTCCCCAGACCGGCGACGCGCTGCCGGCGGCCCTTGTCTCCGTCGCCGTTGTGGTCGCTGCTTCTGCCGGCGCGCTCCTGGTCGCCTCGCGCCGTCTCCACGTGACGCGCCGCTAGTCACCTAACACACAGAACTGTCCCCTGTGCTCAAGGGCCCTTCCTCCTGGAAGGGCCCTTTGTGTGTTTGCCGCTCCGTTTCCCCTGATCCGCCGGCTCATCAATTACGCCTTTGCAACGTATGGCCCTGATAAAGGTAACGCATGCCACCCCGAGCGGGCGCAATTCGCTGGAGGCGGTACCTTTTAGGCGTCGTATCGATTGTGTTGGGACGTGTGCCGCGGGCATGCCTCCTCGCACCAGGCAATGAAAGGAGAGCGAGTATGAGCGCATCTCAGAAAGCGCCTGTGGCGAGCGCGTCGTCAGCCGGCTCCGCGTCGCCGCTCAAGACGCTCGGGTTCTTCGGCTTCTTCGCTATCACCGCATCCATGGTGATGACGGTGTACGCCTACCCGAATTTTGCGTCCTCCGGCATGCACCTCATCTTCTTCCTCATTCTCGGAGGCGTCTTCTGGTTCCTCCCGGTCGCGCTGTGCGCGGCCGAGATGGCCACCGTGAAGGGGTGGGAGTCTGGCGGCATCTTCGCCTGGGTGGGCAACACCCTGGGCAAGCGCTGGGGATTCGCGGCGTTGTTCTACCAGTGGTTCCAGATCACCGTCGGGTTCGTGACCATGGCGTTCTTCGTCTTGGCCGCCATCTCGTTCATCGTGGGCTGGGACGCCTTGTATGACAATCCGCTCGTCATGTTCATCGGCGTTGCCATCATCGTGTGGGGCCTGACCCTCACCCAGCTCGGCGGCACGAAGCTCACGGCGCGCATCGCCAAGATCGGCTTCTTCGGCGGCGTGCTGATTCCCGCGGTCGTTTTGCTCGTCGGCTTGGTGGCCTACCTGGCTACGGGCGGCATCTCCCAGATCGACCTGGCCACGGCCAGCTACGTGCCCGACTTCACCAAGACCGGTACGCTCGTCATCTTCGCGTCGTTTATCCTGGCCTTCGCCGGCGTGGAGGCCTCGGCCTCGCATGTCAACGAGCTCAAGAACCCCGGCAAGATCTATCCGCTCGTGATGATCGTGCTGTGCGTGCTCACCATCGTGCTCGACACCCTGGGCGGCATGGCCGTGGCTCTGACCATCCCGCTCGAGCAGCTCGAGGGTAACATGAGCGACGGCGTCATCGCGGCGTTCGCGGCCATCTTCGACGCGCACTTCCACGCAGGCTGGCTCGTGTACGTCATCGCGTTCCTCCTGGCAGCCGGCGTGCTCGCCGAGATCTCGTCCTGGATCGTCGGCCCGTCGCGCGCCCTGCTCGCCACGGCTGACGAGGGCATCCTGCCCAAGACGTTCGCCAAGACCAACAAGCACGGCGTGAGCGTGAAGACCGTCGTCATCCAGGGCATCATCGTCACTATTTGGGATGCGGTGCTCTGCGGCTCGATGGCGCTCTCCGGCGGCTCCAGCTCGTCGGTGGCCTACCTCACTGCTGTGGGCCTGACCGTCGTCATCTACCTGGTGGGCTACGTGCTCTTCTTCCTCGGCTACTTCAATCTGGCCCTCAAGAAGAAGGACCTGCCCCGCGTGTTCAACGTGTTCGGCAAGAGCACGGTGGGCAAGTGCCTCATGGCGGGCATCGGCCTTGCGGTGACCCTGTTCGCCCTCATCATCTCGTTCTTCCCGTCGAGCGAGCTTTCCGCGCAGGCCAACATCGTCTACGTGATAACGCTCATCGTGTGCTGGGCTGTCTCTGTGGCCATCCCGTTCGTCATCTACGGGCTGCGTCACCATTGGGATGGCACCAAGAAGCCGGCGGGCACGTCGACGCCTAAGACCACGCATCGCGGCGGTACCCACGCGCCGCACCCCGCGGGTTAGTCCCGCATCCTTCGCCCGGGCCGCCGGCAACTGCCCGGTCCGGGCACCTCAAGGAGCCTCTGCGACGAGCTTGCGCACGTCGCTGGCCATAACTGTTCCCCGTCAACGCAGTGCCGCCTCGATCCGCGACGCCGCAACCAAGGTAAGGAGACCCTTTCATGACTAAGAAAGACGTTAAGCTCGTCTCGACCGAGGAGCTTGCCGAGATGGACGCCCAGACCGGCACCACCAGCCCGATTTTCGGCTCCTACGCGTCCGACGTGGAGATGCCCTCCACCAAGCTGAACCATGACCCCATCGAGCCGCGCATCGCGAGCGAGGTCATCCGCGAGTATCTGGGCACCGAGGGCAACGCGCACCAGAACCTCTGCACCTTCGTGCAGACCTACATGGAGCCCGAGGCGACTGAGCTGATGAAGGACACGCTCGAGAAGAACGCCATCGACAAGGACGAGTACCCGATGACGGCCGACCTGGAGAACCGCTGCGTGCGTATCATCCAGGATCTGTGGCATGCCGACCAGAACGAGCAGCCCATGGGCACCTCCACGGTGGGCTCGTCTGAGGCCTGCATGCTGGGCGGCCTGGCCGCGCTGTTCCGCTGGAAGGCGCTTGCGAAGGCCGCGGGCATCGACATCTACTCGTCGCACCGCCCGAACCTCGTCATCACGAGCGGCTACCAGATCTGCTGGGAGAAGTTCTGCCGCTACTGGGACATCGAGATGCGCGAGGTCCCCATGGACGCCGATCACCTGTACATGACGCCTGACCAGTGCATGAAGTACGTCGACGACCACACCATCGCCGTGGTCTGCATCCTGGGCATCACCTACACCGGCTGCTACGACGACGTGAAGGGCATCGACGCTGCCCTGACCGAGTACAACAAGACCACCAACATGCCTGTCCGCATCCATGTGGACGCTGCTTCCGGCGGCATGGTGGCCCCATTCATCGAGCCTGACCTCGAGTGGGACTTCCGCCTGCCCAACGTCTGGTCCATCTCCACGTCCGGCCATAAGTACGGCCTGGTGTACCCTGGCATCGGCTGGATCGAGTGGCGTTCCAAGGAGGCCCTGCCCGAGGATCTGATCTTCTGGGTGAGCTACCTCGGCGGCCAGGAGGCCACTATGGCCATCAACTTCAGCCGCTCCGCGTCGCAGATCGTGGGCCAGTACTACGTCTTCATGCGCAACGGCTTCGAGGGCACCAAGGAGATCCAGCAGCGCACGATGGACGTGGCGCATCACCTGGTGGAGGGCATCAAGAAGATGGGCATCTTCATCATGTACGAAGAGGCCACCGAGATCCCGATCCTCTGCTGGAGCCTTGATCCTGCGGCCGGCAAGAGCTGGACGCTGTACGACCTGGATGACCGTCTGCGTATGCACGGCTGGCAGATCCCGGCCTACCCGCTGCCGGCGAACATGGAGGACGTCACCTGCCAGCGCATCGTGACCCGCGCCGACCTGTCGATGACCATGGCCGACAAGTTCCTGAAGGACATGGCCGCCGAGATCAAGAACCTGGACAACGCCACCGTCATCGGCGCCCAGGACAGCAACATCTCGAACAAGGCATTCGATCACAGCGGCCGCTAAGGGCTGCTGAATCGGAAGGCCGCGCGCAGGCGCCCCTTCCAGCGCACGAGAGCGCGCCCCGCAGCCTCTGGCTGCGGGGCGCTTCTTTTTGGGTGCGGCGGGGAAGTGGGGCGGCGGTTGGGCAGAGGGTGCGGCGGGGAAGTGGGGCGGGTGCTGGCGGCGGTCGGAGGCGGGGCGGGGGCGGTGG
>NZ_QWKK01000010.1 GCF_009911695.1 Enterorhabdus sp. P55 | reverse complement strand
GGGGGGGGGGGGGGGGGGGGGGGGGGGGGGGGGGGGGGGGGGGGGGGGGGGGGGGGCGTGTTTCACGTGAAACACGCGTATGCGCGCCAGCGCGCGGTGCCCTCCCGGCTGGCGGGGCCGGCCCGCAGCCGCTCGCGCGGCGAGCGAAGCCCCGGCCGGACGCGGGGCTGGCGGGGAAGTGGGGGCGCTGGCGGTGCCCACCCGCGCAGCAGGGTGGCCCGGCCGCAGGCGAAGCGGGGGGGGCGGCTGGACGCGTGGCGCTGGCGAAGGGTGGGCTGGTAGCGCCTCAGCTGAAAGGGATCGGGGCGGCAAAGAGAGAGGGGAGCCGCCGCCGGTCATCCGCGCGGCGGGGCGGCCGATGTTTCACGTGAAACATCGACCCGCGTGCTGGCGCGCAACGGTCTTCCGGCTAAGGAGAGCACGGCCCGCAGGGCGGCCCGCCCGCCACGCCGAAGCCCCAAGTTCGCATGACGGGGGGGGGGCGGCGCGCAGGAGCCGCATGATGGGCGCCCTACGCCGCCGGAGCCTCGTTGCGCAGGCACCGCATGACGGGAAGCCCGCGCCCGGGGAGTCTGCGCCCGGGGATCCCACGCCGTCGGAGCTTCGTTGCTCGGATGCCGCCCTGAGGGGTGTCGTCCTCGGTGCGTGGTTTTCGCAGAGGTGCTCCGGGGTCGAGGGGGAAAGAAGTTAGCGAGGTAAACAAAAGGGCGTGACATCGTACTCCATTTCGCCGTTTAGCGCGCTTTCGGCGAACCGCCGACGGCCCCTGGGGGGCACACCCGTGCGAGCTTTCGCGTAGCGGCGCGTTGACAACCCCCTCCCCGGTACGATGCCCGGCCCCCTCGCTGCTTTCCTCGCCTTCTCCACCCCCCATCGCCTTACCCGCTTGCCCACTAGCCCCCTCACCTCGCGGCGCCTGCGCTGCCCTTCCGCACGTTCTGCCGCGCGCTTCGGCGTCGCCGTGCGAAGAGGGAAAAGGCGATTGCAGCCACGAGTAGGGTTGCGGCGATGCCGAGCTCGATGAGCAGGGTGTGTGAGAACCCGGCCGCGTAGGCATCGGCCTTCGAGGCGCCGCCCGCCAGCAGCCGGGTTGCGTCAGACGACATGACGCCGACGAACAGCGCCGAGGCGAACGACGTCACCACTTGGGAAAACGTCGAGTGAATGGCCGACGCGTTCGAGATCAGCCGCGCTGGCACCGCTTCCAGGTCGTAGGATTTGAGCGGCGCGTAGGCCAGCCCCACGCCCGCATAAGCGGCGCCGGCGCCCACGAGCACGCCGATCGTCATGAGGCGGGACGCGGCCAGTCCCGTGACGATCAGGCCAGCAACCAGTAGCGCGAACCCCGCAGGGACGAGCGGCCAGATGCCCCGGGCGTCCTCGATGCGCCCTCCCAGGTAGGTGGCCGCCACGTAGGCGAAGATGGGTGTCACCAGGTAGCAGCCGGCAACAAACGGGGTGCAGCCCGCCGTCCCCTCCAGGTACAGCGGCACGAGCAGGCTCATATAGAGCGATCCCATGAACCCGAGCAGCGCTATCAGCTCGCCGATGGTGAAGGTCGCATGGCGCAGCGGCGTCAGGTCGAGCAGCGGCTCTTTCAGACGCAGCTGCCACAGGGCGAAGGCGGCCAGCACCGCGCCGCCTGCGGCCATCAGCGCGAGGGCAGAGAGTAGATCCTTGCCGAGGACGTTCACCCCGTAGATGAACAGGGTCAGTCCGGCGAAGCTCAGCAGGATGCTGAGCAGGTCTATCTTGCGGAAGGCGCGGGGCTCGATGTCGTGGATCGTGCGCGACCCGACCGTCAGCAGCACCGCAGCGAGCACGGCAGGCAGCAGGAATGCGGCGCGCAGGCTGACGTAGGTGATGAGCATTCCGGACAGGAGCGGCGCGAAGGCCAGTCCCGCGCCGATGACCGCGCTGTTGAGCGAGAGCAGGGTGGCGGATTTCCCCTTGGGCGCGATGGCAAGGATGGCGGCCGACACCACGGGGAAGAACAGCCCGGCGGTGACCGCTTGGAGGAGGCGCGCCGCCAGCATCGACGGGAAGTCCCACGAGAAGAAGCCCAGCAGCCCGCCGGCTAGCGACAGGGCGTACCCCGCCACCATCACCCGGCGCAGCCCCACGCGCGCGAGCACCGAGGCTGCGGTAGTGATGGTGGCGCCCGCCACGATGGCGAATCCGAGCACCATCCAGTTGGCCAGAGCCAGCTCGATGCGGAAGGCGCCGGCAACCGTGTCGAGCGCGACGTTCATCATCGACTGGTCGAGTGAGGCCAGCAGGTTGCTGGCCAGAAGCACGACGAGCATGACGCGGCTAGACGCAGGTTGCGGCGAAGTGGCAGAAGCGGTGTTCATGGGGCACCTCGACGGTAGTGGGCGACGAAGGGGCCTGACAGGCAGAGGAACGAAAGGCCCTGGTCGATCGTAGCGCCCGCGCGTGTTGCCAGCGCTCCGTTGCTTAACTCGTAAGGCCCGTGAGAACAAGGCGATACGCCCGCGACGCGGAGAGGTCGGGCTGAGATTCGAAATGCCCCCGAAAACACACGGACGCCGTCTTGCCGACGGCGTCCGACTGAGAGCTCGTGGAGCGGGCGACGGGAATCGAACCCGCGTTAGAAGCTTGGGAAGCTCCTGTTCTACCATTGAACTACGCCCGCATGCGCATCGGAGATTATACCCCTTCCTCCCTTCACATCAGCCGGCATTTCAGGGAATCATCACGACTTGCGGAGGTGGGCAGCGCGGGGGCAGCACGGGGGACGGTTCTGTGTGCTGGTTCTGCGAACCAGCACACAGAACCGTCCCCCGTGCTGCTCGCCCTTGTTCAAGAGCTTGCGTATCTCCTGGCCCGTCGTGCCGGTGAATGCCGCCACGTTGTCGGGGGTCGTCATGTAAGGATACTGCTCAAGCATGAACAGGTAGAGTCCGTCCGGGTCGGCCGCCTTGAGCTGTGCCTCGTCTATCTTCATCTTGCCATAGGTTTCCTTCATAGTCGCCTCCTCTCGAAAGTGAGGCGGCCAGCGTCGCTGACCGCGATGATGGGGTGTTTGGATAAACGCCACAACGCTGCGAAAGCCCCGATCGCATGCTTGCGCAGAGCGCGCAGTTGTGACGCAACTCGAAATGAGTGTTCGATGCGGTTATCAAGATGCCTGCATTCCGTATGCATCACCGATAGTTCCGGGGATGCACATTTCACGAGCAAGGCTAAAGCTCTGCGATTCATCCGAGAGAAAGATGTCCCAAATTGAGAAGAAGGTGTCCCGTTTCGATTTGCTCTGCCGTGAAACTTTGCAAAGACTTTGCAGTCCTCTGACAAGGCGCACATACAGCTTGGTCATGCTTGAGCAGAGCCTCCTCTTAGGCTCCCTCCCGTAAGAGGAGGCGTCTTTCAGAGAAAGGAATCGACATGACCAAAAACATGACAAGAAAAGCACTCACTATCGTCGCTACGGCGATTCTCACGCTCGGAATGATGAGCGCCCTCGGCTGTTCTTCACCCGAAACCCAATCGGGGAACTCCAGCGCATCCGAGGCGCAGACGAGCAATCAGATATCGGTGTATTCACGTGAAGATGGTTCGGGCACGCGCGGTGCGTTCGTCGAACTGTTCGGCTTGGAAGAGAAGGACGCGAGCGGCAACAAGATTGACATGACGACGGATGCAGCCGCCATCACCAACTCTACTTCGGTGATGATGACCTCTGTCGCCAGCGACCCGGACGCCATCGGCTACATTTCCTTGGGCTCGCTCAACGATACTGTCAAGGCCGTCAAGATCGACGGCATCGAGGCAACGGCGCAGAACGTGAAGAGCGGCGACTACAAGGTGTCCAGGCCATTCAACATCGTGTTCGCCGAGAACCTCAGCGCACCGGCACAGGACTTCGTGGACTTCATCATGAGCTCCGATGGTCAGGCGATCATCGAGGATAACGGCTACATAGGCGTTGACGAGAATGCGGCTCCCTTTACCGCTACTGGCGCAAGTGGCAAAGTCGTGATCGCGGGATCCTCCTCGGTCACCCCCATCATGGAGAAGCTCGCCGAAGCGTATAAGGCCGTGAATCCTGACGTAGCCATCGAGGTTCAGCAATCCGACTCCACCACCGGCGTCAACATGGCTATCGAGGGCACGTGCGACATCGGTATGGCATCGCGTGACCTGAAGGATTCGGAGGCTTCATCCGGGGTCAGCGCCACGTCTATCGCCAAGGACGGAATCGCTGTGATCGTCGCCCCCGCATCCATCGTCGACAGCCTCACCAGCGACCAAGTGAAGGCGATCTTTTCCGGCGAAGCGCTCACGTGGGCAGAAGTGATCGGCTAGCTATATGTCGAAGTCTGCACGGAAAGAAGGCTTTGCGAGGGTGCTGTTCACCCTCGCTGCCGCGATTTCGATCTTGGCAGTTGCCCTGATATGCGTGTTCCTCTTCGCCAACGGGCTTCCGGCGATGTTCCAGATCGGCATCCCCGAGTTCCTGCTGGGCACCACCTGGAAGCCGGGAAGCGACATGTACGGCATCTTTCCCATGATCGTGGGGAGCATCTACGTGACCGCCGGTGCCATCCTCGTCGGTGTTCCGGCGGGCATCCTGACGGCGATATACCTGTCGTGCTTTGCGGGCAGCAGGGTCGCATCCGTTCTGCGGCCGGGCATCGAGTTGCTCGCCGGCATCCCCTCTGTCGTGTATGGCTTCTTCGGGTTGATGGTGCTTGTCCCCTTCATCAGGATGACGATGCCTGGCAGGGGCCTTTCGCTTCTGGCAGCATCCCTGCTGCTGGGGATCATGATCCTTCCCACCATCATCACCGTGGCGAAGAACGCCCTCGATGCCGTTCCGAGAAGCTACTACGAGGGGGCCCTTGCCCTGGGCGCAACCCATGAGCGGGCCGTGTTCCGCATCCTCGTGCCTGCTGCGTTCTCGGGAATCATGGCGGCTGTCGTGCTGGGAGTCGGGCGTGCGATCGGCGAGACCATGGCGGTCGTTATGGTCGCGGGAAACCAGCCCGTCATACCGAACTCCATCTTCGACGGCGTTCGCACGATGACCGCGAATATTGTTCTGGAGATGGGCTATGCCGCCGACCTCCACAGGGGCGCTCTCTTAGCAACCGGTGTCGTGCTGTTCGTCTTCATCATGCTCATCAGCCTCCTGTTCAGCGCCATCAAGAAGCGGGGTGAGGAGCGATGACGTCGAAGATTCTGCGCGCTCTCGTGTACGTGGGAGCCATCCTCACGGCTCTGGTCCTGGCGGGGATCGTGGGATACATCCTTGTAAACGGCATTCCTCATCTCAAGCCCTCCCTGTTCGAGTGGACCTACACTTCCGAGAACGTCTCGCTCATGCCCGCTCTCATCGATACCATCCTGATGGCCCTGCTCGCTTTGGCGCTATCTGTGCCGACGGGCGTTGGCGCGGCAATCTACCTGGTGGAGTACGCGCGCTCATCGAGCCGCTTCGTGAGGGCAGTCCGCATGACAGCAGAGACGCTCCAGGGCATCCCCTCAATCATCTACGGTCTGTTCGGCTTGCTCTTCTTCACGACCATGCTCGGGTGGGGGCTTTCCCTCATTTCCGGCGCATGCACGCTCGCCATCATGGTGCTCCCCGTCGTGATGCGCACTACCGAAGAGGCGCTTCTCGCTGTCCCCGAATCCTACAAGCAGGGCGGCTTCGCATTGGGGGCGGGCCATGTCAGGACGATCTTTCGCTGTGTGCTGCCAAGCGCGCTTCCTGGCATCGTGGGCGGTGTGCTGCTTGCCCTTGGCCGCTGCGTTGGAGAGGTGGCCGCGCTCCTCTTCACCGCTGGCACCGTGGCGCAGATCCCCGATTTCGGCGGACAGGGCATCTTCGCAATCTTCGATTCGTGCAGGACGCTTGCCGTCCACATGTACGTGCTCGCAAGCGAGGGCCTTCACATGGACGAGACCTATGCAACAGCCGTCGTGCTCCTGATCCTCATCGTGATTCTGAACATGGGAGCGAACTTCGCGGCAAAGAGACTTAAGAGAGGAATGTAGATGATGGACGCAGTCACAGCACCCGAAAAGAGAATCATGGAACCTGAGAAGGAGCAAAGCGTGCAGAGCGCACGGGCGGAAGCCGCCGTCGCTGAAGCGAAGATGGGCGTTGAGGGACTCGACCTTTACTACGGAGAGTTCCATGCTCTCAAAGACGTCACGCTCGATTTTCCGAAGAACGAGGTGACGGCCCTGATCGGGCCTTCGGGATGCGGCAAGTCGTCGTTGCTCAAGACCTTGAACCGGATGAATGACCTGATGGACGGCTGCCGCGTGGACGGGTGCGTCTCCTTGGATGGCGACGACATCTATGGTGGCCTGCCGGTCAATGACCTCCGCCGCCGCGTGGGCATGGTGTTCCAGCAGCCCAATCCCTTCCCCATGAGTATCTACGACAACATCGCCTTCGGCCCGCGTACTCACGGGATCAAGGGCAAAGAAGTGCTCGACGTGATTGTGGAGCAGTCGCTCCGTGATGCCGCCATCTGGGATGAGGTCAAGGATCGCCTGAAGAAGAGCGCCCTTGGGCTCTCGGGTGGCCAGCAGCAGCGCCTGTGTATCGCACGTGCGCTTGCCGTTCAGCCTGAAGTGTTGCTGCTTGACGAGTCCACGAGCGCACTCGACCCGATATCCACGGCGAAGATCGAGGATCTGGTCATCGAGCTCGCATCGAAATACACCGTGATCATGGTTACGCACAATATGCTGCAAGCCATTCGCGTATCTACCAAGACCGCGTTCTTTCTCCTAGGCGAAATGGTTGAGGCAGGTGACACGGATGCGTTGTTCACGCATCCGAAAGACAGCCGAACAGCCGACTATGTGTCAGGTCGCTTCGGCTGAGATCCTTTACATGAATTTGACATTCGCACAGATGCCAGTCCCTTCGCGCGGAACTAAAATAGAGACATGATCTACTATGTTGAGGATGGCAAGAATATCCGGGATCTAGCCACCTATGCCCTGAACCAAGCGGGGTTCGAGGTGGTCGGGTTTTCTTGCGCCGAAGACTTCGAGAATGCTTGCTCGTCGCAGATGCCTGACCTGGTGCTCTTGGACATCATGCTGCCCGGCAAGGATGGCCTTGAGATTTTGGAGTCAATGAGGCTGAACCCCTCCACGCGGCATATCCCTGTTATGATGCTTACGGCGGAGGGCTCGGAAATAGACAAGGTGCAGGGCCTTGATCTGGGAGCGGACGACTACCTGGCAAAGCCCTTCGGCATGATGGAGCTCGTCTCGCGCGTTCGCGCTCTCTATCGTCGGGCCGAGTCACCTGCGATAGCTGTCGGCGGCAAATGCAAATGCGGCGAGATCACACTCGACGGCGAAGCGAGAACCGTCCGCGTCTGCGGTGAGCCCATCTCCCTCACGCTCAAGGAGTTCGACCTCCTTCAAATGCTCATGAACAATTGCGGTCATGTGCTCACACGAGACCATTTACTGGAAAGCGTATGGAGATGGGACTTCGCGGGAAATACGAGGACAGTCGATGCCCATGTCCAGACGCTTCGGCAGAAAATCGCAAGCGCTTCTGCTGAGGCGGCGTCGATGGTGGAAACGGTCCGCGGCGTCGGATACGTCATAAGGCCGTGATCCGATATGGCCCACAAAGAGAAGAAGCTGGCTTCGACGCTCCTGCGTTCCGTCCTTGTCTACTCGCTCGTAATCCTTCTTTGCTTCGCATGCGTCTTCTCGGCATTCTTCTACTTCGTCTACGAGCGGGACGAGGAAGCGAGAATCGAGGCTGTCGCCCAAGCCGCGGCCCGCTCCCTTGATGGCGGAAGCGAGCAGGACGACATCCATGTGTTGGAGAGCCAGCTGCAAGCAGACATTCGTTATACCCTCATCGACGCCGATGGTGACGTGATCTTCGACAGCAACGGCAGCGTGAATGCGAATCACGCGGACCGACCTGAGATCATAGAGGCTCGCGCATCGGGATCTAGTTCCGTCATTCGATACTCCGCGACGCTCGGCGAAGACACCTTCTATGCGGCCGTTCTCCTGCAGTCGGGGAACGTGCTTCGTCTGTCGGAGCAGAGGGCATCGTTTCTTGCCGTCTTCGAGTCCACGGCCCCTGCGCTCGGCGTTGCTCTCTTGGTGGCACTCTTGCTGTCAATCATGCTGTCCAGGCTGCTTTCTCGGCGCGCTGTGGCACCTTTCGGGAAAATTGATGTCGCTCATCCGCTCGAAAACGATGCCTACGTAGAAATGCGCCCGCTTCTGGAGCGAATCGAACGGCAGCGCCGACAGCTTATAGGCCAGAATGACGAGCTCGCCCGCGCGGAGAACATGCGCAGGGAGTTCTCCGCAAACGTCTCTCACGAGATGAAGACGCCTCTCCAGGTCATCTCGGGATACGCCGAACTGCTTTCGAACGGTGGTATTCCGGAAGAGGACGCCAAAAAGTTCGCCTCGCTAATCCTGACCGAATCGGAGAATATGGCGACTTTGATCGACGACGTGCTCGTTCTATCGCGCCTCGATGACCCGTTGCTGGAAAATGCGGGGAAAGAGAGCGTGGAACTGCTCGCGCTCGCCCATGAGGTGGCAACCCGGTTGATGCCCCTTGCGGACAAGCGCAACGTGAGCCTGCGCTGCTTAGGCTCGACGGTGATAGTCGAGGGCAACCGAAGCCTCTTGGATCAAATCATATCCAATCTCATAACCAATGCGGTGAAGTACAGCGATGCAGGCGGAGAGGTCGTGGTCTCCGTCGGCAAGAACTTGAACGCGCTCGACCCCGATGGAGTCGCGGAGGCTTACGTGCGCGTTAAAGACAACGGATGCGGCATCCCTGCCGAAGAGACCAGCAAGATATTCGAGCGCTTCTATCGGATTGACAAAAGCCGCTCAAAAGAAAGCGGAGGGACCGGTCTCGGGCTGGCGATAGCCAAGCACGCGGCCGCGTTTCACAACGCAACGATATCCGTTGAAAGCAGTCTTGGAAAAGGCTCTGTCTTCACGGTGCATATTCCAGTTGATCGCTAAAGAGGACAAGCCATCATGCATGTTCCCATATTGAGGACAGGCATCACTAATTTGCCAACGACATGAAGGAAGAGCTCGCCTATCGCCGCCAGAAGGTCATCGAGGACTACGGCGCGATCAAAGGTGTCATCGAGAACAGGCTCGCCACGCACGACGTCGGCTCGGCCTGGTTCCCCGACCTGGAAACCGGCAAGGAATACCTCCTGTTCCGCATCGCGGACGCGAGGGAGGTGTGGCAGTCGTTCGAAGAGCTCTCGAGCGAGACGGACGACGCGGCCGCCAAGGCTCTCTCGAAGGAGCCTCGCTTTCAGGAGATGCGGGCGAAGTGACGGCGGCGGGCATCATCTGGGCGGCGGCCCTCTCGGTCATATCCTTTCTCGCTGCGAACGCATACACCGCCTCCAGCCTCACCGCAGCGTTAACATATCTTCCCTCCTATGTCGTTTCGGCCGGCCCCCTGTGACCTGCCTCGTGGCCCGGGCACCGCCGGGGATCGGGCGTGTGAGCAAGGGGGAAATGCGAAACCCGGAGGGCTTGAGTTTTCGGAAGGTTCTGGACGATGCTCCGTCTTGCTGAAAAGTTTTCGCGTCCCTTGCCACCGCGCTCGGTTCTCGGCGAGAGCGCGGAGCCAGAGGCGGTTGGGATCGGAACAGATGCAGGAGGTCGCCATAAGCCAGAGCAGACAAAGAGAAAGCCCGCCAACCTCCTGGCCGACGGGCACGATGGGGATGGGCGCTCCGTCATCCGCGAAGCAGCTGCGTCCCGTCATGAAAAGCCCTCCGCCCGAGTAGCACAGGGGACAGTTCTGTGTGTTAGTTCTAACACACAGAACTGTCCCCTGTGCCATCCGGTTGCGGACTGCGGGGCCTCGGCTGAGCTTCTAGTGGCCGCGGTGCTTCTGCTTGCGCTTCTCCGTCCGCTTGGCAAACTGCTCGCGCTTGCGCTCTTCCTTCTGCTGCCGGGAAAGCGCCTCGCTGGCTTCTATCGCCATGGCGCGCTGCTCTGAGAGAGTCTGCTGCGCTTTGGTCCCGCGCCAGGCGTCCGATCGCATCTCCTTCTCGATCATGCGGCGGAGCCTCTTGGGGTTGATGCGCTTGGACTCCTTGGCCTCGACTTGGACCTCGTGCGTGAAGCGCAGGTCGTTCCAGTGGTCGCGGATGAAGTCGAACACCTCGGGCGTGGTGGGCTCTGCACCGAAAACGTGTTTCGCCACGCTGTAGCTGCCACCGTCCTCCGTCTCGACGAGACCGATCCAAAACGGCTCCTCGAAGCGCACGGTGAGTTTGCACAGGCTCATCGCTGTTCCTCCTTTATGTAGTTGACGAACCTGAAGGAGGGACAACCAAGGAGGCAGGTTACTGGCGGCACGTCGCAGGAGGGCGGCCGCACCCCGACTACCCGACGGGGTCGTGTTTTTACCTTCGGGGGAAGTATACCGCAGGAGAAACGAGAAACCCTCCGCCTGAAGACAGAGGGTTTCGGCGAGCATGTTTCTGACTGCCCGTCATGGGCATGGGGCAAGACGGTCGCTACCTTGACAGGTTCCTTCGCGCCCACAGCTGGAGGTAGACGAAGCCGACGACAGCGGGAAGAACCGGTGCCGCCGCCTGCGCCGCGTAGATTCCGATGAAGCCGCAACCCAGGGGGGCGGACAGAATCCAGGCCAGCCCTGCCCTCATAGCGAAGGCGTCGATGAGGGAGTTCGCCAGGGCCAGCTTCGGCGCGCCCGAGGCAAGGGCGAATGAGTCGAGGGCGTACATCGACGCGTAGAAGATCCCGTTCACGCTGCAGGTGATGCGAAGGTAGAGGACTGCTGCGTCGATGAGCTCCCGACTCGATTCCCCGAAGAGCGAGACGAGCCACTCCGGGCCCAGCTGCACGACGATCTGGATGCACACGGTGACGGCAATGGCCATGAGGCAGCCCGACTTGGCGAATGCGACCGCCCGCTCGGGCATCCCGGCTCCGATGCTCTGCGAGACCGCGGCGGAGACGGCCTGGCCGACGCCCCAGCAGGGCAGCCCCGCGATGGTGCTTATCTTGAGGCCGACTCCGGAGGCGGCGGCGATGGTCGGGCCGTAGGAGTTGAGCCATGCGGTCACGAGGACGTAGGAGAGGTTGATGACGGCCTGCTGCGCGGCCATGGGGGCGCCCACGCGGAGGACATCCCGTGCGGCCGCGATCGCTTTCCCCCGCTCCCGGGCTTCGCGCATGGAGCGGAGCACGCTCCGGGCGGAGGCGTACCTGCGCCGCGCGAGCCACAGGGCGAAGACCGCCCCCGCGCCCTGGGCGGCCACGGTGGCGATGGCGGCGCCGACCACGCCGAGGCCGGCGCCCGCGATGAGGGCGAAGTCGAGGATCACGTTGGCGACGGCGGAGAAGGCCATGATGGCGAGCGGGCCGAGGGAATCCCCCTGCGCCCGCAGGAACGCGCACGCGGCGTTGAGCAGGAAGAGGCCGACCGCGCCCAGGGAAATCACTTCGAGGTACGCGGCCGTTTGGACGAGCGAGGCGTCGGGAACGCCCATAAGCGAGAAGATGGGATGGGCGAGCGCCGTGCCCGCCAATGTTGTGGCCGCGGCTCCCAGGAGGGCGACTCCGATGGATGCGGCGAAGGCGTGCCGCTGCCCCTGCTCGTCGCGAGCACCCACGCGGTTGCCCACCGCGACGGTGCAGCCCGACATGAGCCCTATGGCTATCGAGCTGATGATGAAGACGATGACGGAGGCGTTGCTGATTGCGACAAGCCCCGTCTCGCCGACGATGTTGCCTACGACGCCCATATCGACGAACTGGTAGACGTATTGGAGGAGGTTCGCCGCGATGAGCGGGGCAGAGAAAGCCGCAAGGCGCTTCGGGGCGCTCCCCTCCAGAAGGGATGACGTGTGATCTGCAGATGCTGACATGGAAAGCCTTTCGATGGGGTGAGAACAAAAAAGGAACGGACGCATGCCCGTTCCCGTGCCCATCGTTCATCTGCGCAAGCCGAAACAACCCGTAGCGGGTTGCGGGGGCCGACGATTTATCAGGCTTCGCTCCGGTCAGCGTCTCGTCTGTGTGCTTCCGGAGCCGCCCCAATGCAGAGCTTCATGTCTGTTCCTGTCGATGCGATTACTCAAGCACATGGATTATCCCATCGGGCGCAGGGGCTGGCAAGGAGCCGCCGCGTAGTTTCCGCTGAAGTCGCAACCTAGGGGCGATGCGGTGCGCATCTAGGCCGCTGCCCTTCCTGGAGCACGGGGCCTGGAGCACGGGGGACAGTTCTGTGTGTTAGGACTTCGGTCTGCACGGGGCGCGGGGCACGAGCGCGGGGGCGGTTCTCTGCTCCGCCCGCCCGCGCGCTGCCGATACGCGGAACTGTCCCCTGCGCCGCCCTGTTCCCCTGCGTTGCTGTTGTTGCCCCTGCGCTACCCCCGTGTTACCGTCTGGTGCCATTGTTTCGTTTAAGCGCGTCAGCGTGGCGCGGGAAGGGCCGGGGAAGAGATTCCCAAGCTTGACTGGCGAGGGCCATGACGCTGCAGCCGATCGAGTCTTCGTGCGCGAGTAGGCGCGCTCTTGCTCGGGGGAGGGGAGCACGGGGGACAGTTCTCTGTGTTGCTCCTAGGGCTGCTTGCGCGATGCGGTGCGCCGTCCTTGAAGCGTGACATTTGGTGTGACCCCTTGTCACCTTGTCACCTTCACGCGTGAAACATCGTGGCGAAGGCGTCGGGTTTTCGCGTCGAAACGGCAACTGCGCTCCACGTCGCGCGTCCTTCAGCCTATAGTGGTTGCAGAAGCGAAGGCAAGAAGGAGCAAGCGACATGACGAATTCCCCGCTCATCGTAGGCGAAAACAGCTCGGAGGATACCGCGCGAAGGGCGGCCGCGCAAAGCGCCACGCGAGGGACGGTCGCCTCGGATGCCGTGTACGGGGCGACGCCGACATTCGACACGTTTGTGTTCGACTTGGATGGGACGCTGCTCGACACGCTGCCTGATTTGGTGGTCATCACGAATCGCGCGCTCGCCAGGGAGGGCTATCCGCCGCGCACGCGTGAGGAGATCCACAGCTTCGTGGGCAACGGCCTCATGGCGCTCATGTTCCAGGCGGTGCCCGAGGGAACCCCTTCCGGGGCGGCCGAGCGCGCCATGGAGCGCTGGAAGGAGCTCTTCCCCACCTATGCCAACGACCTGACCATCCCATATCCAAAAGTGCAAGAAATGCTTGATGATCTGCGGAAACGTGGATACAAGCTGGGGGTGCTCTCCAACAAGTTCGACGCGGGCGTGCAGCAGGTCATGAACCAGAAGCTGCCAGGCGTCTTCGAGGTCATGCACGGCGAATGCGCCGAGATTCCCCGCAAGCCCGATCCGACAGGGCTGCTGCGCACCATCCGCGAGCTAGGCTCCGTGCCCGAGCGCGCCGTCTATGTTGGCGACTCTCCCGGCGACGTGCGTACCGCGCGCAACGCAGGCGTCTATGCCGTGGCAGTCACCTGGGGCTACCACGACGAAGCTGACTTTGCCGCCGAGGACGCTTCTCCCGACTTGATGGCCTACTCGCCGCTCGACTTGCTGTCTCTGGTCGCTGCGGCGGATGACTGCGATGCGCCGGATGTTTCACGTGAAACACCCGATCGCTCGAAGGCGACGCCTCCTGCGGTAGCGGAGGAGGCGGGCGCGTGACGGAGAAGGCGCCGCGAGCGGAAATCGCCGCCCACGAGGGGGCGGGGGAGCCGAAAGTGGAAAGCCCATCGTGTGTGGAGGCGGCTTGGGGGTTCTTGCGGCGGAATCGGCGCGCAGTGTCCTGGGTGCTCGTGGTGCTGTGGGCGGTGGTCATCTTCCTCATGTCCGCCAACACGGGCGCGGATCTCGCCGACGGTGACGGACTGGTGGCTCGCGTGCGGGCGCTGCTCATGTCTGCCCAGGTGGCCTGGTTCGGGGTGGGCGTTGACCTGGTGTCGCCGTTCGCGCACTTTTGCGAGTACGCGCTGTTCGGGTTCCTGCTGCAGAACGCCTTAGGCTGCTCGTTGACGCCGCGCCGGGCGTTGCTGCTGGCCGTCGTCGCCGCCAGCGCCTATGGCGTGACCGACGAGTTCCATCAGCTGTTCGTGCCCGGCCGCGCCTGCGATCCGGTCGACTGGCTCGTCGATACCGCCGGCGCCACCCTCGGCGCCTTCCTGGCCCACGCCGCTCTCCGTCGCTTCCAGCCCCCTGCCAGGCGCTAGCCACCCGCGCTGATTGCCGCGACCTGCTAGGTGCGCCGAAGGCTGTCGCGTCGCTACGCAGAGCGCTGCTATGCAGGATGCGTGCCGCCGCTAGCTCTCCCTCCCGGCGGTCAAATTGCGCACGAATGTTTCACGTGAAACATATGCGGAAAAGAAACCTGCCGACGGAGCTCTCGTGCCGGGTTTTTCCCACCCCTTCCCTTGGCGTTGGTCGTTCGCCGGACGCCCCTCCCTCCCTCCCGACTCCGCTCTCCCGTTGTGAGACGCCGCGCGCCTTCGCGCAGCGACGCAGAAAATGTTTCACGTGAAACATTCGTACGCAGAATCACGGCCCCCTAACGCGACCTGCGCCCCCGCCCCCCCCCTGCGCCTCTTGCGCTCGCGCGTTCTCGTGCGCCTGCCCACGGCGTTCCATCCGTTCGCGTTCTCACTTCGTGCATCTCCGCCTGCCCGCGCCTGTTCGTCCGCCCCCCCCCCTCTCCTTTTCCGCGCTGCTGGCGCTCTGTGCCCTTCTCTTCCTCGTGCCTATCTCCCGCCCCA
>NZ_QWKK01000111.1 GCF_009911695.1 Enterorhabdus sp. P55 | reverse complement strand
GCAGCAGGCGCGGTAGCCGAGTCGGGCGCGCGGCGGGCGGCGGGCGCGATGGGGCTGGCGGCCGGGTCGGGGGCGCAGTCCGTAGCGGGCGCTCCCCCGCCCGGCCTTGCCGCGCCGGCGCGCTCGTAGAGGTCGAGCGCGACGTGGATGGCCTCGTCGCCGATGGCGTGGATGCGCACGCCCTGGCCCTCGGCCACAGCCCGCTGGACAAGCGCGCTCATGACCGCAGGAGCCACCGTTGGGCGTCCGCAGTCGCCGGGGAAGCGGGCGTTAGCGTAAGGGTCTCGCAGCCAGGCGGTGTGCTGGCTCGAAACGCCGTCGAAGAACTGCTTGTAGCCCTGCGCGCGCACGAGCGGGCCGCGCAGACGCGCCTGCAGGTCGGCGAGGCGCGAGCCCTCGGCCAGCAGCGTGGGGAAGAGCGACACGCGCAGGGTCAGCTCGCCGGCATCCTCCAACGCGGCAAACAGGTCGTCACGCACGAAGTCGAGCCCCGGGCCCGCCATGAGCGCCAGGTCGCAGACGGCTGTGAGGCCTTGGGCGTTGAGCGTCGCCTGGAAGGCGCGGTAGGCGTCAAGCAGCTCTTCGGCAGAGAACGACCCGACGATGCGCGGCATGAGCTCCATGGCAGCGGCCTCGCGCACGATGCCGGTGAGGCGACCGTCCGCGCCCCGGTCGTAGCTGCCGCCGGCGGGCGGCTCCGCGTCCTCCGTGATGCCCAGCCGCTCAAGCGCACATGAGTTCAGCCACAAGGTGTGAGCGTCTCCGGAATAGAGCGCCACGGGACGATCGGGGTAAACCGCGTCGAGCGAGGCGCGCGTGGGCGTCACCGGCGGATCCCAGCGATACTCGCGCCAGCCCTGGGCCAGCAGCCACGAGCCGGCAGGACGGCGCGCGGCCAGGTCGGCCAGGCGATCGACGCAGTCTTGCTCGCTCGTGCCGAGAAACTGGTCGGCCAAGGGCGAAGCGTAGAGCGCTGCATGGAAGAAGTGCAGGTGCGCGTCATGGAAGCCCGGCATGAGGAAGGCCTCGCCCCAGTCGTCTACTGCGGCACCTGCGGCGATGGGGTGCGCAGCGTCGCCCGCCTGCGCCGGGTCGCCCGTCCATGTGATGCGATCGCCCGCGATGCCCACGGCCAGCGGACGCACGGCATCGTCAAGCGCCGTGAATCCGCGGCGCGCCACCACCACGCGCTCCGCCGCTCGCGGAGCGTGCGGTCCCGCCGGCGCGGGGCACGCGACCCCGTCCCACGCCGTCCGCACGCCTTCCAGAGCCCCGTTTGCGCTCGCGTCGCCCGTTGCCTGCACAGGCGCAACCACGCTTGCCACAGGCTCTGAGGCCCGCAGGCCATCGCCAGCCACGGCCGCCCCCTAGCCCGCGAGCTCGACGCCGGCGCCCAGAAACACGAGAAGCGCGAGGACGGCGACCACCACCGCGGCCCCCAGAGCCACGCCAACCGCCACCCGGCGCCGCACGGCCCCGGCATCCTCCGGCTCAGGCGTCTCACGGCGCCCCACCGCCGGCTCGCCCATGGACGCCATGAGACGCGTGGCGTCTCGCTTCGCGCGGTCAGGCTGATAGGACATGGCAGAACCTCTTCCTCATAGGCAATGATGACAGGAAGCATAGCACGGCGCGTCCGCCTCCGCGGACACACCGGCGCCGCGGCAACGCAACCGTAAGCCGCGCCCGCAGCGCCTGAGGCCATCCAGCCGCAGCAGCCCGGCGCCGGCGTCCCCTGCCCCACAACACGAAAGCGGACCGGCTCCATCGGGGAGGTGCCAGTCCGCTTTCGCTGCGTTTTAGACTACCTATACTATAGGATGTAATCAAATAATCGTCAATATCCATCTTTGAAAGAATCTTGGAGACGGGCGCCTTCCCTGCTCCTTGGTCTGATTTCGGACTAAACTACTAAGTCCGAAATCAGACCAAGGAGTGAGCATGAAAACGGCAGTTACGGCACGCAGCGAAGAAGGGGCCGCCGGAGGCCTCGACGACGACGGAACCGACGCCAAGGATCTCCTGGCGCAGATGGACCGCTTCTACCTGGAGACTGACGAGATCTACCGCCAGGGGGCCCGCAAGGCAGGGCTCTCGGACAGCGCCTTTGGCATCCTGTACTCGCTCATGCTTGATGACGGACTCACCCAAAAGCAGCTCTGCGAGCGCAGCTTCACGGCTAAGCAGACGGTGAGTTCGTCAGTGCGACGGCTTGCGGAACGGGGGCTCGCGATGCCCGAGGAGGGCAGCGAGCGCAACGCGCCGATCTGGCTGACCGCGGCCGGGCGGGCCGTCGTGGAGGCACGCGTGCAGCCGGCCTATCTCGCAGAGCTTCGCGCCGCCGAGGCCCTCAACGCGTCGGAGCGCACCACGCTCGCACGCCTGCTCAAGCGCTACACGACCGCCCTGCGCACCGAATTCGGCGCGCTCTAGCCGCCCGCGCGCAATCTCCGCCACCGTGTCCCAGCCCAGCAAGGAGCCCCCATGACCGTCGACATGTCCCGCCATTTCACCCTAGGCGCGCTGCTCAAGTTCACCGCCCCCTCCATAGCCATGACCGTGTTCGCGTCGCTCTACACCATCGTCGATGGCGTGTTCGTGTCGAACTTCGCGGGCAAGACGGCACTGGCGGCGGTCAACTTCATCTTCCCGTTTATCATGATCCTCTCCTCGGTGGGCCTCATGATAGGCACCGGCGGCAGCGCCATCGTGGCCAAGACCCGCGGCGAGGGCGACGACGAGCGCGCCAACCGCGCCTTCTCGATGCTCGTCTGGTTTGCCCTGGCGGTCGGCGTCATCCTAGCCGTAGCAGGATTCCTGCTCACCGAGCCGGTTGCGGCCGGGCTTGGCGCCCAGGGGCAGATGCTGGCCGACGCCACGCTCTACGGTCGCCTGCTCTTCCTCACCCTCCCCTTCTTCATGCTCCAGTACGCCTTCCAGAGCTTCTTCGTCACCGCGGGCAAGCCGCAGCTGGGCTTTGCCGTGATCGTCGCGGCTGGCCTGACGAACATAGCGCTCGACGCGCTGTTCGTCGGCGCGCTTGGCTGGGGGCTCGCCGGCGCGGCGCTGGCCACCAACATCGGCGAGGTCGTCGGCGGCGGCCTGCCCCTCGTCTACTTCCTGCGCAGGAACTCGAGCTTCCTGCGGCTGCGCCCCGCGCGGCCCGCGTGGCGCGTCATCGGGAAGGCGTGCGCCAACGGATCGTCGGAGATGGTGGCCAACGTGGCGATGAGCCTGGTGGGGATGCTGTACAACTTCCAGCTCCTGCGCTATACCGGCGAGGACGGCGTGGCGGCCTACGGCGTCATCATGTACACCGGCATGGTGTTCGGCGCCATCTTCATGGGGTACGCGATGGGGTCGTCGCCGCTCATGAGCTTCCAGTACGGCGCGCGGAACCGCCGCGAGATGCGCAGCCTCCTCATGAAGAGCCTCGGACTCATCGCGGCCGGCAGCGTAGCCATGTTCGTCGCCGGACAGGTGCTGGCCGAGCCGCTCTCGCGCATCTTCGTGAGCTACGACGCCGCGCTGCTCGAGCTGACGGTGCACGGCTACCGCGTGTACGCGCTGTGCTTCCTGCTGATGGGGTTCTCCATCTACGGATCGGCGTTCTTCACGTCGCTGGGCAACGGGCTCGTCTCGGCGCTCATCTCGTTTCTGCGCACGCTCGTGTTCGAGACGGCCTCGGTCATCATCCTGCCGCTGTGGCTGGGCGTGGACGGCATCTGGCTCTCCGTCACCGTGGCCGAGCTGGCGTCGGTGGCGGTGACCACCGCGTTCATGGCGGCCCTGAGCGGGCACTACGGCTACCGCAAGCGCCTCACCGCCGACAACGCCTAGTCAACGGGTAGGATATGGCTGCGTTTCAGGCAGCCGAAGCCAACCCGCCATCGCGCGAAAACCCGTAACCTGTGCCAAACACCTCGGCGGTGCCTCCGACTCGCTAACTCATCGGCGGCACCGCAAGGGGACTGATCCGCTTTGGAAGGAGCACACCATGGGTTTCACCGATAAGCTGAAGGACATGGCCGAAGACGCCAAGGACGCCATCCAGGACGCGGCCCACGATGTGGCCGAGAAGGCCAGCGACGTGGCCCACGACGTGGCCGAGAAGGCCGGGGACATCAAGGACGCCGCCGCTGACAAGGCCGGGGATATTGCCGACGCTGCAGGCGACGCCGCGAAGAAGGCCGCTGACAAGGCGGGCGATCTGAAGGACGCCGCCGTCGAGAAGGCCGGCGACCTGAAGGACGCCGCTGCGGACAAGGCGGGTGACCTGAAGGACGCCGCCAGCGATGCCGCGAAGAAGGCAGGCGACAAGGCCGAAGACGCGAAGGACGCCGTGGCCGCCAAGGCCAACGAGGCAAAGGGCGTCGTGGAGGCCAAGGCCGACGACGCGAAGAAGGCCGTGCAGCAGTAGCGGCCAGCCCCTCCGGAACCAGAGAGCCCCCCGTTGCGCAACCTGCGACGGGGGGCTCTTTTTGCGGGCGACCCGCCGGCCGCGGGAGGCGGGCGACCCGCCGGCCAGGGCCGCCCCCCCAGCGCCGGCTCCGCCCGCCCGCGGGGAACCCGCCAGGCGTCGCGCCGCCTCTTCCCTACCCTATCTCCCCGGCACGCACCTTGTCACGCACAAGCCAGCTGGCCGCCACGTAGACGAGCACCGTCAGCGGGGCCACCACCAGAAACGGCACGGCCACGGCGCCGGTGGCGTAGAGCACGCTGCCGAGCAGGCCCACCGCCGCGATGGTGCCCACGCCGCGCCAGTTGACCTCGTGCTCGGGCGCGTCCAGGTCGATGCCCACCGCGCCGATGCCCATCTTGCCGCGCACCAGGTAGTAGTCGGTGATGAGCAGCACGCACCAAGAGCTCGTGAGAATGGAGCCGTAGCTCATAAACGCGTTCACCTGGTCGAGGATGTTGCCCAGAATGAACGCGAGCCCGATGGCGTTGGCGCCGATGACCGCCGCCGCCCAAGGCAGCTTGCGGCCGGTAAGCGAGTTGACCAGGTTGGACACGGCGTTGGCGCCGCCGATGGAGTTGGACGTCTCCACCTTCATCTGCGACAGGCAGATGACCGCCAGGCCCACGCCGCCGGCCGCCAGCACGAGCGACACACCGGGGTTGGTAACCGCCGCGTTGGCCGCGAGCGTGGCGCCCATGCCCTGGGCGGTGAAGTACTCGACGGACTTCTCGAAGCCGTAGTAGACGATGAGCGCGCCGCACAGGTAGGTGATGATGGCGAACACGCTGCCGGTGGCGGCGATGGGGGCGATGTCGCGCTCCTTGCGGGCGAAGCGCGTGAAGTCGGCGGCGAACAGCGCCATGAGGCCGCTCGTCATGATGGCGTAGTTCACGGAGTAGGCGAAGCCCTGCACCGGCTCGACGCCGGGAATGAGGATGCCGTGGGTGGCCGCGTCGACCAGCTGGCCGTCGGCGGCGATGAGGTAGATGACGTAGCCCATGACGCAGAACAGGGCCACCACGAACACCGCGTTCATGCGGGCGATGACCTTAGTGCCGAACAGCGCCATGATCACCCACACGCACGAGATGCCGATGAACAGGGCCCAGCGCACGACCTCGCCCTCCCACCCGAAGGCGAACAGGATGGCGTTGCCCAGCTGCACCGTCCCCACGGCCAGCACGCCTACCAGGCAGAAGATCCAGATGAGCGAGCCAGCCGCCGAGCCGCGCCGGCCGAAGATGTAGAAGCGGGACACCACGTTGTTGGGCAGTCCCTCGCGAAAGCAGATCTTGCCCACCAGCAGCGTGAGCAGAAACGACAGGACGAACGTGATGGCCACGGTCACGCCGCCCATCTGGCAGCCGGCGTAGAACGCCACGATGCCGCCGCCCATCACCTTCGACAGGCTCGACACCACGCCGCCCAAGATGGCGCCGATGTCGGGCCACGCGAGCCGCTTGTCAGCCGGCACGCGCTCGAACAGGGATACCTGCTCGGTGGCCGAGCCCTTCCTGCGGGACTTGGCCGAGGCGCCCTCGCTCGCCGGGGCCCGGCCCCGACTCTTCTCAGCCACCTCGTCGGTGGGCTTGCCCTTCACCTCGCTCGTCTTGCTCTCCATTGGCGGATCGCCCCTCTCTGGTTCCGCTCGCCGGCGCCGTGCGCGAACCGGTTGCCGCAGGCCGTCCGCGCTCCACGAGGGAGGGCTGGCGGCCGCCCCTCGGCGACCGGCGAATGCCTTTCCCTTCCCGAGGCCGCCCGCGCGGTGGGGTGCGGCAGGCGGCTTCGGGAAAGGAGCTGGGCGCCCGGGAAGAGCGCCCAGCCTGCAGGCAGGATGCCTAGGCCCCGGGGGCCTTGGGCGCGCCAGGGGCCGCAGGGGCGGCCGGGGCGCCAGGGGCCTTGGGGGTGCCGGGGGCGCCCGGCGCGGCCGGGGCAGCCGGGG
>NZ_QWKK01000110.1 GCF_009911695.1 Enterorhabdus sp. P55 | reverse complement strand
CGGCCAGGCGCTCGCGGGCCGCCTCGCCGCGGGCCTCGGTGATGGCGCGCCGCCCGGCACGCCCGCCGGCTACCCTTCCGCCGCTCCGCGTTCCGCTCGCCGCAGCCGCGTCGCCCGCGCTGGTCGCGCCGCTCGACGCGGATGTTTCACGTGAAACATCTGTTCCGCCCTTGCGCGCCGCGCTTCCCACGCCCGCGCTTCCCAATCCGTCACGAGGAATGGCCGACGCGTGCGATGTGCGCACCACGCTGCTCGTCCCCGTCGTCCGCCCTCGCGCGTAGCTCGCCCGGCCGGTCTCCCCCGCCTTCGCGCCAGACGCGCCCGCGCCAGCGCCCCGCGCCCCTGCGCCCGACTTCCGCTCTCCGCTTTCCCGTGTTTCACGTGAAACACTTGTTCCCTTATCGCACGACATTGCGACACCGGCGCCGTCCCCTGCGCCCGCGCCCGCGGCCTTCGCCGTCGCACCCCGCGGCCCGCGCCCATCCGACCCAGCGGCGCCCCGCGACCCGCGCACGTCCGCACCAGCACCCGCGCCCCGCGCCCCTGCGCCCGACTTCCGCTCTCTGCCTTCCCGTGTTTCACGTGAAACACTTGTTCCCTTATCGCACGACATTGCGACACCGGCGCCGTCCCCTGCGCCCGCGTCAGCCCCGGTGCCCGTCGCCTCCCCGGCTTCCCCCACCAGTTCGGCCAGGTAGCGCGCCACGGGAGCCAGCAGGTTGTCGCGCTCGTCGAGCTTGAAGTGGCGCACGGGCAGCGTGAGCTTGCGGCGGTCGGCCACATAGCGGCCGCCGGCGCGGTGCAGCGGCGTGAGCGCCTCGCGCGGCAGCGCGATGGGCTCCACCACCAGCTTACCGCCCGTCACCGACACCACGCGGATGCCGTGCTCGGCCGCGAAGGCCCGGATGCGCGCCTTCGCCATGAGGTTGCGAGCGGCAGCCGGCATATCGGGCCGCTTCGCCTCCAAGTCGGCCTCGAGGGCGTCCACGGCCCCCACGGTCCCCGCCGAGGCGATGCGGCGGTACCACAGCACGCGCTCGTCGGCATCGGGGAGGTACTCCTCAGGCAGGTAGGTGTGCCCCGGCACGTTCACCGCGATGTCCGACAGCGCCGGGGGCAGCCCGTCCACCGCGCCGTCGCCCTCACGCGTGGCGGCCACGGCCTGGGCGAGCATCTGCGCGAACAGGTCGAAGCCCACCGCCGACATGTTGCCGGACTGCTCGGCGCCAAGCAGGCTGCCCGCGCCGCGTATCTCCAGGTCGCGCATGGCGATGCGCATGCCGCTGCCGAGGTCTTGGTGCTCGTCGATGGCCGTCAGGCGCGCCATGGCCTCCTCGGTGAGCGGCACGTTCTCGGGGAACATGAAGTAGGCGTACGCCTGGGCCGACGAGCGTCCCACGCGGCCCTTGAGCTGGTACATCTGCGCCAGCCCCAGGCGCTGCGCGTCCTCGATGATGAGCGTGTTGGTGTGCGGGTTGTCGATGCCGCTCTCGATGATGGTGGTGGCCACCAGCACGTCGAGCTCACCGGCGGCGAACTCCTCCATCACGCGCTCGAGCTCCTCCTTCGACATCTGCCCGTGAGCCACGCCCACCCGCGCCTCGCCGGCGGCAGCATGCACGCGCGCCACCGCGTCGTCGATGGAGCGCACGCGGTTGGACACGTAGTACACCTGCCCGTCACGCGCCAGCTCAAAGCGGATGGCGGCGCTCACCACGTCGGGATCCCACTCGCCCACGTGCACCTTCACAGGCCGCCGCTCGTCAGGCGGCGTGAGGATGAGGCTCATGTCGCGCACCCCCGACAGCGACATCTGCATGGTGCGCGGGATGGGCGTGGCCGACAGCGTCAGCACGTCGATGGACTCGCGCAGGTTCTTCAGCTGCTCCTTGTGCCCCACGCCGAAGCGCTGCTCCTCGTCGATGATGACCAGCCCCAGGTCATGGGGGTTCACGTCACGCGAGAGCAGGCGGTGCGTGCCCACGAGCACCTGCACCGTCCCCTCCGCGAAGCCCTTGAGGGCCGCGGCCTGCTGCTCGGGCGTGCGGAAGCGTGAGAGCACCTCCACGTCCACGTCGAAGGGCTCGAAGCGCTCGCGGAAGTTGACGTAGTGCTGCTGCGCGAGGATGGTGGTGGGGCACAGCACCATCACCTGCTTGCCGTCTTGGGTAGCCTTGAACGCCGCGCGCAGGGCCACCTCGGTCTTGCCGAAGCCCACATCGCCGCAGATGAGGCGGTCCATCGGCTTAGACGAGGCCATGTCGGCCTTCACGTCGGCGATGGCCGAGAGCTGGTCGGGCGTCTCGGTGTAGGGGAACGCCTCCTCCATCTCGCGCTGGGCCGGCGTGTCGGCGCCGAAGCGGTAGCCCTGGGTGGCGGCACGGCGCGCGTAGACATCCACCAGATCGAAGGCGAGCTTCTTCGTCGCCTTGCGCGCCTTGGCGAGCGCACGCGACCAGTCGGAGGTGTTGAGCCTGGTCAGTCGCGGACTCGCCCCCTCAGGCCCCACATAGCGCGTCACGCGGTCGAGCTGCTCCACCGGCACGAACAGCTTATCGCCCTCGGCGTACTCGAGCAGCAGGTAGTCACGCTCGGTGCCATCCACCTCGCGGCGCACGAGATCCTTGAACAGCGCGACGCCATGGGCGGCATGCACCACGTAGTCGCCCGGCTTGTAGGGGAAGGTGATCTCGGTGATGTCCACGGCACGCCGCTCCCGGGCGGCCGTCTGGGCGCCCTGGGTGTCGGAAAGCGCGATGAGGGCCAGGCGCGCCTTGGGAATGATCATCCCCAGGGGAACGTCCACGTCCACGATGTTGACCACCCCGCGCCGCAGCCGTCGGCGCGCGACGGCCCCGCCGTGTGCGTCGGCCTCCCCCGCTCCGAGCCCCTCGTCGCCCACGCGCCGCTCGGGCGCGTCAAGCACCCGACGCGCCGGCGCGCCGGTTCTGCCCACGGCCTCGGCCTCCTCCGCGCCCGGGACGCCCGCCGCGACGTCCCCGTCGGGCCCCGCCTCGCCAAGGGCCAGGTCAAGCCGCTCCTGGATGGGCAGGCCGCGATCGACGAGCGCGAGCTTCATGTCCTCACGCGCGCGGTAGTTCGGCACGCTGAACACCACCGTGTAGTCGGCCTGGACGAGGCTCGTGAGCCTGCCGAACAGCTTGTCCGGCGCACCCGCCACGTCCGCGCGCTTCACGGGCAGCTCATCGTCGATGGCGCCGCCCACGCGCATGATGGACACGTAGGTGGCGCGCAGCTCGTCGCCGAAGTCGAGGGCCGTCGGCTCGGCGTAGAGCCCCGCCAGCGCGATGCCCGTCCCCTTCGCCCGCGCCGCCAGCTCCTCGTAGGCATGGGCCGCATCGTCGAAGAGCGAGCGCGGCTCCACGAGCACGGTGAGCGTGCCGGGGGCCGCGTAGTCGCCGAGCGTGACGGTGCGCTTGGTCAGGTAGGGCAGCACCGCGTCAACGCCGTCGAAGCGCAGGCCGCCCTCGAGGTTCTCCAGGATGGCGCGCAGGGCCGGGTTGGTGAGCGCCGGAGTCTCGAGGGCGCGGCGCGCCCGGCGCAGCACAGCCTCGGTGACGGGAAGCTCCGACACCGGGTAGATTGCCACCTCGCCGAGGGCCTGGATGGTCTGCCCCGTGGAAGGCACGATGCGCCGGATCTCGTCCACCTCGTCGCCGAAGAAGTCGAGCCGCACCGGATAGACCAGGTTGCCCGGAAACACGTCGATGGTGCCGCCGCGCACGGCGAAGGTGCCCGGCCCGTCCAGCTCTCCGGTGTTGGCGTAGCCACGGGCCTCGAGTGCGCGGGCCACGTCCCCCATCTCCTCCACGCCCGGGTTGCCAGCCTCCGCCAGCTCCTCCCCCGCGCGGAAGACGAGCGGATCGGCGATGTGCTCGGCAGCCGGCAGCAGACAGCGCGAAAGCGCCCGGGCGCTTGCCACCACCACGCAGGGCCGCCCCGCCTGCAGGGCATGGGCCGCCTCCATGCGGCGGGCCACCTGGCGCGGGTCGGCCGGCTTGGGCGCGAAGGGGTGGTCGGTGCGCTCGGGAAAGCGCAGCACGCGCTCGTCCCCCACGTAGGCGGCCACGTTGCGCGCGAAGGCGACGGCCGCGTCCTCGCCGGCCACCACGACGAGCGTCGGCTGAGGACGATGGGCGAAGCGCGCGGCCACGAGGAAGGGACGCGCCGAGGCAGCCACCCCCAGCGTCGCGTCCTCGCCCGCGTCGAGCTTGCCCCAGAACGCGTCCAGGCAGCCGGACCTCTCCAGCGCGAACGTGAGCGAGTCGATGAGCATGGCGCCCTCCTTAGAGCCCGCAGCCCCCCGGCAGCTCAGCACGCGCGGGGGCGCCCCGCGACGAGCCGAGCTGCCGAGCCAGACGCCCGGGCAACGCGAAAAGCCGCGGGATCACCGCGGCGCAGATGCTGAAAGCGCGGCTCAGCGAATCGGAGAGCCCCTTCCGCGCCGCAGCCGGCGGCGGGGCAGACTCACGATCGCGCAGCCGCATCGCCAAGTCTACTATAATCAGGTGCGGCTGCGCCCCGTGCGTCGGCCGCCTGTTGACCACCGGATGGGAGGTGCCCCATGGCCCGCGAGTCCCTCGCCTCCAAGCGCGAGCGCGCCGCGCTCATCGAGGAGCGCATGTTCGACCACTACGGCCTCGGCGAGGCGTCGCTTGACTACCGCACGCCCTTCGAGCTGACCGTCGCCGTGGTGCTCTCGGCCCAATGCACCGACGCGGCCGTGAACAAGGCCACCCCGGCGCTGTTCGCCGCCTATCCCACGCCGGCAGCCCTGGCCCAGGCCGACCCGGCCGACGTGGCCGAGCTCATCCGCTCGCTCGGGTTCTTCCGCAGCAAGGCCAAGAACCTCGTGGCGCTCGCGCAGACGGTGATGGCCGACTTCGGCGGCGAGGTTCCCGCCGACGTGGACCTGCTCCAGAAGCTGCCGGGCGTCGGCCGCAAGACGGCCAACTGCGTCATGTGCGAGGCCTTCAAGGACCCGCAGGGCATCGCCGTGGACACCCACGTCTTCCGCATCGCCCACCGCCTGAAGCTGGCCGGCCCCTCGGCCGACACGCCGCAGAAGGTGGAGGACATCCTGCTCAAGGTGTACCCGCACGACCAGTGGGGCTACATCAACCACCAGTGGGTGCACTTCGGTCGGGAGTTCTGCCGCGCCCGCAACCCCCGCTGCGCCGACTGCATCGTCGGCGACCTCTGCCCCACCCGCGGCCGCTGGTAGCGGTTCCGGCTGCCGGCGGCATGGGCGCTC
This sequence comes from Enterorhabdus sp. P55, assembly GCF_009911695.1. Classification (GTDB taxonomy): domain Bacteria; phylum Actinomycetota; class Coriobacteriia; order Coriobacteriales; family Eggerthellaceae; genus Enterorhabdus. The sequence goes on along the minus strand of NZ_QWKK01000110.1, from coordinate 1,141 downwards.
GCGAACGGCTCTACCCGGGTGGAAAGCGGATCGTCCGCGCGCGCCTCGACTGCCGGCAGCATGGGCGCTCGTGAACGGCGCCCGCAGTAGAGCGGCTGCCGAACGCAGGTGACCGCACCCTGCGCGCTGCCCGGCAAAGGCCGTGCGGTCTGACGGCACGCGGGGCACGGCCGCCCCCGCGCGGGCGCCGCTGCCTCAGAGCGCGCCGACCACACCCTTCGCGGTCACCGGCGCTTCGCGCGCAGCCCGCCCTCGGCCGCGTGCCCGCAAGTCGCTGCCAAGGCTAGAGGACGGCCCTCACCTGGCCCTACCATCACTCCGTCGCGATGCGTCCGACTGTACCATCGACCTACCGCGGACCGCCGGCAAAGGTCGCCCGCGCCCAGCCGCGAGCCCCTGGCAGAACCGACTGCGCCCAGCCGCGAGCCCCTGGCAGAGCCGACTGCGCCCGAGCGCCCCGGCCTCCCAGGCCCTTCCTCAACCGAGAACCCCCGCCCCACCGGCCGCCGGCGCCTCCGCAGGCCGTCGCCGGGAGACGCGGCCGCCCAGGGGCCGCCAAAAAGGTTTCTGGCCAATTTCCCTACGGTTTACGCAACCTGAAGGCCGTCCGGCGTCCCCGCGCCAGCGTTTCCCCAGGTCGCAAACGGCCGCTTGCGCCGCCGTGCCCCCAGAACAGCGTAAACCGTAGGGAAATTGGCCAGGAACCCGCCTCCGCCCGTCCCGCGCCGCCTGCTTGCCGCGCATTCGAGGCGCCGGTCCCTACCAACCAGCGCAAACAGGCCTCCACCTCCGTCCCGCACCTGCCAAACTGCCCGCGCGCCCGAAAGCCGCCAGCAAAAGTCTCCCGCATCTAACACGAACCGCTCGCAGGGCCGACCACCTCCACCCGTCCCGACGCGCCTCGCCACACCCACCCCCAAGTCGCCCCCCGCGCCGCAGCCGACACGTCAGCCGATAAGCCACGCGCTTGACACAGCCGCAGTCGCCGGGGCTCCTCCGCGGTTTCTGGCCAATTTCCCTACGGTTTACGCAACCTGAAGGCCATCCGGCGTCCCCGCGCCAGCGTTTCCCCAGGTCGCAAACGGCCGCTTGCGCCACCGTACCCCCAGAACAGCGTAAACCGTGCCTAAATTGGCCAGGA
>NZ_QWKK01000109.1 GCF_009911695.1 Enterorhabdus sp. P55 | reverse complement strand
CGTCCGCACCCGCACCCGCCGCGCCCTCCTGGCCGGTCGTGCCTCCGTCTGCCCCGGTCGTCTCCGCGCCCGCCCCCGGCGCCGCAGCCGCCCGCGCGGCCGTCTCCGCGCCCTCCCGCGTCTCCTGGGCGAGGCGCTCCTCGAGCGCAGCCTGGCGCGCCCACATGGCGGCGTAGGGGCCATCGCCCGCGGCCAGCTCGGCGTGAGTGCCGCTTTCCGCCACGCGGCCGCGATCCATCACGTAGATGCGATCGGCGCCGGCCAGCGTGCTCAGGCGGTGCGCCACCATGACGACCGTGCGGGTGCGCGCCAGCTCCTCGACGAGCGTGACGATGGCCGCCTCGCTCTCGGCGTCGACGCTCGACGTGGCCTCGTCGAGGAGGTACACCGGCGCGTCGGCCAGGATGGCGCGAGCCAGCGCCAGGCGCTGCCGCTGGCCGCCCGAGAGGTTGGAGCCGCGCGCCGCCACCGGCGCGTCCAGGCCGCCGGCTGCGGCCACGAAGGCGTCGAGGCGGCAGCGGCGCAGCGCATCCCAGAGGGCCTCGTCGGGGGCGGCCGGCGCCGCCATCAGCAGGTTCTCGCGCACCGTTCCCTTGAACAGGTAGCTGTCGTGGCCCACGCGCACCACCGCGCGACGCAGCGCATCGGGGTCGATCTGCCGGATGTCGGCGCCGCCCAGCTCCACGGTGCCCGTGAAGCCCTGCGCCGCACCGGACAGGACGGCTGCCAGCGTCGACTTCCCCGATCCGCTCGCCCCGGCGATGCCCACCAGCTCGCCGGGGCGGGCCTCTGCGTCCACGGCGTCGAGCACCGTGCGCTCGCCGTCGTAGGAGTAGCCCACGCCGCGCGCCACGAGGGCCGTCCCCTCCACGGGACGCGTTCCGCGCGCCGGCTCGGCCACGTTGAGGATGGCGAACATCTTCTCCGCCACGGCCATTCCGTTCATGGCCGTGTGGAAGTACGACCCCAGGGCGCGCAGCGGAATGAAGAACTCCGCCGAAAGGAAGATGACGGTGAACGCGCCGGCGAAGGTGACGCTGCCGGCGGCAAAGCTGCCCAGCGTGAGCAGGATCCCCACGGCGGCGCCGCCGAACGCGAACAGGTCCATGATGGCGATGGATGACAGCTGCATGCGCAGAAGCCGCATGGTCGCCTGGCGAAAGCCCTCGGCCTCGCGGTTCATGGCCTGGTGGCGCGCCTCGTCGGCCTGGTAGACCTTGAGGGTGGTGAGGCCCTGGATGCTCTCGAGGAAGCTGGCGCCCAGGTCGGTGTAGGAGCCCCAGTAGCGGCGCATGGTGCGCTTGGCGACGCGCATGACCGCCATGATGGAGAGGGGGATGAGCGGCACGCAGACGAGCAGCCCCACGGCGGCCGGCAGGCACAGCGGCGCGAGGAACGCGAACAGCGTGAGCGGGGCGATGAGCGCGTAGGCCAGCTGCGGCACGTACTGGGCGAAGTAGCTCTCCAGCTGCTCGCAGCCCTCGACGCACACCTGGACGGCCTCGGCGGTGGAGACGTCCTCGCGGTAGGCCGGCCCTCGGCGCACGAGCTTGTCGTAGACCTGCTGGCGCACGGCCTGTTTGGCCGCGGTGGCGGCGCGCACCCCGCAGGCGGTCGCCTGGGCCTGGGCGGCCCAGCGCACGATGATGGCCGCGGCGGCCGCGCCGGCCAGCCAGGCGGCGCCCTCGGCGGTGGCCGTCCCGGCCAGCACGGCCTGCAGGAACAGGCCGATCAGGTAGAACAGCGCGATGGTTGCCAGCAGTCCCACCCATTGGAGCGCCACGTCCAGCGCGATGGCGCGTCGCGCGCCCGGCGCCAGGGCCAGCAGCCGCCTGTCAAGCATGGAGCGTTCCCCCCTCTCGCGGCGCGGCGCCCTCGCTTGGCGATGGGCTCCGGTGCCGCCTACAAGTTTAATATGGTTAACACGCGTATTCTAGGGGGAGGGAGGAAGAAAGTAAACCATCGGTAATTTTGTGCCACAACCTTCCCATGGCCGCGTTTCCCGTGGCCATGTCCCTGTGGCCGTCGCGTCGCGGAGGCCTCCCGCAGGGGGCGAGCACCTGCTGCGGGGGGGGGCTCCGGTTCTGTGGTCCTGCGAGCGCCTGTTGCTACGGGGTGCATCCGACCCCCCCGCGCCCTGGCCCGGTATGGCTCCTCCTGGCGGGCAAGCCGCACGCGGCCTCCGCGGCCTGGCCCAGTGCAGCCCGCTCAGCGTGTCCCCCGCTGCCCCGCTGCCCCGCGAGCGCCTGTCGCGACGGCCCTCATCCGGTTATGTGGCCTTGCGAGCGCCCGCCGCGACGGGGCGCACGCGGCCTCCCGCGTCCCCTCGCCCTGCCCCCCGCGCCTCCTCCCAGTGAGCATGCCGCACGCGGCTTCCGCGGATTCTCCGCGCCTCCCGCTGCCGCGCGAGCGCCCGTCGCGACGGCCCGCATCCGGCCCCCGCGTTCCTCGCTGCCCCGCACGGCCCTGTGCTACGTCATCATGGGCAACCAGTGAGTGCCCGACTTCTCCCAGTTCCGCGCCCGCCGCCGCGGCTCGCATCTGGCTCCTCCTGGCGGACAAGCCGCACGCGGCCTCCGCGGCCTGGCTCCATCAGATCGGATGCCCTTCCCGCCCAGCGTGCCTCCCGCGCCTCCCGCTGCCCCGCGAGCGCCCGCCGCGACGGCACGCATCCGGCCCCGCGCCTCCCGCTGCCCCGCGAGCGCCTGCCGCGACGGGGCGCATCCACCCCCCGGCGTCCCCGCGTCCCGGCCCGGCGCTACACCAGCGTCTCTTCCACCTCTTCCCGGCGCTCCTCGGCGTGGCGCAGCTCGTCGACGATCTTCTCCACGTCTCGGGCGATCATCAGCTCCTCGTTGGTGGGGATCACCATGATCTTCACGCGCGACCGATCCTCGGAGATGATGCGCTCGCCGGCGCGCAGGCGGTTCCTTCGCGCATCGAGCACGATGCCGAGCGGCTCCAGCCCGGCCAGGCACTTCTCGCGCATGTACTCGGAGTTCTCGCCCACGCCGGCCGTAAACACGATGGCGTCCGCGCCGCCCAGCACGGCGAAGTACTGGCCGATGTAGCGCTTGATGAAGTACGCGTACAGCTCAAGCGCCAGCACGGCGCGCTCGTTGCCGGCCAGCGCCGCCTCCTCTACCGCGCGCAGGTCGCTCGACACGCCGGACACGCCCAGAAGCCCGCTCTTCTTGTTCATGATCTCGTTCATCTGCTCGGGCGTGTAGCCCAACCGCGTCTGGATGTGGGTCACCACGGCCGGGTCGATGGTGCCGCAGCGCGTGCCCATCATGAGCCCGTCGAGCGGCGTGAGCCCCATGGTGGTGTCCACGGCCACTCCGTGGTCCACCGCGGCGATGGACGCGCCGTTGCCCAGGTGGCACGTGATGAGCCGCAGGTCGTACACATCGGCGCCGATCATCTTGGCGGCATGGCGCGCCACGTAGCGGTGCGACGTGCCGTGGGCCCCGTACTTGCGGATCTGGTAGTCGGTGTAGTACTCGTAGGGCAGCGGGTAGACGTAGGCGCGCGGCGGCAGCGTCTGGAAGAACGCGGTGTCGAAGACGGCCACCTCGGGGATGCCGGGCATGAGCTCGCGGCAGGCGCGGATGACGTTGAGCGCCGGCGGGTTGTGCAGGGGAGCGAGCTCCGAGCAGACGGCGATCTTGTCGAGCACGTCATCGTCGATGAGGGTGGATGCGCTGAAGAACTCGCCGCCCGACACGATGCGATGGCCCACGGCGTCGATGTCCGCCAGGCTGCGGATGGGCCCGCGCTCGACCTCGGTGAGCACGGCGATCACGCGTTGGAGCGCGTCGTGGTGATCGCGGAGGGGCTCGGCGCGCTTGAGCTCGCCCAAGCCGCGGTCGAAGGTGTGGACTGCATCGGGTCCGCCCACGCGCTCGCAGAGCCCGCGGATGAGCACGACTCCGGTGGCCAGGTCGATGAGCTGGTACTTGAGCGACGAGCTGCCCGCGTTGAGCGTGAGGACCTTCATCGGCGCCCCCTCTCGGCCAGGTAGGCGAGGGTGACGATCTTCGTCTCGAAGGTGCCGGTGGACATGACGTCGCCCTCGTCGTCGTAGGCGTTGACGCGCCATATCTGCTTGACGCCCTCCACGCGCTCGAGCTCAGCAACGCCGCGGACGCTGCCCGCGCGGCCTGACTTGCGGTGGCGCACGTCGACGCGTGTGCCGAAGGGGCGCTCGGTCTCCAGGTCGGCACGCAGCTCGGCTGCGCGGCTGGCCACCGTCTCGAGCAGGGCGAGCGTGGCGCCGCCGTGCACGAAGCCGAAAGGCTGGAGGACGGCATCGGTGATGGGCATGACGGCCTCGCAGCGCTCGGGCGTGGCCTCGGTGAAGCGGATGCCGAGCAGGCTGATCAGGCCGTCGACGCCGCAGGTGGTATCCTCGTGTTCCATGGCGTGCCTTTCCGTGGTCGGTGTCGCGTCACAGTATAGCGGCGCCGCCCGCGCCCGACCCGGCCGTGCGGCGGGTTCCTCCGAACCGTAGGAAGCGCCGGGGCGGAGCGCGGGGGGGGGCTTACAGCCGCTTTTTCGCCGGAAAATGGCACTAATTGGCAGTTTGGTACGGTGCGCGAGGCCCTTTGGCGTTTCCGAGGGCGCGCTGGATGATGCCCAGTCGGCGTTTTCCCAGGTCGCAGAAACCAGCTGGCCGGCCTGCCGCTCCGGCGCGCCCGTCTTACCGTACCAAACTGCCAATTAGTGCCATTTCGGAGGGAAAAAGTGGCGGCGGCCCGCTGTGGGCCGGGCCGCCGGGTCGTGGAGCGCTGCCTGCGCGGCGAGCGCGGGAGGGCGGGCGCCCGCGCTGCGGGGAGGGCGTGGCTACGCGGAGACTTGGAGGAGGAGATAGCGGTTGAGGCGGCCGGAGGCGCCGTCGGCGCTGAAGCGCGCCAGCTCGCGGGCGCCGGTGGCGGCGCACACGGCGGCCGAGAGGGCGTCGACCTCGGACTCGGCGAAGTGGTGGCAGTAGCGCCAGGCGCCGAGAGCGTCCTGCCAGCCCAGCAGGCGGTCTCCCTCGTCGAGCGCGGACTCATCAAGGCCTAGGTCGACGAGGGCGGCGGGATGGCTGGTCGCCGCCTTGCGCGCCAGGCGCTCGTCATCAAGGAACTGCCAGAGCGAAACGGCCGCCACGCCGCCGGGTCGCAGCTGCGCGACGAGCGCCGCGAGCGCTGCCGCGCGCTGCTCGAAGCCGGGCACGTGGTGGAGGAACCCGAAGCTCACGGCCAGGTCGCAGGGTGTGAGTCGGGGCAGGGCGAGCGGGGCGCCCGCCACGACCGCCGTCGGATTGTCCGCTGACGCGCGGTCGCCGGCCTCGGCTCGCGCTTGGCTCGCCGCCGTGCCCGCGCCGCCCAGGAGCGCTGACACTACGTCCAGCTCGTGGAAGCGCACGCCGGGCAGCGCGGTGGCGCCGTCGGCGAGGGTCGCGCAGCTGTCCACGGCATCCACGCGGATCGCAAGGTCGGGCAGCGCGTCCATGAGGAAGCGCTCGAAGCGCAGGTTCCCGCATGCCAGGTCGAGCACGCGGAGCGTTCGCCCGTCAGGCGCGGGGGACGTGCGGGCGTTGGGAGGCCAGGCGAAGCGCCGTGCGTCCCCGGCCGGGGCGCTTTCGTCCGAGGGCCGTGGCGCGTCTCCCGCGGCGGCACCCCCGGATGCGCGGATCTTGCCGGTGGCCTGGAGGTTGCGAGGCGGCATCGCGCCCGCGGCGGGATCGGCCGGGGCGGGGTCAGAGGCGTGCGGTTCGCCAAGCGCTTCGAGCGCCCTGGCCAGGCAGCGCCGCCAGCCCTCCCACGGTGCCTGGCGCGTGGCTGAGAACGACGAGGCGTGCTCCCGGTAGAAGCGGGCGTTCAGCTCGTTGAGTCGTTGGGCGGTGGTGGTGTCCATGGGGCCATTGTAGCCCAGAGCGTGTCGGCCCGCGATCCGCGCGCGCCGCGGCTGCAGGGCGGCATCGCGTCGGTCGCGGGCCGACGGGGATCTGCGCGCCCCGGCCGCCTGTGAGGAGCAGGACGGCGGGGCGCGAGATAGGGAGGGGCGACCGCAAGCGACAGGCGAAGGGCAAGACGCCTGGCGACTCGCGTGGCCAAGGGGTGGGCGGGCAGGGCGGCAGCCCCCTGTGCAGAAGGCGTTGCCGCAGGTGCCCCGGCCGCAAGAGGAAGAGGGTCGGCCGGGGCATCGGGTTGGGCGCGGCAGCGGCTTCGGGGCCATTGTTCCCCCGGGCCCGTGGCCGCCGGCCGCGCCCCCTGGCTCCAGGGCCGCCTGCCAGACCTTCTCGGCTGCCCCGGAGCGGCTCATTGTGGGGGAGTCGCATGCGTTCGTTGTCACATAATCTTGGGTAACTTCGCGAAAAACCTGCTGCGCCCCAGGTAAAGGGGTGGAATTCTGCCCCCAGCCCCAGCCCCAGCCCCCGCCCCCGCCCCAGCCCCCGCCCCCGCCCCCGCCCCCTT
>NZ_QWKK01000108.1 GCF_009911695.1 Enterorhabdus sp. P55 | reverse complement strand
TCGTATCTGATCCTAAGGTCTGATGGCATAAAGAAGCCTCCCATTTCTCGTGTCCAAGAAATGGGAGGCAGTACACTTTGGCGGGTCTGAATTCTGCGATTTTCGTTTGAGAACTCTCCCCAGCAGCTTACGGCTTTTCCCTGACGGAATGGGCGTAAATTACTCAAAACTGCAAACATTAGACTAGATAAAAAGTGACCTCTGACCTTGCAATTTACTCCCACTCCACCGTAGCAGGCGGCTTGCTCGTCACGTCGTAGACCACGCGGTTCACCCCCGGCACCTCGGCCACCACGCGGCTGCTCACCCGCGCGAGCACCTCGTAGGGCAGCCTCGCCCAGTCGGCGGTCATGGCATCCTGGCTCTCCACAGCGCGCAGGATGATCGGGCGGGCGTAGGTGCGCTCGTCGCCCATGACGCCGACGCTGCGGATGTCGGGCAGCACCGCGAAGTACTGCCACACGCTGCGCTCGCTGTCGCGCACGCCGGTCTCCTGGAACAGGCGCTCGTTGTAGGCGTCCAGCTCCTCGCGGACGATGGCGTCGGCGCTCTTCAGCACCTCCAGCTTCTCGGCGTCCACGTCGCCGATGATGCGGATGGCCAGGCCGGGGCCGGGGAACGGCTGGCGGTGCACGATGTGGTCCGGCAGCCCGAGCGCGGTGCCCAGCGCCCGCACCTCGTCCTTGAAGAAGTGGTCGAGCGGCTCGATGAGCTCGAAGGACACCCCCTCGGGGAACGGGATCAGGTTGTGGTGGCTCTTGATGGTGGACGCCTTTCCGCCCGTCTTGCGCGCGCCGCTCTCGATGATGTCGGGGTAGATGGTGCCCTGGGCCAGGTACTTCACGCCGTCGAGCTGCTGCGCCACGGCGAAGAACTCCTTCCAGAACTGCGTGCCGATGATGCGGCGCTTCTCCTCCGGGTCGCTCACGCCGGCGAGCAGCTCCAGGTAGCGCTCGCGCGCGTCCACGCGGATGAAGTCCACGTCGAACTGCTCGGTGAAGACGGCCTCCACCTCCTCGGGCTCGCCCTTGCGCAGCAGCCCGTGATCCACGAACACGCACACCAGCTGCCGTCCGATGGCTCGCGCGCCCAGAGCCGCCACCACCGACGAGTCCACGCCGCCGGAAAGCCCCAGGATGACGCGATCCTCCCCCACCTTCTCGCGGATGGCCGCAACCGAGTCCTCGATGATCGAGTCCATGGTCCAGTCGGGCACAAGCCCGCAGATGCCGAAGAGGAAGTTAGCCAGCAGCTCGTTGCCGAACGCGGTATGGCGCACCTCGGGATGGAACTGCGTCGCGTACAGGCGTCGCTCGGCGCACTCCATCGACGCCACGGGGCACACGTCGGTCCGCGACGTCACCGCAAACCCCTCGGGCACGCGGCTCACCGCGTCGCGATGGCTCATCCACACGGTCTGCTCCCCCGGCGTGTCCGCGAACAGCGCGCTCTCGCCGCAGCGGGTGAGCGGCGCGGGGCCGTACTCCCCCTTCTCGGTGTGCCCCACCTCGCCGCCGAGCGTCACGGCCATGATCTGCTGCCCGTAGCAGAACCCGAGCACGGGGATGCCCAGCTCCAGGATGGCGGGGTCGATGGTGGGCGCGTCCTCGGCGTACACGCTCGCCGGGCCGCCGGAGAAGATGATAGCCGCCGGGGCCATCGCCCGCACCTCGTCAGCGGTGATGTCGCAGGGGACGATCTCGGAGTAGACGTGCAGGTCGCGCACGCGCCGGGCGATGAGCTGCCCATACTGGGCTCCGAAGTCGACGACGATGACGCGCTGGTCGGGAAGGGCGGACTGGCTCACGATGGCTCCTCGCATAGGCTGGGCGCACGACGGCGCACGACGGTTTCGAATACCGTCCATCATACACGAACCAGGTTGCAGCCGTGTTACCTGTCCCCGGGCGAATCCACGCCGGCCGCCCAGCAGGGCGCGGACGGCGCAGCTGGTGCAGCCGGCGGCGGGAAACAGCTCCGGGACGACGATGGCGGCAGCAGAAACGACCCCCCGATGGCGCCGGAAGCCGCCCGCCGCTACTCCAGGTAGCGCGCCCGCAGCTCCTCCACCGCATCTGGCCCGAAGCCCAGGCCGTCATGCAGGTAGTTGTCCATGCTGCCGAACTCCTTGCGCACGGCGTCGAAGGCGGTGTCGTAGTACTCCGTCTGGGCGTAGAACAGCGCGTCCACGTCGGCGTCCGCCCCCTCTAGCACGTGATGGCGCGCCAAAGCGTCGAGCATCTTCTCCACCCACGTGCGCACGAACAGGTTGGTAGCCAGGTAGTCGGCGCGGATGGCCTCCTCCGGCACGCCTAGCGCGTACTCCACCAGGATGGAGCCGAGGCCCGCGCGATCCTTGCCCTCCGTGCAGTGCCAGAGCGTCGCGCCCGAGGTTGCCCCCAGCAGCACCTGCAGGAAGTCGCGATAGGCGCCCATGCCCCGCTCCCCCAGCAGGCACTCGGGATACAGCTGGCGGATCATCTCGAACGGCTTGCCGTTGAACCGCCGCAGCGCCCGCACGTCTTGGGCCACGTCGCCCTCGTGGGTGATACCCACCGCCCCCTCCTCGAACACGGGGAAGTCGTAGAACACGACGCCGGCCATCTTGCCCTTGGGATCCGGCTCCTTCTGCCGCTCCACGTCGGTACGGAAGTCGACGACCCGCTCCACGTCATGCATCGACTCCAGCTGGCGCAGGTCGGTGTCGGTGCCATGATGGAGCGCGCCCGACCGAACGAGCCGTCGCCGCGCGATGCGCTTCCCGCCAGCCGCCGGCAGCCCACCCAGGTCGCGGGTGTTGGGCAGCCCCTGCAGAAACACATGCCCGAAGTCGGGAAAACCCGGAACGGCCCGCGGGGTCTCCGCCCCGCCCGCAAGATCGCTCTCAGCCATGGAAGCCTTCTTTCGCTCGCTCGATCGTTTCCCCCGATCATAGCGAGCCCGCGCTCCGGCCCTCCCCCTCCCCACCCATCCGTTTCCCGACGGTCGCCAAGCAACATCCTCACGATAGGTTTCGAAAACCTGTTGACAAGTCGCATTGCATCCCTATACTTATGAACAGTTGCTCATATGTTTAAGTGAATGAGGGAACGTATGCTACAGTATCGCTACGAGACCATCGACCTCGATCCCGAGGAGCCCTTCGAGAAAGACGAGGCGGCAGTCTTCGAGAACGAGGCGCCCGCCGATGCAGCTCTCGGGGATGAGCGCCCCGCCGGTGCAGCCCCTATGGGCGCAGCAACCGAGGGCGCAGCCCCTGCGGGCGCGAGGGCCGAAGATGCGAGCGCCAGCGCCAACACCGGCGCTCCCCACATCGAGGCCCACGGCGCCGACGCCGGCTGCGGCTGCGCGACCGGCGCCTCCCCCGCTCCGGAGTGCATGCCCGACGAGGAGCTGCTCTACGACCTGGCCGACCTGTTCAAGGCGTTCGCGGACACCACGCGCATCCGCATCCTCTATGCGCTCATGGGCCAAGACCGCTGCGTCGCGGACATCGCCGAGATCATCGGCGTCTCCCAAAGCGCCGTTTCCCACCAGCTGCGCACGCTCAAGCAGGCGCGCCTGGTGAAGTTCCAGCGCGACGGCAAGAACATCATTTACTCGCTCTCCGACGACCACGTCTACACCATGCTCGCCCAGGGCATGACCCACATCTGCGAGTAGCGCGCCCCGCGCAAAGCCCGCCAAAGACCCGCCAGAATGTTTCACGTGAAACATTCGTTCGCAAGAAAGAGCAAGCGAAGCAGCACCGTCAGCAGCGAAGCCGAACAAAGCATTCGAAGCACCATCGGAACAACGTACGGAAATGTTTCACGTGAAACATTCGTACCCCAAAATTGAGAGAAGGGAACAACCATGCGCAAGGCACTCAAGCTCCAGAACCTCGACTGCGCGAATTGCGCCGCCAAGATGGAGAGCGACATCAGCGCCCTCGAGGGCGTCACCAAGGCCTCCATCAGCTTCATGACCCAGAAGCTGATGCTCGACGTCGACGGAGACGCCCAGGCCTTCGACGCCGTCCTCGACAAGGCCCAGGCCATCTGCGCCAAGTACGAGCCCGACTGCGTCATCGTTCGCTAGTCAGCGTATTCGGGGCACACACCGCAGCAAGGTCCCGCGGCCCGCTCAGCACCCAACGAGTCAGGAAGAGCCACGAAAGGCGGCCTGCGCTACGCCACATCGCACCGAACGAGCAAACTCTTAGAGCCAGCTCAAATCAAGTGCACCCGCAGCGCCGCCAACGCCACCCGTCTAGCCTGTTCCGAACACGTGCCGTCAGCACCGCCGATGTCGCCTACCCCGCACCATCCCGTCAAGCACCAACGCCCCGACCCACCCGACCCACCCGCCCCCGGCTTCCCCGACCTACCCATCCCGACAGAACGGCAGCCTCCTATGACTACCCTCACCGACAAGCAGATCCGCTGGCGCAACCGCATCATCGCGGCGCTCGCGCTGTTCGCCATCGCCTTCGCCATCGAGCAGACCGGCCTCCTCAAGACCTGGTTCGGCGAGCCCGATGACCTCTACGCCGAGCTCGTCCTGTTCCTCGTCCCCTACCTCGTCGCTGGCTACGACGTGCTGCTCAAGGCAGCGCGCAACATCGGCCGCGGCCAGGTTTTCGACGAGAACTTCCTCATGTCCGTGGCCACCATCGGCGCGTTCGCCCTCGTGCTGTTCCCCGACACTGAGCCGCATATGGCCGAAGGCGCCGCCGTCATGCTGTTCTACCAGGTGGGCGAGCTGTTCCAGAGCTACGCCGTGGGCAAGTCGCGCAAGTCCATCGCCGACATGATGGACATCGCCCCCGAGTTCGCCAACATCATGCGCGACGGCCAGCTCGTGCAGGTCGACCCCTACGAGGTGTCCCCCGGCGACGAGATCGTCATCAAGCCGGGCGAGCGCATCCCGCTCGACGGCGTCGTCGTCAGCGGTCAGTCGCAGGTGGACACCGCCGCCCTCACCGGCGAATCTGTCCCACGCCAGGCCGACCCCGGCGACGAGGTCATCTCCGGCTGCGTCAACCTCACCGGCGCCCTCACCGTCCGCGTCACCAAGCCCTTCGAGGACTCCACGGTCAGCCGCATCCTGGAGCTCGTGGAGAACGCGGCCGACAAGAAGGCCCGCACCGAGAGCTTCATCACCCGCTTCGCCCGCTACTACACCCCCGCCGTCGTCGGCGTGGCCGCGGCGCTGGCCATCCTGCCGCCGCTGCTCTTCGGCCAGGAGTGGGCCAACTGGATCCTGCGCGGCCTCACCTTCCTCGTGGTGTCATGCCCCTGCGCGCTGGTCATCTCGGTGCCCCTATCGTTCTTCGGAGGCATCGGCGGCGCCTCGCGCGTCGGTATCCTCGTGAAGGGCAGCAACTACCTGGAAGCCCTCGCCCACGCCGAGACCGTCGTCTTCGACAAGACCGGCACGCTCACCAACGGCACCTTCGCCGTCACGGCCATCCATGCCGAGGGCGACACCACCGAAGAGGAGCTGCTCGCCCTGGCCGCCCACGCCGAGTCGCTCTCCAACCATCCCATCGCCGCCTCCGTGCGTCAGGCTTACGCCGGCCCCCTCGATCCCGCCCGCATCCAGAAGGCCGAGGAGGTCAGCGGCCAAGGCGTCCGCGCCGTCATCGACGAGCGCGAGGTGCTGGTGGGCAACGGGCGCCTCATGGACTCCGCCGGCGCGAACTGGCACGACTGCGAGCTCGTCGGCACCATCCTCCACGTGGCCATCGACGGCGTCTACGCCGGCCACATCATCATCGCCGACATGGTGAAGGACGACGCGGCCGCCGCCATCGCCGCCTTGCGGAAGGCCGGCGTGCGCAAGACGGTCATGCTCACCGGCGACCGCGCCGACGTGGCCCAGGCCGTCGCCGCCCAGCTCGGCATCGATGAGGTGCGCGCCGAGCTGCTGCCTCAGGACAAGGTAGCCCAGGTGGAGGCCCTCCTCGACGCCCAGGCGGCCGCCAACCCCAAGGGCAAGCTCGCCTTCGTCGGCGACGGCATCAACGACGCGCCCGTCCTCACCCGCGCCGACCTCGGCATCGCCATGGGCGCCATGGGCTCAGACGCTGCCATCGAAGCCGCCGACGTGGTGCTCATGGACGACCGCCCCTCGCAGATCGCCCGTGCCATCTCCATCGCCCGCAAGACCATGGCCATCGTCTGGGAGAACATCGTGTTCGCCCTCGGCGTCAAGCTGGCCGTGCTCGCACTCGCAGCCGTCGGCATCGCCAACATGTGGATGGCCGTCTTCGCCGACGTGGGCGTGGCCGTCATCGCCATCCTCAACGCCATGCGCGCCATGAACGTGCGGAAGTAACGCGCGACGTCACCCGCGCGACCTCCAACACGCCCCCAGCGCACCCGCAGCGCACCCACGGGGGCAACGCCCCTCCCGAGAGCCGCCCCCTCAGGGCGGCTCTCGCGCGCCCTCCCAACCCCACGCCCCACAGACGCCCCGCCCGCGCCCCCAGCGCCCCCAGCGCTCCAACCCCCAACCCCCACCCCCCAACTCCAGCAG
>NZ_QWKK01000107.1 GCF_009911695.1 Enterorhabdus sp. P55 | reverse complement strand
CGCCGCGCCGCCGAGCTGCGCATGCTCGCCGCCGAGCTGCGCGCCGCCGACCGCGCCCGCCGCGCCGGCGCCGTCGAGCTGGCGGTGGTCGAGTCCCCGGGCAGGGCCACCACCGAGAGCTACCACGAGATCGCCGTCGACCCCGCCCACGCCTCCGGCGTCCTCGTCGAGGTGGCCCTGTAGCCACGCCTGGCATTCCTTCTCGACCATGCCGCGCCGGCCCCCGTAACCAACCCGTGCCTTCGGGGGTGGGGCGCATCTGCTACAATCGAGGTCATGGTAGACCAGACCCAGATAACGCTCACGGCGCCCGCCAGCGTGCCCATGGCCGCGGTGGTGGGCCAGGCCGATGAGCTGCTTCACCTCATCCAGGACGCCTTCGCCGCCCGCATCACCGTGCGCGGCGACACCATCGTGCTAGAGGGCGACGCCATCGAGGTGCAGTCGCTCACGGCGCTGTTCTCCGACCTCATCAAGCTGGCAGAGGGCGGCGAGGAGCCCACGGCCGACTACGTCCGCCGGGCCATCGACCTCATGCGCACCGCCGAGTTCGCCCCGAGCGTTTTGCGCGAGGACATCCTGCTCACCTACCGCGGCCGGGCCATCCGCCCCAAGACCGCAGGTCAGAAGCGCTACGTCGACGCCATCCGCGAGCACACCATCACCTTCGGCATGGGGCCGGCCGGCACGGGCAAGACCTACCTGGCCATGGCCATGGCGGTGGCCGCGCTCAAGCGCAAGGAGGTGGGCCGCGTCATTCTCACGCGCCCCATCGTGGAGGCCGGCGAGAGCCTGGGGTTCCTCCCCGGGACCCTCACCGAGAAGGTGGATCCCTACATCCGCCCGCTCTACGATGCGCTCTACGACATGACCGACGCCGAGCGAGCCAACCAGCTCATCGAGAACGGCACCATCGAGATAGCCCCGCTCGCCTTCATGCGCGGGCGTACCTTGAATGACAGCTTCATCATCTTAGACGAGGCGCAGAACTCCACGCCCGAGCAGATGAAGATGTTTTTGACCCGGCTCGGCTTCGGCTCGAAGATCGTGGTCACCGGCGACGTGTCCCAGACCGACCTGCCCCGCGGCATTTCGGGCCTGGCGCACGTGCGCCCCATCCTGGAGGGAACCCCCGACATCGCGTTCTGCGACTTCACTGGCAAGGACGTCGTGCGCCATTCGCTGGTGGCCGCCATCGTGGCCGCCTACGAGCGCGCCGGCAGGAAGGCATAGGAGGAAGATGGACATCCTGATCAGCTACCGCTACCGCGAGGACGACCTGGCCCCGCTGCCCCTCGAGGAGCTCACCCGCTTCGTGCTCGAGTCCGAGAGGCGCCCCGACGCCACCGAGGTGTCCGTCAGCTTCGTCGACGACGCGGTCATCGCCGAGCTGAACGAGAAGTACCGCGGCAAGCAGGGCCCCACCGACGTGCTCTCCTTCGAGTGCGACGGTTGCGGCGATGGGCCCGACGCGCCCGAGGACGGCGTCTTCGAGCTGGGCGACGTCATCATCGCCCCGGACGTGGCGGAGCGCCAGACCGCTGAGTTCGCCACCACCTTCGAGGAGGAGATCAGCCTGCTGCTCGTCCACGGCCTTTTGCACCTGTGCGGCTACGATCACGTGGTGGACGAGGAGGCCGAGGTCATGGAGGCCCGCGAGGCGGAGCTCCTGCGCGCCTGGGCCGAGCGCGGCGCGTAGCGTCCGCGGAAGGGGAGGGCCGCGCCATGGGCCAGGACCAGCCGCGCCTCGTTCGCAATGAGGGCGCCAAGCGCGCCCACGACCGGTTCACCCTGGGCCAGGCGTTCTCG
Source organism: Enterorhabdus sp. P55 (assembly GCF_009911695.1). Classification (GTDB taxonomy): domain Bacteria; phylum Actinomycetota; class Coriobacteriia; order Coriobacteriales; family Eggerthellaceae; genus Enterorhabdus. The sequence continues at coordinate 4,997 of NZ_QWKK01000107.1, read as the reverse complement.
TGCGCAGGCTGCGGCATTCGGCACGCCTTCGCCACCCAGCGCAACATGCGCATCCATGCCGGCGTGGCCGTGGTCGCCGTCGTGGGGGGCCTCGTGCTGGGCCTGGACGCGCCTTCCTGGGCTGCCGTCATCCTGTGCATCGCCGGGGTCATGGCGGCCGAGTGCGCCAACACCGCCATCGAGGCCGTGGTCGACCTGGTCACCGACGACTACGCCGAGCTAGCCCGCGTGGCCAAGGACTGCGCCGCCGGTGCCGTGTACCTGATGGCCCTCGGGTCGGTGGCCGTCGGCGCCGTCGTGTTCGGCGCCCGCATACTCGCCCTGCTGGGCGCCTAGCCGCCATACGTCCGGCGCCCGCGCCGGGGAGGAGAGAGACGATGAACGACAACCTGCTCGGCGCCGACGGCTTCAAGTCCGGCTTCGTCACCCTGGTAGGGCGCCCCAACGCGGGAAAGTCCACCCTGCTCAACGCCATCATGGGCAAGAAGATCGCCATCACGTCGAACACGGCTCAGACCACGCGCCACCGCTTCCGCGCCGTGCTTACCCGCGACGACTTCCAGATGATCATCGTGGATACGCCCGGCCTCCACAAGCCCCACGACGCCCTGGGCGAGGAGCTCAACACGAGCGCCCTCAAGGCGCTCGAGGACGTGGACGTGGTGGCCATGCTCATCGACGCGTCCAAGCCCATCGGCCGCGGCGACGAGTGGGTGGCCGCCCAGCTGCGCGGCTCGCGCTCGCACAAGATCTGCGTGCTGTCGAAGACTGACCTCGCCACGCCCGAGCAGATCGCCGCCCAGCGCGAGGCCGCCGAGGGCCTGGCCGACTGGGACGCCATGGTGGCGCTCTCCGCCGAGACGGGCTACAACGTGGAGGCCTTCGTCGAGGAGGTCGTCTACCTTTTGCCCGAGGGCCCCGCGTGGTTCCCGCCCGACATGGAGACCGACCAGCCCATCGAGGTGGTGGTGGCCGAGTTCATCCGCGAGAAGATCCTGCGTACCTTCCGCGACGAGGTGCCCCATGCCATCGGCGTGGCCCTCAACGAGATGGAGTACGACCGCAAGAAGGATCTCTACCGCATCTTCGCCGTCATCTACGTGGAGCGCGACAGCCAGAAGGGCATCATCATCGGCAAGCGCGGCGCGGCCATCAAGCGCATCGGCATAGAGGCGCGCGAGGACCTGGAGCAGCTGCTCGGATGCCGGGTGTTCCTCGACCTGTCGGTGAAGGTGAAGAAGAACTGGCGGCGCGACGCGAGCCAGATCCGCCGCTTCGGCTACGGCGAGGGGGCCTAGGCGCGCCCGCTGGAGTTCGGGCGAAAGATAAGCCGGTTTTCTGCGAGAAATGCCGAGTTTGCATGGAGCACTCGTCCGCGCGGACGCCTTGCCGCCGGTGCGTGACGCGTTTGCCCAGATCGCTGCGAGCGTTACGTCTTTTGCGGCTGGGAATCTGCCTGTTTTCGGATCCGCGAGCAGGCAAAGCCGGCATTTCTCGCAGAAAACCGGCCTCGTTGCTGTCCGGCTGGCGGGGCCTCCTTGGGCGCGTGGGCGTCGAGGCGCCCTCCCTGGCGTAGAATTCTGGTGAATTCGCGGCCAATCAGGCGTTCCGTTACGCGCGTGCGACCTGGGACGGCGTGCTTTTCGGTACAATGGCGGGCAAATCGTAGCAAGGAGCCTTCGCGACCATGAGATGCCCCAACTGCCAGAGCACTAACAAAGACAGCGCCAAGTTCTGCATCGAGTGCGGCTATCCGCTTCGCGCCGGCCATGGGGCCAAGGCGCCCGAGACAGATGCCGTGCGCTCCGAGGGCGCTGCGGACAAGGCGGGAGCGGGGGGTGCTCGTGTCGCCGCGACTGCCCCGGAGAGTCCCGCCTCGGTGATCGGGGCGTCGCTTGACGAGGTGCGCGCCCTGCGCGAGGAGCCGGCGGAGGTCTCGGCCGACGCCGAGGTGTTCGCGCGCCTCATTGCCGACAACGCCCGGCGTGCCGCTGACGCGGAGGACTTGCCGCGCTATGGCGAGCGCCGCCGCCCCATGGCGGAGACGCCGCAGGGCGAGGGGGCGGCCGCCGCTCGCGCCGCGACCGACGAGGCTGACCTTGAGTTCGAGTTCGTCGAGGAGCTGCCCGTGGCCGGCTCCGCGCCTGAGGGGGACGTCCCCGCTGGGACGGCCGCCCCAGTCCCGGCGCCCGAGGCGGCTGAGACCGCCCTGCTCGACGGCACCCCGGCCTCGGCTTCGCCTGCCGCGTCCGGCGATGACTACGGCGCCTTCGACGAGGCGCTCTACGCCCCCCGCGAGGGGCAGGACGGCCGCGATTCGCTGGCCGAGGTGGTTCACGAGATGTTCCCCGACGGCGTGGTGGCTGCCGGCGCGGCGGGCGCGGCCCGCACCGCCGACCTCACCGGCCTCGAGCGCCTGGTGGATTCCAGCTACGTGCCGCCGAGCTACGCCTCGCGCGCGGGCGACACGATGGAGCTCCCCGCCGTGGGCGACGGCCCGGCTGCCGCGGCCAAGCGCTTCAGCGCCGAGATGGATCCCAAGGAGGCGCGCCGCCAGGCTCGCGCCCAGAGAAAGCTCGACCGCCAGATCGCCCGCGAGCAGCGCCGCGGTGCCGCAGACGGCCCGCGCCCTGCGCGCAGCAAGACCCCGCTCATCGTCGTCGCGTGCCTGCTCGTCGCCGCGCTTGCGGTTGCGGGCATCACCTGGTACCTCCAGCTGTGGGGCGGCAAGGTCGTTCCCGACGTGGTGGGCAAGAGCCAGGTGGATGCCACCTACGTTCTGACTGACAAGGGCTTCACCGTGCGGGCGCTCCCGGTGCGAAGCGATGACGTGGAGGGCATCGTCCTGCTCACCGACCCCGATTCCGGCCGTCGTGCCGAGGAGGGCACCGAGGTGGTCATCCACGTGTCGGTTGCCCGCGTGGTGCCCGCGGTGCTGGGGCTGCCTCGCGCCGACGCCGAGGCCGCGTTCGCCGAGGAGGGGCTGACCGGCGTCACCTACGAGGAGGTCAAGTCCAACGACCCCGAGGGTACGGTGATCTCCGTCACGCCCGAGGCCGGCACCAAGGTGAAGGCCGCGACTCCCGTGACCGTCCAGGTGGCCGTGCCGTTCACCGTACCGGACGTGGAGGGCCTCTCCCGCGCCGACGCCGAGGCTGCGCTCGAGGCCGAGGGCTACGACGTGGAGGTGCGCACCTTCTACACGGAGGATGTGCCGGAGGGCGCTGCCGTCTCCACCGAGCCAGCCTCCGGCTCCCAGCTCGACTCCGGCTCCACGGTGGTGCTCAACGTGGCCAAGTCGCGCAAGGCCGAGTGCCTCGCTTACGCGCAGACGTACTTCCAGTCATCGAAGAACTTCTCCATCGACGGGAAGAACTACGAGATAGACCCTGCCAAGCTGACCATCGAGTACGTCGGGGACGACACGACGCGCTACACGGTGTCGGGCATCCAGTACGGCTCGCTCTTCGGCATTGTCGTGCGTGACGAGGCGACGGGCTGGCAGACGCTCACCGGCACCATCACCTGGGATGCCGAGGGCAACGTGAAGTCGTCCGATCCTGCCATCAAGCGCGCCTGACGCGTGGCCCAGCCCACTTACAGCGTGCGCGGGATCGTCCTGCGCAAGACCAAGCTGGCCGAGACCGACCTCATCGTCACGCTCCTGGCCGATGACGGCACGCAGCGCCGCGCCGTGGCGAAGGGGGCGCGCAAGCCGTCGAGCACCTTCGCCTCGCGCTTGGAGCTCTATGCCGAGGCTGACCTGCTCTGCTCGGTGGGCCGCAGCCTCGACGTGGTGAAGGAGGCACGCCTCGTTCGGCCCAACGTTCGCCTGCGCTCATCAGTTGAGCTGGCTAGCTGCGCCGCTCCTGCGGCCGAGCTTCTCTGCAAGGTGTCCCAGCCCGGGCTCGAGCAGCCGCGTCTCTTCGAAGCCACGGCCGCGGGGCTCGCGGCCCTTGACGCCGCCGCGCCAGCCCAGGCGCCCGGCGTGGCGGCGGCCCTGCTGATCAAGACCCTCGGCCTGGTGGGCCTGCGCCCCTCGCTTTCGCAGTGCGTCGTCTGCGGCGGGGACGCCACGGCGGTAGCGCCGCAGGTCCCCTTCTCGTTCTCTGAGGGCGGGGTGGTGTGCGCCGGCTGCCGCGGGCAGGCCGAGTCGGTGCCCGTGCCCGCGGCAGCCGTGGGCTGGGCGCGCTTCCTCATGGGGTCTACCTATGCCGCCATCCTGGAGGCGCCCGCCGATCCGGGGTCGGCCTTCGCCGTGCTGCGCCTGGCCCAGGGGCTCATCCGCGCGCACGTGGGCGGCTCGCCCAAGTCGCTCGACTTCCTGTTTACCTGCGGCCTGTTCGGCGACGCCGAATAGAGGAGGGGCCGGGCCCCGCTGGGGGGGTCGGGCGCGCGGGGGGGGGTCGGGTCCTGATTCTGCGGGAGGGGTCCGCCGCCGACCGCCCGCTCTCCGCTGGGCGGGCTCACGGGGGGGCGGGCCCCGATTCTGCACAGTTTTTTCGACTTTGCGACACGGCGTATCGTCGACGACGGCGTTTTGCCTGATCGCCGGTGCCCGCCATGCGGCTCTTCGGCCCGATTGACCGGATTTCGCGCCTCGCGAGGCATGAATCTGTCGCAAAGTCGAAAAAACTGTGCAGAATCGGACACGAGGGCCCTCGCCCCGTCCGGCACGCCCCCCCCCTCGTGCCGACAGGCAGCCCCCGCCGCGCCGGGCGAGCGACCCGCTCCCGTGCCGCGCTGGGCAATCGACCTCCCCCTCGGGGGGGGGAGGCGTGTTGGACGGGGCGAGCAGCCCCGCCCCCCCGAGCCGCGTGGTGCCGCGCCGGACCGGGCGCCCCTCCCTCGCGCTGGGCAGCCCGCCCCCCCCGCACCGTGTCAGGGCGAGCAGGGCGGTTCCCGCCATATGAGGCACCCGGGTTGATTCGCGAAGTCAGCTGAACAGCCCACTTCATCCGTGAGATGTCGATGCGTTCTCGAACTTAACCTAATGC
>NZ_QWKK01000106.1 GCF_009911695.1 Enterorhabdus sp. P55 | reverse complement strand
GGCGGGAATGGGGGCCGCCGCAGCCGCGGGGGCGGGAGCGGGCACCGCCGCAGGCGCGGGGGGCGCGTCGGGGGCGGGGGCAGAAGTCGCAGGGGACGCATCAGGAGCGGGGGCGGAAGTCGCCGCAGTCGCGGAGTCGGAGGCGGGGGCGGGGACGGCAGGAGCGGGCACCGCCGCAGTCGTGGGGGCCACGGCAACGGCAGCGGCAGCGGGCGCGGCGAGCGCGGAAGCCGTGGCGCGTACTGCAGCGGCGAGGTCGGCGGCGGCGAGCGCACGGGGGCTATCGGGCGTGTAGCAGACGAAGGCGTCCGCCAGCGGAGCGACCGCCTCGATCATGGCCGTGTAGTCCTTGTCCGCCAGCACTCCCATGACGAGGACGACATTTCTATGACCTTTTTCGTCACCATAAGGAAGCATTGGCGCGGGGGCACCCGCGAGGACAATCGCATCGCAGGCGCCGGGCACGGGGGGTGAGGCCGGCTCGCCAGGCACCGGGGCAGCCGCGGGAACGAACGAGCCGAGCGGGGCGGAGGCGCCGAGCGGGGCGGTCGCGCCGCAGGCAGCGCGGGCGCTGCAATCACCGAGAGCGTCGGGAGCGCCGAGCGGGGCGGTCGCACCGCAAGCGCGAGGAGCGAGGGGCACGTCCGGCTCGCCAGACGCAGCGGAGCCGGAGGCACCGCGCCCGAGAGCCGCCAACAGGTCGGCGAGAGAATCTGCGAGCGCCTGCGCTCCTTGCGGATTGTGCCCCCCGTCGATGATGGTGAGGGGGCGCGCAGCCACCACCTCAAAGCGCCCTGGCCAACGCGCAGCGGCGACGCCCTCCCGCACAGCCTCCGGCGGGATGCGCCAACCGCGCTCGCGTAGCAATCGGAGCGCCTCGATGGCCAGCGCCGCGTTAGCTGGCTGGTAACTGCCCAAGAGCGCCGTCACGTAGTCGACGCTCTCGTACGAAAAATGCCGTACGAATGTTTCACGTGAAACACTCTGGAGTTGACTCGAAGCGAAACACGCAGAATCGCCAGTCCCTTTGTCGCCCCTGCGCCCCTCGACTTCGCCTCCGTCGCCCATAGAGCAAACGAATGTTTCACGTGAAACATTTTCCATACGCTCAGCCCCATGCGCCCCACGCTCGCGGCAAACGCCCCGTCCGTCTTCCGAAGGCCAGGCGTTCTCGGAAAGACCGATGCCCCCCGGAGAGCAGGCGCCCTCCGAGGGGAGGACGCCCCCGAGGGGCCCGGCGCTCTCGAAGAGGGCCATCCCCGAGGAAAGGGCATCGCGCGACGCGCAGTCGCCTGCGAACGCGGAAGCATCCCACGAGGCGCGCGCACCTACGAAGAGGCAGCTGTCTGCGGGCACCGAAGCGCCGTCGTCCGCAGACGTGGGGGCGCTCCCCTTTCCTTGGTGCAACTTGAGGGGCTCTACCTGGAGCGATTCGAAGTTAGGTATAGATAACTCACAGCCACGGGCAGCGCAGGCCTCGCGAACGACGGCGAGGGCCTCGGGGGCCTGGGGCCAGCTGGCCACGGGGACGCCGGACTTGATGATGCCGCACTTCTCCCCCGCCACTGCCGCCAGAGTATCGCCGAGGAGCGCCGTGTGGTCGAGACCGATGCACGCGATGACGCAGACCTCGGGCGCATCGATGACGTTGGTCGAGTCGAGACGGCCGCCGAGCCCCACCTCCATCACGACGATATCGCAGCCGACGGCACGGAAGTGCACGAGCGCCACGGCGCACATGAGCTCGAACTCGGTGGGATGATCGCCCGTCTCGCGCTCGAGCGCCTCGGCCTGCTCGCGCACGAGCAGGGTGGCGCGCGCGAGGTCGTCGCGAGAAATGTCGGAGCCGTTCACGCGGATACGCTCTTCGAAACGCAGAATGAAGGGGCTCGTGAACAGGCCCGTCCGATAGCCCGCGGCCTGGAGCACGGCTGCCAGGTAGGCGCACGTCGAGCCCTTGCCGTTGGTGCCGGCCACGTGCACAAAGCGCAGCGCATCTTGAGGACGGCCCAGCCGGTCGAGCAGCGCGCGAATGCGCTCAAGCCCCAACCGCGAGGCCTGCCAGCGCGGCGTGTTGATGTACGCCACCGGATCGAACGCGTCAACGGAGTCCGACGCCGCCCGCGCCCGCGCGCCCGCGGCCCCCGGCGCCTCACACGCTTGCGCGCCCGCGGCCTCCGACCCTTCGCGAACGTGAGCGCCCGCGGCCCCCGACACCGCCCAAGCCCGCGAGCCCACGGCCTCCGGCGTCTCCCGCACCTGCGAGCCCCCGGCTTCCGGCGTCTCACGGGCCTTCTCGCCCCGCTCTCCCTGCGTCTCCCGCATTCGCACGCTAGGCCTTCGCAGCCTCGATCAGCGCGGCGGCCGCTGCGCGGGCGGCCACATCAGGGGCGATGCCGGCAGCCACGAGGGCGGCGGCCAGGGCGGCCTGCTCGTCGGCGGCTGCCGCGTCGTCGGGCGCCACGTCGGCGGGCTCGTCCTCCACGGCCGCCTCGGCCGCGAGCGCCTCCTCCGCCTCGGCGCGTTCCTCGCCGGCGGTCTGGGCCGCGAGCGCGCCGATTGCGGGGCCTTCGGGGTTCAGGTACGCCGCGATGCCCGCAGCCGCGCGCTTGCCGGCGCCCATGGCCAGGATGACCGTAGCCGCGCCCGACACCGCATCGCCGCCGGCGAAGACGCCCGGCACCGAGGTGGCGCCCGTCTCCTCGTCCACCACGATGAGGTTGCGCGACGTCGTCTCCAGCCCCGGCGTCGTCTGCGCGATGAGCGGGTTGGTCCGGTTGCCGATGGAGATCACGAACATGTCGCAGCCGATGACGTGGTTCGACCCCTCCACCTCGTGCGGGCGCCGCCGCCCGCTCTCGTCGGGCTCGCCCAGCTCCATGGAGACCACCTCCACGCCCGTGAGCCAGCCCGCGTCATCGCCGATCAGGCGCACGGGATTGTTGAGCGTGGCAAACCGCACGCCCTCCTCCTCCGCGTGGCGGATCTCCTCCAGGCGGGCCGGCATCTCCTCGCGGCTGCGCCGGTAGACCACCGTCACGTCGGCGCCGAGGCGCTTGGCCGTGCGCGCGGCGTCCATGGCCACGTTGCCGCCGCCCACCACCACGCAGCGCTGGCCGGCGAAGACGGGCGTCTCGTACTCGGGGAACTCGTAGGCGCGCATGAGGTTCACGCGCGTGAGCAGCTCGTTGGCCACGCACACGCCGTTGAGGCCCTCGCCCTCGATGCCCAGATAGCTGGGAAGCCCGGCGCCCGTGGCCACGAACACGGCGTCGAAGCCGCGCTCGCTCCTAAGCTCCTCGATGTCGAAGATCTTGCCCACCACGGTATTGACCTCAAACGTCACGCCCAGCTTCTCGATGGCGGCCACCTCGCGCGCCACGAGCGCCTTGGGCAGGCGGAACTCGGGGATGCCGTAGGTGAGCACGCCGCCGACGGCGTGGAGCGCCTCGAACACCGTGACCGACGCGCCGTACTTGGCCAGCTCGCCGGCGCAGGTGAGCGACGCAGGCCCTGACCCCACGACGGCCACGCGGAACGCGGAGAGGTCGGTTCCCGGCGGGATGACGGGCACGGCCTTGCCGCCGAGCGGGGTGATCTCCTCGTCAGCCGCGGCGGCCCCGTCCGGATGCGCGAGGGCGGCAGCGCGGGCGGCGCGGCGCTCGGCCAGGGCGCGGGCGGCCTCTTCCGAGTGCTCCTCCGCCCAATCGGCGATGAAGCGCTCGAGCCGGCCGATGCCCACGGCCTCGCCCTTGCGGCCGCGCATGCAGACGCCCTCGCACTGCGACTCCTGAGGACACACGCGCCCGCAGACGGCGGGCAGCGCGTTGGCGTCGCGCACCGCCGCGTAGGCGGCCGCGAAGTCGCGACGGGCGATGTGGCCGATGAACTCACGCACCGGCACGCCCACCGGACAGCCCGCCACGCAGGGGCGCGAGTTGCACTGGATGCAGCGCCGCGCCTCGTTGACGGCGCGCTCGGCGTTGTAGCCGAGCGACACCTCCGCGAACGTGTGGGCGCGCTCGGCGGGGTCGAGCACGGGCATGGGCGTCTTGTAGCCCTGGCGGTTGTAGTTGACCATCTTCGCCATGGCCTACTCCCCCTTCCCGTCGTGGCCGAACCGATCGGCGCCGGTCTGCTCGGCCTCGGCGGCCGCAGCGGCGGCCTCGCGCGCGGCCTTGGCCTCCAGCGCGGCGCGCACCTTCGCCGCCTTCTCAGGCTCCATGGCGGCCAGCTGCGCCTCGGTGGCGGCATCGAGCGTGATGCGGCCCTTCGCCCCGCGACGAGCGCCGCCCTCCTCCGCCGCGCGTAGGCCGGCGGCCACGTCGCAGTCGCGGGCCTCGGACGCCAGGCGCTTGGCCATGGCCGTGCGCGCCGACCCCTCGTAGCCCTGGTACATGACGCCGCGGCGCATGGCGTCGTCGAAGTCCACCAGGTGCCCATCGAAATCCGGCCCGTCCACGCAGGCGTGCAGGTACTCGTCGCCCACCTTCACGCGACAGCCGCCGCACATGCCCGTGCCGTCGATCATGAGCGGGTTGAGCGACACGAGCGTGCGGATGCCGTAGGGCTCGGTGGTCTTGGCCACGAACTTCATCATGATGACCGGCCCCACGGCCAGCACCAGGTCGTAGCCGGCCCCCTCCTCGATCCACCGCTTGAGCGGCTCGGTCACCACGCCCTTGTTGCCGTTGGAGCCGTCATCGGTCATGACGATGGAGCGGCTGGCCACCGCCGCCACCTCATCCTCGAGCAGCACGAGGTCGGCGGTGCGAAAGCCGGTGATGACGTCCACCTCGCAGCCGTGCTCGTGCAGCCACTTGGCCTGCGGGTACGCGATGGCAGTGCCGAGGCCGCCGCCGATGACGCAGGCGCGGCGAGCGCCCTCGAGCTCGGTGGGGTTGCCGAGCGGCCCGACGAAGTCCCGCAGCGCATCACCCGCCTTGAGCGTGGCCAGGCGCATGGTGGTGGCGCCGACGGCCTGAAACACGATGGTGACGGTCCCCGCCTCGGGATCGCAGTCGTTCATGGTGAGCGGGATGCGCTCGCCCACCTCGTCGATGCGCAGCATGATGAACTGCCCCGGGCGAATCTTACGCGCGATGTCGGGCGCGCGAACGACCATGCGGGTCACCTCGTCGTTCAGCGCCTCGACGCTCTCGATTGGGTACATGCGGGCCCCTTCCCCATGGTTGAGACATCCCTCCGCGCCGGGCGACGGGCACCGGCCGAGGGAAGCGGCGCGACGGACGGCGCCCCCTCGGCACGCCCGCCGCACCATCACGATGATCTGGGCGAATTATAGCGAAACCCCGCTGCCCGGCCCTGGTTTTGTAGCGAAAACGAGAAGTCCACGAACTGCCCACAGAACCGCGGCGCGCACGGCAGCGCGCCTATAATCGAGGTGACGGGGCGCTGCCGCCCAGGCGCCGGCGCAACGGGGGACGCACGATCAGAGAGGAGGCGCCGTGACCGTTCGCTACGAGCTGCGAGACAAGATGACCGAGGTCTCGGCCAAGGAGGCGCGACGTGCCGACGTTCCCGTGGTGGAGGCGATCTCCTCCGACGCCTTCCGCACGCTGCCCGGCATCGAGCGCGACGGGGCCGAGGCGCTCAAGTCCCTCGAGGCGTCCGAGACGAGCTACGTGGAGGTCTACCCCGGCTTCCTGGCCGGCTCCTTCGCCGTGCCCGACAAGGCCGACCCGACCGGCGATCCCCTCCTCTTCTCGTTCTACCTGGAGGAGAGGCACCTCATCTTCATCGAGGACGGCACCCTGGCCGAGAGCATCCTCGCCACCCTCGCCAAGAGCGGCGTCATGCGCACCATGGGCACCGCCCACTGCCTCTACCTGTTCTTCAAGACGCTGCTCATGGACGACCTGGCCTACCTGGGCCGGCTCGAGGACGCCATGGAGGACGCCGAGGAGGCGATGATCGAGCAGGGCGCCGACATCCCCACGAGCAAGATCATGGCCTACCGGCGCACCTCGTCGCGGCTGGGCACCTACTACCAGCAGGTGGCCGCCATGGCCACCATCATCGCCGATGACGAGAACAAGCTGATGGACCCCGAAGACGCGCGCGCCTTCACCCGCGTCTCCAACCTGGCCGACCGCCTGGTCAACCGTGCCGAGATCATCAAGGAGTACAGCGGCCAGCTCCATGAGCTGCACCAGACGCGCATCGACCTCAAGCAGAACTCCATCATGCAGACGTTCACCATCGTGACGGTGCTGTTCGCGCCGCTCACGCTGATCACCGGCTGGTTCGGGATGAACCTGACGGTGCTGCCCGGCGTGGACTGGCCCTGGATGGCCGCTGCCCTCGTCGCGCTGGCCGTGGTCACCACGAGCAGCTTCCTCGCCTACTTCCGCTGGAAACACTGGCTGTAGCGCCGCGCGCGGACGCGGCGGGCAGACGCCGGGGCGCCACCGCCACGTTTTCGGCCTCCGATGGCACTAATCGGCAGTTTGGTACGGTGCGCGACGCCAAGGTCGGCGTGCCGTCCGAAGCCGACCTGGGAAAACGCCGAGGACATGAGGGCGGCGACCGCCGAAACGCCCTACTGTGGCGCTGCCAACCGTACCAAACTGCCGTTTAGTGCCATTTCGGCGCGAAAAAGTGGCAGCGAGGGCGGGAGACCGGGTCGCGGGATCGGGGCACAGGCCGCTGGGGCGAGCGCGAGGAGTCGGGATGCGGGACCGGGGCGCGGGGGTAGGACGCGGGGCCACGGGATCGGGCACAGGGGCCGGGGCGCGAGGCGCGAGGAGCCAGGATGCAGGGGCGGGACGCGCGAAGCCGGGGCGCGGGGGGAGGTAAGACGCGGGGCCACGGGATCGGGCACAGGGGCCGGGACGCGAGACGCGAGGAGCCAGGATGCAGGGGCGGGGCGCGGGGG
>NZ_QWKK01000105.1 GCF_009911695.1 Enterorhabdus sp. P55 | reverse complement strand
CGGCCGGCCGAGGCCCTCGGCGCGCCCGGCACGGCGCCGGCCCTCAGGCCCCCGCGGCCGCCCGCCGCTCCGCGCGGAGCCTCACTCACCCTCGGAGAGCTTGCGCTCGAAGCGGTTCTTCGGCGCGCAGGCGGGCACGGCGGTGGGATAGCGCCCGTCGAAGCACGCCGCGCACACGCCCGCGCCGCCCACGAGCTCGCCGAGCCTTTCCGCCGGCAGGTAGCCCAGGCTGTCCGCGCCGAGCTCGCGCGCTATCTCCGGCACGCTGCAGCGGCATGCGATCAGGTGCTCCTCGGAGTCGATGTCGGTGCCATAGTAGCAGGGATGCAGAAACGGCGGCGCGGATATGCGCAGGTGAACCTCGGCGGCGCCGGCCTCGCGCAGGAGCCCGACGATGCGCCGCGCCGTGGTGCCGCGCACGATGGAGTCGTCGACGAGCACCACGCGCCGCCCGCGCACGCACTCCCCCATCGCCGAGAGCTTGAGCCGCACCTTGTCCAGGCGCGCGCTCTGCCCGGGCGAGATGAACGTGCGCCCGACGTAGCGGTTGCGCACGAGCCCCATGCCCCAGGGGATGCCCGAGGCGCGCGCGTAGCCAAGCGCCGCGTCGAGCCCCGAGTCGGGCACGCCCACCACCACGTCCGCGTCAACCGGATGCTCCTCGGCGAGGATGGCACCCGCGCGCAGGCGGGCGGCGTGCACCGACACGCCGTCGACGACCGAGTCGGGGCGCGCGAAGTAGATGTACTCGAACACGCACGAGGCCCGCGGGGCGCTTTGGCAGTGCTCGCGGCGCGACTGCGGCCCCTCGGCCGTGAACACGATGATCTCGCCCGGCTCGACGTCGCGCAGGAACCGGGCCCCGACCGCGGCAAGGGCGCAGCTCTCGGAGGCGACCACGTAGACGCCCTCGTCAGTCACGCCGTAGCACAGCGGGCGGAAGCCGTGGGGGTCGCGCGCGCAGATGAGCTTCTGCGGCGACATCAGCACGAGCGAGTACGCGCCCGCTATCTCGTCCATCGCCGCCGACAGCGCGTCTTCTATCGAGGGGCAGCGCAGCCGCTCGCGCGTCACCACGTAGGCGATGGTCTCGGTGTCGCTCGTCGTGTGGAAGATGGCACCCGCCAGCTCAAGCGCGCAGCGGAGCTCGTCGGCGTTGCTGAGGTTGCCGTTGTGCGCGAGGGCCATGTGGCCCTTGCGGTGGTTGACCTCGATCGGCTGGCAGTTGGCGCGCACGCGGGCGCCGGTGGTGCCGTAGCGCACGTGCCCCACCGCCAGGGAGCCGCGCGGCAGGCGGGCGAGCACGTCGGGGGTGAGCACCTCGCCCACCAGGCCGAGGTCCTTGTGCGACGTGAACACCCCGTCGTCGTTCACCACCACGCCGCAGCCCTCCTGGCCGCGATGCTGGAGGGCGAACAGGCCGCCGAAGACCATGCTCGCCACGTCCGTGGGGCCGGGCGCGAACACGCCGATCACACCGCATTCCTCGTGGATTCCCATCACGCGCCCTCCCGCGAGCGGGCGCGGGCCGCGCCGATGAAGCCCTGGAAGAGCGGATGCGGGCGCGTCGGGCGGCTCTTGAACTCGGGGTGGTACTGCACGCCCACGAAGAACGGCTCGTCCGGCAGCTCAACCGCCTCCACCAGGCGCCCGTCGGGAGAGGTGCCCGACGCCCGCAGGCCCGCGTCGGCGAGCACGGCGCGGTACTCATCGCTCACCTCGAGCCGGTGGCGGTGCCGCTCGGCCACGAGGCGCTCACCGTAGCAGCGCTCGAGCACGCTGCCCGGCGCGATGGCGCACGGATACGCCCCGAGGCGCAGGGTGCCGCCCTTCTCCAGATCGGCGCTCTGCCCCGGCATGAAGTCGATCACCTTCTGGGGGCACGCCTCGTCGAACTCGCCGGAGCCGGCCTGCGCAAGCCCCGCGACGTTGCGGGCGAACTCGATGACCGCCGCCTGCATTCCCATGCAGATGCCGAGGAACGGCACGCCCTCCTCGCGGGCGTAGCGGGCCGCGCTCACCATGCCCTCGACGCCGCGTGACCCGAAGCCGCCCGGCACGATGATGCCGTCAAGGCCGCCCAGCCGGCGCGCGCACGTGCTCGCGTCGAGCTCGCCCGAGTCAACCCAGTCTATCGCCACCCGCACGCCGTGCGCGTAGCCGGCGTGGCGCAGCGCCTCGGCAACCGAGAGGTACGCGTCGTGGAGCTCGACGTACTTGCCCACGAGCCCGATGCGCACCTCGTCCCGCGCGCCGACGATGCGGCCGACGAGCGCCTCCCACTCCCCCAGGTCCGGCTCGGGCACCTCGAGCATCAGCCGGCGGCACGCCGCGCGGGCCAGGCCGGCGCGCTCGAGCATGAGCGGGGCCTCGTAGAGGCTCTCGAGCGTGCGGTTCTCGATGACGCAGTCGGGCCGCACGTTGCAGAACAGGGCGATCTTGGAGAACACGGCCTCGTCGAGGGGCCGGTCGCAGCGCAGCACGATGATATCGGGGGCCACGCCGAGCCCCTGGAGCTCCTTTACCGAGCGCTGCGTCGGCTTGGACTTCTGCTCGCCCGACCCCTGCAGGTAGGGAACGAGCGTCACGTGGATGAACAGGCTGTCCTCAGGCGCGCTCTCAAGCGAGATCTGGCGGATGGCCTCGATGAAGGGCTGCGACTCGATGTCGCCGACCGTGCCGCCGACCTCGGTGATGACGACGTCGGCCCCCGTGCGCCGGCCGACCTCGTAGACGCACCGCTTGATTTCGTCGGTCACATGGGGGATGACCTGCACGGTTGACCCCAGGTACGCGCCGCGCCGCTCCTTCTCGAGCACGGTGTGGTACACCTTGCCCGCGGTGAGGTTCGAGAAGCGGTTGAGGTCCTCGTCGATGAGGCGCTCGTAGTGCCCCAGGTCGAGGTCGGTCTCGGCGCCGTCCTCGGTGACGTAGACCTCGCCATGCTGATAGGGGCTCATCGTTCCCGGGTCGACGTTGAGGTACGGGTCGAGCTTCTGCGCCGCCACGCGCAGGCCGCGCGCCTTCAGCAGGCGGCCGAGGGAGGCGGCCGTGATGCCCTTGCCCAGGCCCGACACGACGCCGCCCGTCACGAATATGTACTTGGTCATGCGCTCACCTGCCCTCAGCCCCGCACGGCGCGCCCGCGGCGGCCATGGCCGAGCCCGGGCGAGCCCCCTCGTCGGCGGTCGCCTCCAGCGGCCGGCGCTCCTTTGCCGGGGGCATTGCCCCCGCGGCACGGCCGCCGGGCACCCGGCTTCCGAATTCCTCCGGAACGTTCATGTCAGCACTTCCCTTTCCTTGATTGGCGGACTTCCGATCAGCGAACGTACAGGCTCGCGTAGGGGCGAGATGAGGCGGGGGCGACGCGGAGGAACCCAGGCGCCTCCTCGCTCACGCGATACCCCAGCTCAGAGGCGAACAAGCGGTCATACTCCGCGAGCAGGGGCCCGAGGACGGCCAGGTCGGCGTCGTCGACGCGCGAGAGCACCACCTCGTCTGACAGCGCGCCGGCACGCGGCGGCCGCCTCAGGTAGATGACGCCGCCGTGCATGCCGCGCGCGAGGTAGTCGCCCGTCTCGCCGAGCACCACGAAGACGCCGCCCGCCATGTACTCGCCGAGGAAGCTTCCCGCGTCCTTGCCCACCACCACGACGGGCTGGCGCGCATCGTAGGCCTTCATGTGGATGCCCGCGCGCCAGCCGCAGCCGTCGCGGATGAACACGCGGCCGCCCCGCATGGCGTAGCCGGCCGCATCGCCGCAGCGCCCGTGCACGATCACCTCGCCGTCGTTCATCGTGTTGCCCACCTGGTCCTGGGCGTTTCCGAGCACCTCGACGGTGCCGCCGTCCATGAAGCAGGCGAGGTCGTTGCCGGGCGTCCCGTGGATCTCCAGGCGCTTGCCCGCAGGCAGCGCGCAGCCCAGGTAGCGCTGGGCCCGCACGTCCTCGAGCACGACGTCGTCCGTCCGATCGAGCGCCTGGCGCACCTGCTCGTTCGCCTCCTTGAAGTGAAGCGCCCCGAGCGTCACGTGCTCCGTCGGCGCAGACGAGGGATCGGAAGAGGATGGCCGCGCGTCGGCCGAATTCCCCGCAGCGGCCTCGGCGGGCGCCATCGGCGCCGCCCCCGCAAGCGTCCTCGCGTCATTCGCCTGCATGTTTCACCCCCAGAATCTCGAGCTCGCGGTCGGTGAGGCCGATGCCCCGCAGCATGAGGCGGTTACCCCGCAGGCTGTCGACCGCGTTGATGCCCATGCCGCCCATCATCTCCTGGATCTCGTGCGTCCAGGCGCGCACCAGGTTGACCACGCGCTCGGCCCCCTCCTCGGGGTCGAGGCGCTCCACCAGCTCGGGACGCTGCGTCGCGATGCCCCAGTTGCACCTGCCGCGGGAGCAGTCGCCGCACTGGTGGCAGCCCAGCGCGATAAGCGGGGCGCTTCCGCACGACACCGCGTCGGCGCCGAGCGCGATGGCGCGCACCACGTCGGCCGAGGTGCGGATCGAGCCGCTCGCCACCACGCTCACTGTCGAGCGGATTCCCTCGTCGCGCAGGCGCTGGTCGATGGAGGCGAGCGCGAGCTCAACCGGCACGCCCACGTTGTCGCGGATGCGCTTGGGCGCCGCCCCCGTGCCGCCGCGGAACCCGTCGACCACGATGACCTCCGCACCGGCGCGGGCCATGCCGCTCGCGATGGCGGCGGCGTTGTGGACCGCCGCGATCTTCACCGCCACGGGCTTCTCGTAGCGCGTGGCCTCCTTCAGCGAGTAGACGAGCTGGCGAAGGTCCTCGATCGAGTAGATGTCGTGGTGGGGCGCCGGCGAGATGGCGTCCGCGCCCTCGGGGATCATGCGCGTGCGCGACACCTCGGCCGTGATCTTCTCGCCGGGCAGGTGCCCGCCGATGCCGGGCTTCGCCCCCTGGCCGATCTTTATCTCCACCATGGCCCCGGCGTTGAGGTAGCGGGGATCCACCCCGAACCGGCCCGAGGCCACCTGGACCACCGCGTGGTCGGCGTAGCGCTCGAGGTCGCGATGGAGCCCGCCCTCGCCGACGTTGAACAGCGTGCCGAGCTCGCAGGCCGCCATGGCGAGCGCCCGCTGGGTGTTGAGCGACACCGAGCCGAAGCTCATGGCGGAGAACATGATGGGCACGTCGAGCTTCACCTGCGGGGGCAAGGGCGACCGAAGCGCCCGGGCGCGCTCGTCTATCTCGAGCGCCACGGGGCGGCCGCCCAGGAACACGCGGGTCTCCATCGGCTCGCGCAGGGGATCGATCGAGGGGTTGGTCACCTGGCTCGCGTTGAGCAGCAGGTGATCCCAGTACACCGGGTAGGGCAGCGGGTTTCCCATGGAGGAGAGCAGCACGCCGCCTGACGCGGCCTGCGTGGCGATGTCCTGCATGTACTCGAGCGTCCACACCGCCGACCCGCCGTCGACCTGCGGCCACCGCGTGATCGTCAGGGCGCGCGTGGGGCACGTCAGCACGCAGCGCAGGCAGTTCACGCACTTCCGATGGTCGGCCTTGGGCACCTTCTCGCCCGGGCGGGCGACATGCACGCCGTTGGCGCACTCGCGCACGCAGATGCCACAGCCCACGCATTCCTCAGCGTCGCGGCGCACCTGGTAACGCGGGAGAGCGAAGTCGATCATAGTCCGCGGCCCTCCTCTCTTCGCGGCAGCACGCCGGTCTCGTGCGCCAGCGGCGCATGGCGCGGGCGGCTCCAGACGTCGTGGTCGTTCTGGCGACGCGCCACCTCGTCGAGCTGCACGACGAAGGGCTCGCCTCCCTCGATCGGGCGGATGTTCTCCGCGTCGGGGCACACCGCCTCGATGGCAGCCTGCTCGCTGGCCAGGTACACCATCGAGCCCTTCTCCCCCGCCATGAGGGCACGCAGCTTGAGGCGGTCGTTGATGGCGAGGATGCCCTCCTCCGATCCCAAGATCACCGAGAAGGGCCCGTTGACGAGCGCGCTGGCGTACACCGTGCGCAGGGCCGTCTCGAACGCGGCGTCCTCGGCCGGCATGCGATCGATGGCATCCCAGCTCGGAGCCGTCATGATGTGCGCCGCCATCTCCGGAGACAGGCCGTCGCGGCGGCAGAGCAGGTCGAACAGGTAGGTGATGACCTCGGTGTCGGTCTGAAGCTCGCACGAGTAGCCGAACTGCTCCACGTAGCGCCGGTTGGCGTCATAGCTCGACACCTCGCCGTTGTGGACGACCGACCAGTTCAGAAGCGTGAACGGATGCGCGCCGCCCCACCAGCCCGGCGTGTTGGTGGGAAAGCGCCCGTGCGCCGTCCACGCCCAGGCGCGATACTCGTCGAGCCGGTAGAACGCGCCGATGTCCTCGGGGTAGCCGACCCCCTTGAACGCGCCCATGTCCTTGCCGGAGCTGGCCACGAACGCCCCGTCCACGCTCTTGTTGATGCGGACGACGTGGCGCATGACGTATTCCGCCTCGTCGACCCCGCTCATGTTGAGGCGCATGGTGTGCGGGGCGACGAAGTAGCGCCACAGGTCGGGGGGATTCTTGATGGACGCGACGGGCTCGGTGGGGATGCGCTCCTGCTTCTCGCACATGAAGTACGTGTCCAGGTACGCCTCCACCTCGGCCCGCGCGTCCCGGCTCTCGTACATGACGTGGAACGCGTAGAGCTCCCGGTAGGCGGGGTATATCCCGTAGGCAGCGAATCCGCCGCCGAGCCCGTTGCTCCGATCGTGCATGAGCTCGATGGCCTTCACGATGTCCGACCCGTCGTGCCGGGCGCCGCTGCGGTCCATGATGGCCGCGATGGCGCATCCTGACGGGATCCGCACCGCGCCCTCCCGCAGGCGTGAATCCAGTGGGGTCACACCAAATGGCATCTCTCGCATGTTCACCTTCTTTCGCATTCAATGGAAAGGAGGTTACCGCGCCCATGTTTCCCGCTCGTATTGCCTTTGTTACACCCTTGTTTCGGTGCGTGCAGAAAGGCCCGGCGCGAGGCGGCAAGCGCTCGGCGTGTTTGAAATGACGCCTGGTCAGAGGGGGTCGCAGCGCGGATGGCCAGATGTGCCGGCTCGCGGCTTCGCCGGGGGGGCTTCGCCGGGGGGGGCTTCGCCGGGGG
>NZ_QWKK01000104.1 GCF_009911695.1 Enterorhabdus sp. P55 | reverse complement strand
AAGCTCGACTCGCTCATCACCCTTCACCAGCGTGAGGTCGATATTCTCAAGAACGTCAAGCAGGGTTTGCTCGATAAGATGTTCGTCTAGCGCTTACGCTGGCGATGGGAGGCTCCTATGGATCGCGAACGTTTGATGAAAGAGGCCATACACTCCGGAGAGATGGAGGGTGCCTACGTGTCTGCCGAGTTTCGGAAGGATGCGGATGAGTATGTTGCGGGAGACATCTCCATCGAAGAGCTCATGACGCGCACCAAGCGCCGCTGGATTTCCAAGAAGAAGGCAGCGTCCCATGGGGCATGAGTTCGTCGACCCCTACCTTGACCCTTCGTCAGGCGTCTTGCGCAACCTTGTTGGGGCCGTTTCTTACGATGCGCTGAGAAACGCGGAGGGCGAGCTTGTGGCCATGCGCATGGGGCAGTTTCTCGAGGCGCTTCCTTTGCGCCCCATGGGATCTCTGGAGGATTTCAAGGTCATCCATCAGTGGCTCTTTCAGGACATTTACGACTGGGCTGGCGTGCCCCGTACCGTGGAGATCTGCAAGAACACGGAGAACGCCGAGTTCTTCCTGCCGTCCGCCAATATCGAGATGGGATTCGCCTGGTCGCAAGAAGAACTCGCCAAGGACAATCTGCTCAAGCGCCTTCCTCCGAATGAGTTTGTGCAGCGGTTGGCCTATCATTACGACAACTACAACTTCATCCATCCGTTTCGTGAGGGAAACGGTCGTGCCCAGCGGCTCTTCTGGACGCTCCTGTGCCACGATGCGGGCTATGATTTGGATTGGTGCCAGGTGAGCGGGGAGGAGAACGACGAGGCCAGTCGTGCTGCCGCGGAGGAGGGGAACCTGTCTGGCCTGGTGCGGATATTTACGCGTATCGCAAGGCCGACTGACCCCGCCATGCCAATAAACCAGGGCCTTCTGAGGCTCTCTGACCGATAGCAGGATCTGCGGAAAGGATCTCCGATGGTGTTCGATAGCGAGGCGGCCTTCGAGGATGCGGTGGTGGAGGCTCTGTGCTCCTACGGCTGGGGAGATGTGGACGACGTGATCGTCCGTCCTACCGAGCAAGAGCTCATCGACAACTGGGCGGCGATTCTCTTCGATCGGAACAAGCACCGTGACCGCCTGAACGGCGTCCCCCTCTCTGATACGGAGATGGCGCAGATCATGGGTCAGATCCAGACCCTGAGAACCCCGCTTGCCCTGAGCAAGCTCATAAACGGCGAGGAAATCATAATCACGCGCGATAGCGCCGACGACGACCTTCACAGGGGAAAGAGCGTCGCCCTCAAGATCTTCGATCCTGATGAGATCGCGGGAGGGAGCAGCCGCTATCAAGTCGTGCGCCAGCCGGTGTATGCCGCCAAGTCCAAGCTCGGTCACGACCGCCGAGGCGACCTCATGCTGCTCATCAACGGCATGCCCCTCTTTCACATCGAGCTGAAGAAGAGCGGCGTCCCCGTGGGCGATGCGGCGGGGCAGATTGAGAAGTATGCCAAGGAGGGGGTCTTTTCGGGCCTGTTCTCCCTGGTTCAGGTATTCGTAGCCATGAACCCCGACCAGACCCGCTACTTCGCCAATCCGGGCCCTGACGGCGCCTTCAACGAGAAGTTCCAGTTTCACTGGGCCGACTTCAACAACAACCCCGTCGACCATTGGAAGAGCGTCGTGAAGAGCCTGCTGAGCATCCCCATGGCCCATCAGCTCATCGGATACTATACGGTGGCCGATGACTCCGATGGGGTGCTGAAGGTCATGCGCAGCTACCAGTACTACGCGGCGAGTCGGATATCGGATCGCGTGACGAAGATCAATCGTGATGGGCGATGGGGTGAGCGAGGACTGAAGGGCGGTCACGTCTGGCATACCACGGGCAGCGGCAAGACCATGACGAGCTTCAAATGCGCCCAGCTCATCGCCGCGTCGCGCGATGCGGACAAGGTCGTGTTCCTTGTGGATCGCATCGAGCTGGGAACGCAGTCGCTGGAGCAGTACCAGGCCTTCGCCAACGAGGACGAGAGGGTGCAGGAAACCAAGAGCACCGATGACCTCAAGGCGAAGCTGAGGAGCGATGATCCGGCCGATACGCTTATTGTCACGTCCATCCAGAAGATGGGCAACCTAGAGGCTGACGACCTGAGTGCCGCTGATCTGTCGGCCATCAGGGCAAAGCGCCTCGTGTTCATCGTGGACGAATGTCACCGCTCCACGTTCGGCAAAAACATGGAAACCATTCGCAAGACCTTCCCGGCGGCTCTTCTGTTCGGCTTCACGGGAACTCCCATTCACGATGAGAACAACAAGAAGTTGAATACCACGGTGGACGTCTTTGGCGACGAGCTTCATCGCTATAGCATCGCCGATGGGATTCGAGACGAAAACGTACTCGGATTTGACACGTACATGGTCACCACGTTTCCTGATGCCGATGTGCGCGAGACCGTTGCCTTGAGCGAGGCGAAGGCTTCGTCGGTAGGCGAGGCCCTGGCTGATCCCCAGCGAGCGCAGGTGTATAACCTTTACATGAACGAGCTGCCCATGGGACCTTGGTACGATGAGGCAGGAACCTTGCGCCAGGGTGTGGAGTCAAAGCTTCCCGAAGCGCAATACGGAACGGCCGAGCAGACGGCGCCGACCGATCACCAGCGCCAGGTTGTGGCCGACATCGTGCGCCGATTTTCCTTCTTGACTCGGGATCGTAAGTTCCACGCCATATTCGCCACCCACTCCATACCGGAGGCGCTCGATTACTACCGATTGCTGCGCGAGGCCGATCCCACCCTAGCCGTCACGGTGCTGGTCGACCCCTCGGTGGACAACGAGCAAGGGCAGATCGATCGCGCCCTTATCAAGCAGGAAGCGCTGGAGGGAATTATCGCCGACTATAACGAGCGGTACGGAACGGACTATGACCTGCCAGGATGGGCTCGCTTCAAGCTCGATGTGTCTAACCGGCTGTCCCATAAGCGGCCTTATTTGGGCATCGATGGCAAGCGTGAGGAGTGCCTGGATATCCTCATCGTAGTAGATCAGATGCTCACGGGCTTTGACTCCAAATGGGTCAACACGCTCTTTCTCGACAAGGTCTTGCGCTACGAGATGATCATCCAGGCCTTCAGCCGCACGAATCGCCTCTTCAACGAGAACGAGAAGCCCTTTGGCAACATCCGCTACTATCGCCGTCCTCACACGATGAAGAGAAACATAGAAGAGGCGGTGGCGCTGTACTCGGGCGACAAGCCGTTCGGCCTGTTCGTTCCCAAGCTTGAGGCAAACCTCGTCACGCTGAACGAAACGTTCGGCGCCATCAGGGAAGTGTTTGCGAGTGCCGGTGTCGAGGATCTTCAGCGACTTCCCGATGAGCCGGCTGCTCGTGCCAAGTTCGCATCTCTGTTTCGCGAGCTCGACCTGGTGGTTGAGGCCGCCAAGGTTCAGGGGTTCAGCTGGGGAGAGGACGTGTACGTCTTCGACGACAGCGAGACGCTTCTCGACGCCATGAAGGCCGAGGAGGCCCTAGAAAGCGGGCTGGACTTCAGCGATGCGGACGCCACGGCGGTTTTCGTCGATCTTTCCGAACGCGACTTTCTCGTACTGGCCCAAAGGTACAAGGAGCTGGCGAGTCGGGCTCCTGGGGCAGAGGGGGACTCTCCTGTTCCCTATGATCTGAGAAGTTACCTCATGGAGATAGACACGACCCGCATTGATCGCGATTACATGAACGAGAACTTCGACAAGTGGCGCAAGCAGCTCGAGCTGGAGGGCCCGGACGCCGAGGCGACGGACCTGGCCCTGGCGGCGCTGCACAAGAGCTTCTCATCTCTTTCCCAAGAGGAGCAGAAGTACGCGATGCTGTTCATTCACGACGTCCAGGGCGGGGATGCCTTCGTGGAGCAAGGCAAGACCTTCCGTGACTATGTGACCGAGTATCAGCGTCGCGCCAAGGACGAGCAGGTGGCCCGGGCGTCTGAGGTTCTTGGCGTGGATTCCGCCCTGCTCTCGGAGCTGCTCGAGAGCGGTGCAAGCGAGGACAGCATCGACGAGTTCGGTCGCTTCGAGAGGCTCATGGAAACGCTGGATCGCCAAAAGGCCCGCGACTACTTCTCCAAGCTCGAAGGATCGCAGATACCAGTCTTCAAGGTAGGCATAAAGGCCGACAAGCTGCTAAGGGATTTCGTGATCGAGGGCGGATTCGATTTGTAGGGGGGATCGACGTGACAATTGATTTGAAGACGCTCACCATGCAGGTGATAAATGGCGACCCGGAGGGGGTCAAGATTTGCCGAGTGGCTGGTTCTACGCTAGTTACCGTAGTTGTCCCTCGGCAACTCCTCGGTGAGGCCAAGGCATTGCTGGGCATCCCCAAGCGAGGAGTCTATTATCTTCTTGACGAGAGGCAGGGTAGGATACATCGGGTTTATGCGGGACAGACGTTTCAGGGTATTTCGCGTTTGGATGGACACAATAGCCAAAAGGACTGGTGGAATAAGGCGGTTATGTTTCTTACGCCTGACGGGGACTTTAGCATGGACGTTGTGAGCGGGCTCGAGTCCTTGGCTATCCAGTACATAAGGGATCATGGATCGTATGAGGTGGAGAATTCCAACGATCCCAAGCCTTACGTCAGCCCTTACGATGAGGCGCTCATAAGTTTGCTTCATGAGGATATTCTATTCCGAATGACGTTGCTCGGATTCGGGCTTGACGCAATGGGCGATGAGGACGGCGCGGCTTCGGGATGTTTCCATACGAAAAGACGCAACGTGCATGGGATTGGACGCTATCGCGCCGATGCGGGAACGTTTGAGGTGCTTGAGGGGTCAGAGATCGATATGGCGAAGACGCCAGGCTCGACGAAGAGTCCGGTGAAGAGCCTCATTGCCCTTCGAGAGGAGATGGTGGCTGCGGGGAGTATTGTTCCGGGCGAAGGGCTGCTGTGGCGTCTTGTGAAACCCGTGAGCTTCACAAGCCCCAGCATGGCAGCGGATTTCGTTCTTGGCGGTAGTTGCAACGGATGGACAGAATGGGTGAATGATGAGGGAGAGACTCTTTCTAATATTTTCCGCAAAGTCCCTCACGCTGGTGAAGGGTAATGAGCGAGTCGAGGGTGCGGAAGAGCGCGCCGATGCGGGATTGCTCTGCGAGGGAGGGAAAACGAATTGCCGCATCGCCAATAGCGGTCTTGGATATGGAGATGACCTTGATTCCCTGCATAAGTGGCAAAAGCTGAGCATGGAAGGCATTTGAATTGAGGTAGTACCCAAGATAGCCGACGGCAAATTCAAGAAGCGGCCTGCATGCCATCGTGTGGAGGCCAGACACCACCTGCTTGCCATCGCATCCCCGCAGTTCAGAGCATTTGCCGACGGCGGCATCCTCCGCCGTATCCGCTATAACCACATCGCCGTTAGCGAGTCGTTGACATGACAGCCGCATGGCAATCGAGTCGTCTGCGATGCGTGGTAGCGACTCCGCGTCGACATTGAGAATTTCGCCAAACCTAACGAGCACATCTCCATAGTGGACGTTGAGGACAGTTCCCTCGGCCTCGCTTAGTTCAGCACGGGAGAGCGTGTTGTTTCTCATGAATTCGAGTGTATCGGAGAACCTACGCTGTTCCCAAGTTATATACGCAAAACCTGGTCTCCAAACCTCTGATTCAGGTGCTTTCATTACAATGGACAAGACGATTCCGTCGAAGGAGGGCTTGTTGTGGCGTATGAACCGCCGTTTTCGTTAAACGACGAAATACTGTCTCTTGTTGCCGACATCGCGCAAAAGGTCGGGCGCGTTACGGCTCGAGAAGAAATTCGTTCCGCCCCGAAGCTGCGCAAGGAAAACCGCATCAGAACTATTCACTCCTCGCTAGCGATTGAAAACAATACCCTTACGCTTGATCAGGTTACGGCAGTGATTGAGGGCAGGCATGTCATTGCCCCGCCCAAGGATATTCTAGAAGTGCAAAATGCGATCAGAACCTATGAGGCTCTTGGGTCGCTCAAGGCAAACTCTCTCGAAGATCTGCTTTCGGCCCACCAAATGCTTATGGAAGGTCTCGCTTCTGAAGCGGGGCGTTTTCGAAGTGGTAACGTGGGTGTCTTTGCCGGCAACGAGCTCATTCACGCAGGCACACCAGCCCGCTATGTTCCCGAAGTGACGGGCGATCTGTTCGCCTGGCTGGCCAGCACGAGCGCACATCCTCTTGTTGCGTCGTGCGTGTTCCACTATGAATTCGAGTTCATTCATCCCTTCTCGGACGGAAACGGTCGCATGGGTCGCCTCTGGCAGACCCTGATCTTGAGTGAGTGGGATCAGCTCTTTGCGTGGCTTCCTGTAGAATCGATTGTGAAAGAGCGCCAAGAAGAGTACTACCACGAGCTTAGTTGCGCCGACGCTGTGGGTGACTGTACAGGCTTTGTCGCTTTCATGCTTAAAGCCATTGCGGACGCTCTCAATGAATCGTTGCTTTCGTCAACCGATGTCGGTATAAATGTCGGTATAAATGTCGGTATAACGAACGAGGCAACGAAGACGGAAGAAGGAGTTCTCTTGCTTGTGCGGGAATCTCCCACGATCACCGTTGCTCAGGCCGCCGAACAACTTGGCGTAAGCAAGCGCCAAGCCGAGAGGGTGTTTGCTTCCTTGAAGGCGCGGGGCGTACTTGTCCGCGTAGGGGCCAACCGCAACGGACATTGGGAAGTTGTCAAAAAGGGATTCACGAGCGTATAACTTGGGAACAGCGTAAAGTCGGCGACTTTCTTACAGAGAGTCGAGAGTTGGGTGCCCCCGGGAATGTTGCTAGAAAGCTCACGGTGAAGCTTTGGGGCAAGGGCGTGATGGAAAAAAACGGCACCGCTGGCAGCGAACATACGCAATACTACGTTCGCCGTTCCGGGCAATTCATCTATAGCAAGTTGGATTTTCTCAATGCGGCTTTTGGCGTAATACCAGATCAACTCAATGGTTTTGAGTCCACTGCCGACCTTCCGGCTTTTGACGTCAAGAACATGAATGCCAACTTCCTTCTTTTGCGAGCAACCCAGAAAAGCTTCTATTTGACCTTTGGGATGGTGGCTGATGGCAGTCGTAAAGCAAAGCGTGTTCACGCTAACACTTTTCTGGAAATGCCGTTATTGGTTCCGCATGTCAAAGAGCAGAACGCAATCTCGTCTCTCTTCACCAAGCTCGACTCGCTCATCACCCTTCACCAGCGTGAGG
>NZ_QWKK01000103.1 GCF_009911695.1 Enterorhabdus sp. P55 | reverse complement strand
GCCTGCTGCACCAGAGGCGCGACCTCCTTGCGCTTGCCGCGCAGGACGGCCGAGTAGATGTCTTCGATGATGGTCATAGCTGATGTCCCTTCTCCTGGAGTTGTCCTGTTCGCGAAGCCGGCGGCCCTAGGCCACCGGGTGCTCCTGGGCCCACTGGCGCCCGTAGCGATCAAGCTCGGCGTTAAGCAGCTCGCTGTTGCGCGTGCGCAGCAGCGGAGCCGGGGCGCCGGGGAAGAAGCGGCCGGCCGGGCAGTAGGTGTCGACGCAGCGGCGCACCTCGGCCACGATGGCCTCCTCCGGGGTGTCCGGGTTGTCGATGGCCGGGCCGTCGATGCCGCCGATCATGGCCAGCCTGCCGCCGGTCTTCTCTTGGATGGCCACGATGTCGTTCTGCGGGATGACGCCCTGCCAGATGTCGATGCCGATGTCCACCATGTCCTCGGCGATGGGCTCGCAGATGCAGTCGGCGTGATGGACGTAGATCATGCCGCACTCGTGGATGACCTGCGCTATCTCCGTCTGCAGCGGCTTGATCATCTCGCGCCACGTATCCGGCGGGAGGAACAGGTTCTGCTTGGAGCCCCAGTCGTCCTGGAAGAAGATGACGTCGGGCTTGAGCCGCCGCGCGGCCTCCTTGATGGCGCGCTTCTTGTAGTCGGCGATGGCCGTGAGCATCTCGAACATGGCCTCGGGCTCCTCGAGGTAGGCGCAGAACGCCTCCTCCATGCCCATGAGGAAGTGGGAGCGCTCGAACAGGCCCTGGGCGCTGAAGTACTCAACGAAGCGCTCGCCGCGGTCCACCTGGGCAGCGCGGGCCTCGGCCTCGGACCAGTCAAGGCCGTCGAGCGACGGGATGGTCAGCTGCTCACGCCACTTGGTGATGTCGGTCACCACGGCGTTGTCGGGCGTCACGTGCGGGTGCTTGCCCGGCGCGTCAGGCGGGAACACGCACACGGTGCCCCAGGAGTCCTTGTGCTCCAAGCCGTCCCTGGGCACCGAGTCGCTCTTCCAGATGGGATCCATCATGATCTCGACGGCGCTCTGGAAGTCACCGTACCACTCAGGCTGCCTCCCTTCCAGGATGGCCATCATGTTCTCACGCGGGGTCATTTCCATGGACATCTTTCCTTTCCCCTTGGATGCGTTCGTGCCCGCCCCGGAGGGCGGAACCCCTGGGACGCAGCCTATAAAACCGGCCTTGGGCGAGCATGGGGCCAGAAGTCCTATCTTGAGAACGAGACCCAAAACCCCAGGTGGACCATTAGGCGGGAAGGATGAAAATGAAACGCCGCGTAAACCGCAGCGTTTCTGGCCAAAAACTTGCTCGCTTCTGACCTGGTGATATGGATGGTTTTCCCAGGTCAGAGCCCTGGCCAAAAACACCCTGGTTTACGCGAGACGCAAAAAGGCCCCCGGCAGATGCCGGGGGCCTTGGGGGCGAGAGGCCTCAGCGGCCCTTGCCGGGACTCAGGTCCTACTGGCCGGGAGCCTTGGGGGCAGCCGGGGCACCAGGGGCCGCCGGGGCACCCGGAGCGCCAGGGGCCGCAGGAGCGCCCGGGGCGCCCGGGGCGCCGGGCATCGCGGGGCCGGCGGGCAGGTCCGCGCCGCACTCCTTGCACTTGGTTTCAGCGGCGCCGTTCTTGGCGCCGCACTGAGGGCAGGTCTTGTCGATCTCGACAGCAGCAGGTCTAAAGCACATGGGAGCATTCCTTTCATCATCCGGTTGAGCTTCCAGAGGGCACTTTACCCTCTCCGAAAGGATCGATGCATCCCCCCAAACCACTTAAAAAAGGGCGGAAACTCTAGTACCTTTCGGCTGATATGGAAATATATCACCCGGTCAGAGCCGGGTTATCCCATGAAATGAGGTAATGGGGGGCCTTCGTTCCCACCAGGGGGACAAAACAGGCGAATCGTCCTACCTATCCCCTACGCCGAGCAGCTCGAGAAGATCCTTGCGCGTGTTGATCCCGGCCTTCTCGTAGATGTGGCGGACATGGGCCTTGACCGTGCCCTCGGCGATGTAGAGGTCGCGGGCGATGGCCGCCATGGTCTTCTTGCGCGCCAGCAGGCGCATGATCTCGTCTTCGCGCGGGCTCAGGCCGCAGCGGGCGGACAGCTCGTCGCAGCGGGCGGCGACCGCCTCCTCGCGAGAAGACTCCTCCGCCAGGCTGTCGTCGTCGAGCACGACGGTCCAGTGCGAGTCCCAGCGCCGCTCCGAGAGGAGCAGCAGGGTGATGAGCACCACGAGCAGCGCCACCATCACCACCGACACCGTGGACTGGGCCACCGCCGACATCCCCAGCGCGCCCAGGCCCGCGTCCACCCCCACGCCCACCATGGTCACAGCTGCACCGCGTAGAGCGGCGCCACGAGCACCGGCGCCGGCACCCCGCTCTTGCGCGCCATGGAGCACAGGAGCACCAGCGTGAACACGTGCATGAGCGTGTAGCTGATGGAGATGAGGTAGCTCGACACCGCATCGCCCATCACGCTCTGGGCCGGCACGAGCAGAAAGCCGCAGACCATGAACAGCATAGGTGCCCGCGATGCCTTGATGAGCACCACGCGGTCGGCGAAGAACCACGCCGAGGCGAACACCACCGCGCTCGCTATCATCGTGGCGTAGGTGGAGCCGCGTCCCGTGCCGTCCACCATCTGCATCTGCCGCAAGCCGTAGGCGAAGGAGTACAGGGCCATGAGCACGTAGAGCTTCCACGGGTAGGAGAAGCGCGGGAACAGGCGGTGGGGCAGCGCCGCCTCGGGAATGCTGCGGAACGCCGCGCGCACGCAGGCGCAGGCGGTGAGGGGCAGGGCCGTGAGCAGCACCGCCAGCTGGAGCGGCGCCATGCCGTTGCCGAGGAAGGCGAGGAAGCCGCCCAGCACGTAGGCCGACGAGAAGCACAGCACCACGCGCAAGGTGGAAAGCGACGAGACGGCCTCCACGGTGTAGTCGTGGGCCCACTTCTGGTCGTCGGCGTAGGCGATCATGTTGGCCGCCAGCTCCTCCAGGGTCTCGCCCTTGACCCACGCCTCGGGGTCGACGTTGCGATAGGCGTTGTGGTTGGAGATGTCAGAGAACGACTTCCACGCGTCGTAGCGCTCCTGCCAGTTGGTGGGGACGATGGAGAAGAACTTGACGGCGGTGTCCTCGGCGAAGTCCACCTCGGCCAGGTACTTGTTGGTGAACTCGTTGAGGTAGCCCATGCGGCAGCAGCCCTCGTCCATGAAGCGCTTGCCGTGGCGGTCGAGGAACAGGTAGGGCATCTCGAAGCGCACCTTCGGGCCCTCGCCGTGCACCATCTTGGTGTGGGAGGCGGGGCACATCTGAGCGCCGGCCCACAGGGCGGCCTTGAGGCCCGTGCCGTTGCGGAAGTCCACGGCCTGGTGCAGGCCCTTGGCGTCAGGGGTGAAGTAGTGCAGCATCTCGGTGTCGCCCACGTAGTCGCCGGCGGCCATGATGACGCCCTTCTTCGCCTTGAGCAGCACGTGCTTGTCGTCGGACTTGCGCTTGCCGATGGCGCCCACCACGCGGTCGCCCTCCTTGAGCAGCTGCACGCAGGGGGTCTCGAAGAAGATCTCGGCGCCCTCGGCCTGCACGGCGTCGCCGATGACGAGCGCGCCCTTCTGATGGCCCTCGTCGTGGAAGTAGGTGTTGGCGTGGAAGTACACGTCGTGGCCGTTGCAGTTGACCACGTAGTCGTAGGGCTGGAAGACGCTGCCGCCGGCGGCCGCGGCCTCCTCCCACCAGGCAAGCGCCTCCTGGGAGTTGCGGGCCCACGCCTCCACCTGCTCGGCGCTGGACCGGTAGTCGCTCTTGTAGCTGATGAACGAGACGGCCGCCTTGATGCCGGCCTCGCTCGTCTGGGTCAGGTCGATCGACGCGCCCATGTTGCCGGCGGTCTGCACGATGGGCAGGCTCTGGAGCACGCCCACCGAGGCGCCGGCGGCACGCGCGGCGTGGATGGCGGCCAGGCCGGACTCGCCAGCGCCCACCACGACCACGTCGTACTCGTGGGTCTCGGCGAAGTCGGTCACCGGCTCGGGGGTCAGCAAAAACGACGGCACGCCGTCGGCGGAGCCGGTGGTGGCGGCGGTGCTACCGGCCTTGGGCACGCCGCCCTCGGGGGCGACGACCTTGGGCGAGCAGCCGGCCAGGGCAGACATCCCCAGGGCGCCGACGGCGGAGAGGCCGCCGAACTTGAGCAGATCGCGACGTGACAGGTTGGAAGCGAGCTTGGACATGATGGGTTCCTCCTTCGGGAAGCCGCGCGCATCAGGGCGCGGCGAGTGTTCGATCAGGGCGTGCGGCCCGTGCGGGGCCAACGCACGTGCGGCCTACGCGGTAGCGGGCAGCGCGCCGGCCTCCTTCATGGACAGCCAGCCGGCGGGCAGGTCGTCCTCGGCCTCGTCATGGCACTGGGTGCAGTAGTACACCGAGGCGCGGTGGGCCTTGTGGCACGTGGTGCAGTCAAGCTTGTCGTGCTGGATCACGTGGGGGTTGAACGCGCGGTCGGCCGTCTTCTCCGCCAGCTCCTCGCGGGTCATGGGATGGCAGCTCTCGTTGAGGCACAGCTCGTCCTTCTCCGCGCCGGATGCCTCGGTGAGCGGGGAGGCGCTCCGCTCGAGCAGGACGCCGTCGTAGGTGTCGTTCAGCACCACCTCGTAGTTGCCGCTCACCCAGTTGATGCCCTCGGAGACCTGCTCGCTGAGCACCGGGGTGTGGCAGTCCAGGCAGGACGAGTCCGCCTCGGCGCGGTGGTAGGCCGCCGTCATGGCCGCGGCATCCGTCACCTCGTTGCCCCACTTGTCGGTGCCGGCCTGGCCGGGCTCGGCCTCGTAGGTCTCCAGGTACGGATCCATGGGCACGTGGCAGATGGCCCCGCAGAAGCTGGGCTGCTCGTGCCAGACCCACATGCCGGCCCCTGCGACCACCACGATGGCGGCCACGACGCCGATGATCACCGGCGCCTTCTTGGGGCGCTTGGGACTCGCCTTCTTCTCCTCTGTCGTCATGGGTACCTCTTTCCCTCTCGCCTTCCCGCGCCGCGCCACGCGCCGCCCGGGAGGCCTCCCTCTCTCTCGCCCGCGCTCCCCTCGGAGGCGCGAGCTTTGACCCGATTGTGCGCCGCGGACCCCCGCACGCGCATCTGCCAAAGGGAAGAAAAGGGTGTATTTGCCTAAACCCCGTTATAAACCATGGGTTTGACCTGGGAAAAGAGAGAAAGGAAGCAGAACGGGGAACAGAGCTCCCAGCGCCAGGCAGGCAGCGCTGAGGCGGCGGCGGGGCCGAAGCGAAGGCTGCGAAGCTTCTGAGCGAAGGCCCCTGCCGCCGCCTCGGCGCAGAGGGAGCCGCAAGGCAGGCGGGCGAGACAAGGGCCGCACGGCCCCCGAGCGAAGGCCCCTGCTGCCGCCCCGTCGGCGCGGGGGGGCGCTGCGAGCCTACTCGTTGCTCTTGAGGGACTCCACCATGTTGACGGCGGAGAGCTTGCGACGCATGACCAGCATCACCAGGAAGGTGAATACCATGGTCAGCAGGAAGGCCACGGCGAAGCTGAGAGCGTGGATGTCACGGCCGAACATCACCTGGTCCACCTCGGCCGTCACCACCACGAATCCCTCCAGGAACAGGCCGAGCACCAGGCCCGCGGCCGCCCCGATCACCGAGAGCAGCACGATCTCGCGGTAGATGTAGAGATCCACCTCATGGGCGGTGAAGCCGAGTACCTTGAGCGTGGCTATCTCGCGGGCGCGTTCGGTGATGTTGATGTTGGTGAGGTTGTACAGCACGATGAAGGCGAGGGCCGCCGCGGCCACCACCAGCACGACCACCACCAGGTTCACCGAGCGCAGCATGGTGCGGTAGGACTCGATGGTCTCGTCGTTGTAGGCGATGGTCTTCACCGCGCCCGTGGCCCGGGCCGCCTCGTTGAAGGCATCGTGGGCGGCCGCGCCGACGCCGACATCGCCGAAGGCCGAGCGGTACTTCGGCGCCGCGCCGTAGGCAGCCTCGTAGGCGGCGGGCCCCGCTATGGCGTAGTTGTACACGTAGTTCTCCATGACGCCGGTCACCGTGAGCTCGTGGGTGTCGGAGGTGGCGTTGCCCAGCACGTCCTGGCCCGCCAGGGTGACGACATCGCCAGGGCCCACCCCCAGGGTGGTCGCCAGCTTCTCTGTCAGAACCACGCCGTCCTGGCCCAGGGAAATCGGCTCATGGCCCTCCCGCGTGCGCATGACCCAGAGCCGCTGGAAGGCATCGGGATCGGCCGGCACCTCCAGCGTCACCATGACATCGGAGGCATCGGGGCCCGAGGCCAGGGCCGCCTCCTCGAAGGCGATGGCCGGCGACTCCATGAGGGCCGCCACCGCGCCGAGGGCCTCCTCGTCAGCATCCTCGTTCACCGTGACCACCGCGTTGTAGCGCACCAGCGCGCCGTACTGCTTGTCGATGATGTCGTTGATGGAGTTCTGAAGCCCCAGGCCCGTCAGCAGCAGCCCCGTGCAGCCGGCAATGCCGATCACGGTCATGACCAGGCGCTTCTTGTAGCGGAACAGGTTGCGGAACGTGACCTTCCACGAGAAGCTGAGGCGGCGCCACAGCGGGCGGACGCGCTCGAGCAGAATGCGCTTGCCGGCCTTGGGGGCCCGCGGGAGCATGAGCGAGGCCGGCTGCTCGCGCAGGGTGGCAGCGGCGGCGGCCCAGGTGGCCCCCAGGGTGACCCCCACGCCCAGCCCGGCCGCCAGGAGCGCTAAGGGCCAGTCGACGGGCAGCGGCCCGCGCGGCACGAAGTAGATGATGGAGTAGGCCTCCATGATGACGGCGGGAAGCACCTGGGAGAGCACGGCGATGCCCGCCGCCGCCCCGGCCGCCGAGGCCGCGCCGGCGTAGACGAGGTACTTCGACGTGATGCGCGCGCGGGAGTAGCCGAGCGCCTTGTAGGTGCCGATGAGCACGCGCTCCTCCTCCACCATGCGCGTCATGGTGGTAAGCGCCACCAGGGCCGCCACCAGGAAGAAGATGAAGGGGAACACCGATGCGATGGAGTCCACGCGCGCGGCGTCGGCGTCGAAGCTGACCACGCCGTGGCTCTTCGTGCGGTCCATGACGAGCCACTCGGCCTCGGGGATGTCGTCGATGGCCTGCTGGGCGTCGGCCAGCTGCTGCTCGGCGTCGGCGAACTGGCGGTCGGCCTCGGCGCGGGCGTCCTCCCACTCCGCGAGCCCCTGCTCGTAGTCGGCGCGGCCCTGGGCCAGGGAGGCGCGGGCCTCGGTCAGCTGGGCGGCGGCATCGGCGAGCCGCCGCTCGCCCGCGGCCAGCTGCTGCTCGGCGTCGGCGCGGGCCTGGGCCAGCTGGGCCCGGCC
>NZ_QWKK01000102.1 GCF_009911695.1 Enterorhabdus sp. P55 | reverse complement strand
CGGGCGCGCCGGCGCCGGGCGGCCGCAGCAGCCCCAGGGCGGGGCGCGTCCCCTCCCAGGCGGCGGCGAGCGCCACCAGTCCGGCGGCGCAGGCGGCGGCTATGGTGCCGATTCGAGCCACGGCCCCCCCTTCGACTGTCGCTGGCTCTCCATGGTACTGGATGATAGAGAAGCATCGGTTTTGCCCGGAAGGGACAGAGAACGGTAAAATCACAGGGACAGTTGGCTCAGGCGGAGGAGGACGGTCGGCGCCGTCGCCGCTCGCCCGGGCCCGCGGCAGGCCCCTACCAGCGAAGGCGGTGAGGCGGACATGCTCATCGATCAGCACAGCGACGTGCCCATCTACCAGCAGATCTACCAGAAGATCCACGACGGCATCGAGGACGGCTCCTACCCCATGGGCAGCAAGCTCCCCTCCATCCGCGGCCTTGCCGACGACCTGGGCTGCTCCCACAACACCGTGGAGACCGCCTACCACCTGCTGACGAGCGAGGGCCTCGTGGCCAGCCGCCCCGGCTCGGGCTACGTGGTCCAGGACGTGTCGTTCCTGGAGATGGACGCGCCTCGGCGCCCCGCCCCCGATGCCGCGCCGGCGCGCCGCATCCGCTACGACTTCACCTACGGCGACCTGGAGCCGGGCAGCTTCCCCGCCGCGGCCTGGCGCGCCATCACCGACGACATCCTGCTCTCGGTGGAGAACGTGGGCTGCGACGCCTACAACGACCCGCTGGGCGAGGAGGAGCTGCGCGGCGAGATAGCCTGGCGGCTCAACACCCAGCGCGGGCTTCACTGCACCTCCGAGCAGGTGGTGATCCAGGGCGGCACCCACAGCAGCGTCCAGAACCTGCTGGCCCTCTTCCCCGGCGACACCGTGGTGGCCATGGAGGAGCCGGGCTACGACGGGGTGCGGTCGGCCATAGAGCGGGCCCGCGTGGCCGTGGCCCCCTGCCGCATCGGCCGGGGCTACGAGCGCTTCCTCGCCGACCTGGACGCCAGCGGGGCCCACCTGGTCTACGTGACGCCGTCGAGCCAGTTCCCCACCTGCCAGGTGATGCCGGTCGACCTGCGCGAGCGCCTGCTCGCCTGGGCCCGCGACCACGACGCCTACATCCTGGAGGACGACTACTGCCGCGACTTCCGCTACCGCGAGCGCGCCCTGCTGCCGTTGGCCAACATCGACCTCGAGGGGCGCGTGGTGTACATGGGCACCTTCTCTAAGTCGCTCTCCCCCGCCCTGCGCATGAACTACCTGGTGCTGCCGCCCCGGCTGCTAGAGCAGTGGCGCGCGACGTTCGGGAGGTCCTACGCCGAGGTACCCTGGCTCAACCAGGCGGTGCTCGGTCGATTCATGCACGACGGGTGGAACCGCCACCTGCAACGGGCCCAGGTGCGCAACCGGCGCAAGTACGAGGCGCTCACCGGCTCCTTGCGCGCCGCGCTGGGAGACCGGGTGAAGATACTGGAGAACGGCACGGGGCTGCACCTGCTGGTGAACGTGCCCGGCGGCCGCAGCCAGGACGAGCTGATCGAGGCGGCCGAGCGCGAGGGCGTGGCGGTCTACGGCACGAAGCGCTACTGGGCGAATACCGCGAACGCGCCGGAGGGATGCGTGCTCGTGGGGTTCTCGGCCATTCCCGAGGGCGACATCGAGCCCGGCGTGCGCGCGCTGGCCCGCGCCTGGTTCGGCGACTAGCCCGTTGGGGGCGTGGTGGGGCACCAGGCGTCAGGCGACGGCCGTCGAGGGGGTTCCTGGCCAAAACTCCCTTGGTTTACGCAGATCTTGTCGTCCCCTGGCCGCCGTGGGGGAAGGGGAGGCTCGCTCTTCCCCGGTCAAGTTGATAGCCAGTTGGGAATAATCGAAAGCGGAGGCCTTGAGAATCCGGGGATCCGCGTAAACCGGGGTGGTTTTGGCCGGAATCTTCCTCAGCCCGGCAGGAGCGGCCGAATGGGGGGGGGACGGCCCGTCCGCAGTGCTGACGGAGGGGGCGAGCGGTCCTCTCGAAGAGGAGCGGGTGGGGACGGCCTTTCAGGGGGGGTTGGCGGAGGGGCGGCTCCGGGCGGAGCCGCCGAGCCATCGGAGTCGCCGCCGCTTTTGCAGGGCGGCATCCGTGGGGCCGGAGTTTCGCCGATTTCGAGGTTTCTGGCCAAAAACACCGTGGTTTACGCAACTGAGGCGC
The DNA here is from genome assembly GCF_009911695.1 of Enterorhabdus sp. P55. Lineage (GTDB taxonomy): Bacteria > Actinomycetota > Coriobacteriia > Coriobacteriales > Eggerthellaceae > Enterorhabdus. The sequence continues at coordinate 5,411 of NZ_QWKK01000102.1, read as the reverse complement.
TGCGCGGGAAAGCGCCAGCAATCATCGTCTCCGTCTTACCAGGTCAAGGTTATTCTCTGCCGGAAATAGCTGTGAAGACCGCGAAGGATGCCCCCGCCAAGCGCGGAAAACGCGGTGTTTTTGGCCAGAAAGCCGCTAGCGGGCTCGACGGCCTAGAGCCGCTGGGCCTTCTCCACGCAGGCGGCGACGGCCTCCATGACGGCGGCCCGGAAGGCACCGGCCTCGAGGGCGGCGACGCCCTCGATGGTGGTGCCGCCTGGAGAGCACACCATGTCTTTGAGCTCGCCGGGGTGACGCCCCGTCTCGAGCAGGAGGCGCGCGCTGCCGGCAACCGCCTGGGCCGCGAACTCGACGGCCTGTGCACGCGGCATCCCCGCAGCCACGGCGCCGTCGGCCAAGGCCTCGATGAACATGAACACGAAGGCCGGCGAGCTGCCGGCCACGGCGCTGGCCGCGTCCATCAGGCGCTCGGGGATGACCGAGGCCGCCCCGCAGGCGCCCATGAGCCGCAGGACGAGCGCCTCGTCCTCAGCCGTGGCGCGCGGCCCAGGGCAGACAGCGGTGCAGCCCTCCCCCACGAGCGCCGGCGTGTTCGGCATGCAGCGAATGAGGCGCACCGGCTTGCCGAAGAGGCCCTCGATGCCCTCGAGGGTGAGCCCCGCGGCGATGCTCACGACAAGCGTGCCGTCGTCCACCGCACCGCGCACCTCGGCGACGACCTCAGGGAAGAACACCGGCTTCACAGCCAGCACCAGCACGTCGGCTTGGCGCGCCACCTCGACGTTGTCGGCGGTGACCGCGATGCCGAGCTCCGCCGCGCGACGCTCGCGCGTGGCCGCGGTCTTGGCCGACCCGACGATGTCGCCCGGCTCGACGATTCCCTGGGCCAGCAGCCCGCCGATGATGGCCGTCGCCATGTTTCCCAGCCCGATGAACCCGATGCGCATCCCGCGCCCCTTTCTCGTCGCGATGTCGCCGGACAACGCGCCGTCGCCCGCAGGCGCCGGCCGCCCAGGCGACGTTGGCATCCCATTATAGGACGACCTGCCGCCCCACGGCGCCCGGCATCCCGCCGCCGCGCAGCCGCGAGCCGCAAAGTGGCCAAAACCGACGACCTGACGACAGCCCGAGCCCCCACGGCAACCCTCCGCACGCGCATGGCGCCGAGTTTACCCAGGTCGCCGTCGAACGGCATGCCCGCGCAGGCAGAAAGCGGGGCGAAACCGGACAGCCGTCGTCGTCAGGTCGTCGATTTTGGCCAATTGAGGCGCGCAAGCTGCACCGCGACCGATGGCGCGGGGTGCCCGAGAGGGCGCCGCAAGCCCGACGCAGACGCGACGGAGCCGATCAGCCTGGCCCGATCGCAAGCCGGCCGCTGCCCGAGCCGCCCGCCCAGGCGCCGCCGTCGACGGCAGCGGTTGGTGGCGCACCGAGCGCAGGACGTTCGATGCCGGCGACGGGCCCCAGCGAGCAGCGCCCTCCCCCAGCGCCGAGTAGAATCCGGGCCGCGCGCCGGCGCCGCGGAGTCACCGCCCTCAACCGGGCCCTTTCGAACCCCGGTGCGCTCTTCCGCGACCACGCGCTAGCGAACCTGCGCCCGGCAGGCGGCCACGCCATCCTGCGCAAGCGCTTCGGGTTGCGCTCCTAAGGATCGCGCGCATAAAAAGCGGGGCCGGATCGTGTGATCCGGCCCCGTCCGAGTTACCGTGGTGGAGATGATGGGATTCGAACCCACGACCCCCACGTTGCGAACGTGATGCTCTCCCAGCTGAGCTACATCCCCACGGGTCATGCGCCTTGGCGCAAATCGATATGATGGCGCAACGCCGCAGGTTTGTCAACGCGCAAAACGTCGAATTCCACAAACGCGCGGCGGAGGCGCCGGCACGCCCAGGAGTGGCAGCCAGCCGCAGCGCGCCCCAAACCGGACGGCGCCGCCCGGGACGCGCCCGAGGCGACGCGCCGACGGTCGGCAGCCGGTTGCGCCGGCCCCAGGCCAGGCGCCGGCGCATCGCAAGCCCCCTGACGCCGGTCCCACGCCCCCCCTACAGCTCCACGACGAGCGACTCGGGCAGCCCCTCGGGCTTGACGAACGCCATCATGTACCAGGGCAGGTACGCGATGGTGGCCGGATCGTCGCGGCCGTCGGGCAGCTTCACCTCCACCGCCACGTTCTCGCGGCAGAACACATAGGCCAGATCCAAGCCCCACTCCCGCACGCGCAGCACGCTGTCGAGCGACGCGTGGGCGCGGAAGATGCGCCCCGACTTCGCCTCGATGGGGATCACCTTTCCGCCCTTCTGCACCACGAAGTCGATCTCGCCATGCTTGGCGCGCTCGTAGTAGAGCGCATCGAAGCCGTTGGCCGTGAGCATCTGCGCGAACGCGTTCTCAAGCACCGCGCCCCAGTTCACATCCAGCTGCCCCTGGAGAATCTTGAACTGCACGCCGTCGGCGAGCTGGGCCGTGAGCAGCCCCGTGTCGCACAGGAACAGCTTGAACATGCTGTGCTTGACGTTGAGCCGCAAAGGCGCCACCAACTCGGACACGTTGAAGCAGGGCAGCCCCACGCCGGCGTCGGCCAGCCAGATGAAGTCGCTCTCGTAGCGCTCGGTGCGCGCGCTCTTGGCCAGGTCGGACAAGCGGAAGCGCTTGTTCTGCTTGTCGAGCTCGGCGGGGATGGCATCGAAGATGGCGCGCACGTGGGCCTTGTTGCGGGCGTAGCGTGCGATGTCCATCCGGTAGAGGGCCAGGATGTCCTGCTGGACCTCCAGGGCCCGCGCCACGTCGCGCGTCTCGGCGAAGCGGGCCACCACGGCGGGCATGCCGCCGATGGCCAGGTAGTAGGAGAACAGGCGCATGAGGCGGCCGTGGACGGGCTCAGGCACCACGCACTGGCGCTCGAAGCATTCCCGCGCCAGGTCGAGTACCTCCGGCTGCACGTCAAGCGCCCAGCAGAACTCCTCGAAGGTGAGCGGATAGAGGCGCAGCACCGACTCATAGCCCACGGGCAGCGAGGGCGGCTCGCAGTAGCTCACGCCCAGAAGCGAGCCGGACTCGATGTAGTCGAAGCGCCCGTCGTCCACGAGGAACTTGATGGCCGTGCGCGCCCGCGGACAGGCCTGGATCTCGTCGAGGAACACAAGGGTGCGGCCCGGCTCGAGCGGACGGCCGGCGAAGGCAGACAGCAGCGGGATGACGGTGGCGGCGTTCAGGCTGCCCTCGAAGATGGCCTTGGCCTCGGGCTGGTCGATGAAGTTGATCTCGACGAGCAGGTCGTAGTGGGCGCGGGCGAACGCGCGCACGAGGTAGGTCTTGCCCACCTGGCGCGCCCCGTCGATGAGCAGCGCGCGACGTCCGGGCTGAGCCCTCCAGCGCTCGAGGCGCTCATAGGCGGATCGTCTGAGCATGGCGACTCCCCTCCCGCTGGCAGCCTCCGTGCGGGTCAACCCCGGTACAAGGCGCTCCTGCGACGAAAACAGCAAAGTGATTTGCCTAGTATGCGACGAAATCCGAAGAATGAAAAGATGGTTTTGCGACGAAATAGAGAAAATGAAATCATGTGTCTGCGACGAAATAGCTGAAGTGCCCCTGCATGCCGCTCCGGGGGCCGGCCTCTCCAAGGCCAGCCCCCCTCCTGAGTCAGCCCCGCCGTCGCGGAGCCTCGTCGATGCCGAGGCGGGCGGCATCGAGGCGCAGGATGGCGAACAGCAACGCGCAGCACAGCGCGATGACGAGCGCGCCATAGGCCATGGACACGCCGATGTGGTACTCCTGCATGGTGGTGACGATGCTCACGGCGATGGGCCGGTTGTGCACGCCGTAGAGCAGGGCGGACATGGTGTACTCGCCCATGGTGCGCACGAACGCCAGAATGGCGCCGGCCAGCACGCCGGGCACGATGGCGGGCAGCACCACCGACGCGAAGGTGCGCGCAGGGCCAGCGCCCAGGCTGCGCGCCGCCTCCTCGGCGTTCTCGCGCACGCCGCCGACGGCCACACGCGACGAGCTGAGCAGGAGCGGCAGCGCCATCACGGCGTAGGCTACCGGCAGGATCTCGAAGGTGCCGATGAGCGGCCGCCCCAGCGAGAACACCGACGGCGCGCTGAACACGTTGATGAGGTCGATGGCGATGACGCTAGCCGGCATGCACCACGGCAGCATGAGCAGCCCCTCGAGCAGCGCCCCGGGCAGGCTCTTCCCCTTGCGGGTGGCGTAGGCCACGGGCACCGTCAGCACCAGGCCCGCCCCCACGGCTAGAAGCGCCATCATCAGGCTGTTGCCCAGGGGGCGGAAGGTGCGCGGGTTGGTGAAGACGGCCTCGTAGTTGCCCAGGGTGGCCCCAGTGGGGAACACCTCGGTCATGATGGACTGGGTGGACATGAACGACAGGTAGAAGATGACCGCCACCGGCAGCAGCACCACCACGAGCTGCACGGCGGCAAACGCGGTGAACAGCCCGCGCGCCACCCGGCTGCGCCCCACATCCGGGCGCCAGTAGACCGCCCGCGCGCCCGCCGCTGCCCGGTAGCGCCGGGCCAGCCCCGAGCAGAGCGCCGTGGCCGCCACGCCGATGGCCAGAAGCACCATCACCTCCACCGAGGCCAGCACCATATCGTAGTTCGCCTTCGCCATCACGATCTGCGTCGAGAGCACCCGGTAGGTGCCGCCGATGAGCGCCGGCGCCGAGTACGACCCCACGGCCGACACGAACGTGGTCATGGCCGACACGATGACGGCCGGCCGCACCACGGGCAGCACCGCGTCGCGTACCACGCGCCCCAGACCGCCGCCCAGGCTGCGCACCGACTCCACCACGCTCGCGTCCACGTACTGAAGCGCCGTGTAGACGTTCAGGTAGAAGTACACGTACTGGGTGTAGGTGATGACGAAGACGATGCCCCCGAAGCCACCGAAGCCGAGCACGGGCCCCTCGGCGCCCAAGAGCGCCCCGAGGACGCGGGTGACCATTCCGCTCTCGCCGTAGAGCTGCATGAACGCCACCACGATGACCACCCCGGGGATCATGACGGGGCTCATGAGCAGGATCTGGACGAGGCGGCGGTGGCGCCGGCAGAAGAAGCGCACGTAGACGGCGAGCGCCGTGCCGACGACGCCGCAGGTGAGGGTGGAGGCAGCGCCCACGGCAAGCGTGTTGAGCACCGCCGTCTGGTTCACAGGATTGGCGAGGAAGTCCCCGTAGACGGAAAGGCCCGCCAGCCCCCGCCCGTCGAGGGACACGCCCGCGGTCTGGAGGGCCGGCACGAGGATGTAGCCCACGGCCAGGAAGGCCACCAGGGCGAAGTAGGCGGCTGCCGCCACGCGCAGGGGCGTGAGCGCCCGGCCGCGAGGTCGACCCCGGAGGCGCCGGCCGCCGCGCCCAGGCGACGCAGCCGGCGGCGCGGCCGCCA